>DATIGP010000151.1:0-8441 GCA_035454625.1 Nitrospira sp.
TGTCTCGGCCTTTGCGGTGCCTTTTGCCCGTTCCACCTCGGCACTCGTCTTGTTGCCCTTTACGTCCTCGATCGCGCCCTTCGTCTGTCCTTTCCCTTCCTCGACGAGGGCTTTGGATTCTCCCTTCATTTTCTCCATCGCGGCAGAGGTTTCTCCTGCCAACGAAGGAGTTGCGAAGCCCCACACGCTAATAAGACCGACGACAATTCCAATTAACAGAATGTTCATGATACCAACCTCCTTCTCTTAATGTTTGTCACTACTTTTCAGCAGCCGACTGTCCGAAATTCAAGTCAATATCTCCAACATCCTCAAAGGGAATCGTGAAACTGGAGGGAGACTCCGCGAAGGCCTTCCCCTTGAGACTGTACTGAACCTTGGTAACGCCGGAAGTGAACCCCTGAGCCTGGCGAAGAATGCTACCCAGCCCGGTAATAACTTCCCCACTGATCACCTCGGAGGCAAACCGCGGGACGGTCACTCTTGCGCCGGACATGCCGGTGCCGAACTCTTTCCCGTTCAGGGCGATGTCGAAGCGGACACCGCTGATTCCGAGATCGAAATTGTTCGGGTTTTGAATTCGGAGCCGTACATCAAAGCGCTGCTCCATCAGGGTCATGTCTTTCGGCTCAATGTTGGCAATCGAGACCTTCGGCGTCTCGAAGTCCGGGGGCATCCCGGCACAACCTGTAACGATCAGAGCGAAAAGCGCCGCCGATACCCGTGAGCCTCTTCTCGGATTCTGCAGAATCTGCATGAATGACTACCTCCTTTGATTCTCCTCGGCGCAGACCGAGGAGAATCATGAGGCCATGTCGCGACGCCACCCAGAGAGAATCTCGCCTAGGCTTTCGTCGCAAGCGCGTTCTTGATTACCGATATGATGGCCATCAGCAGGCCCCCGCCAACCCCAGATCCAGCAATATTGGCGAGGATCCCGCCGAGATCCGAGCTGCCGCTGCCAGAGAGGGCCGGTACCAGCGCTTGCAAAATCTGTCCGCCGAGGCCACCACCGATAAGCCCCGCAATCGTGTTTCCCAGCGTGCCGAGACTCTTGTCCGGCATGGCCGCCCCTGCGGCGTTACCGCCGACGGCGCCGCTAATCAGATCGATGATCAGGCTCGTAGTGTCCATAAGTACACCTCCTGTGTACTCTCAACATCTTCAGTTGCTAGAGGTAGCCGAACTATCTATGTTGAGTTTCCATCTCGCATCAGACGCCCTGCAAATCAGCACGTTTTAATCGCCGTTACGACCACGGGAATCAAGGATCGGGAGACCGGATATCTGCCCTGCGATCAATGGTGAGGTGGGTACCACATCTCACGACAGGCGGAAACTGTCAAAAATGACAGTAATCGGGGGCAACCAACAGCATTACTTGGGTAAGTCCGATGCGAGGGCGTCCTCCTGTCACAACTGACAGTAGGCGAAATCTTCGCCCTATGGTATCGACCAGTCCGCACTCCATTGCAGTAACGAGGCACAATAACAAGGAGGCTCTATGAAAGCTGCCCTTACCACACTCACCGCTGCTTTCTTGTTCACGATAATCTCTGCCGGATGCTCAAGTATGCCTGCGCTTAGCAGTCTGGCCAGCAATCCAATGGTTCAGTCGGTCATGCAGCAAGTCGGCTCTTCGCTCGTACAAGCGGTCGGAGGATCGGGCGCACTTTTGAACCTGGCGCAAAATAAGCTGCCCGCGGCAGACAGCGCTAAGCTCTCGAATGCAGTGCCCAACATGAATGAGGTTCTAAGCCAGAGCAAGTCCGTCGGAGGATTCTCGAACATCAACAGCATGCAAGATGCGAATGCCGTGATGTCGAAACTGGGGATGAACTCAAATCAGATCTCGCAAATGCCGCAGGCTCTTGCTGGGTATCTGGAATCTGCAGCCGGTCCCAATGTCGCAAGTCTCCTCCGCAATATCTGGAGATGAACCCGGATCGGAGCAAGAAATTCCGGTTGATCAGGTGAGCTATCTATTTATGGGAGGAAGGCCGATGTGGGGACAAGACAAACAGAACGGTACGCATACAACTGACGAGCAACAGGTCGAGGGTCAGTCCAAAAGCGGAGGTCCAGAGGATATCAATGCCTTCGTTGGAACGGGCGTGGAATTTAAGGGCACTATCTCGTACAGAGGCACGGTGAAGATCGATGGTTTCCTGGAAGGAGAAATTCGTACCGACGGAACATTGCTAATTGGTGAGGAGGCAGTGATCCAAGCAAAGATCTCCGCTGGAAAGATCGTATGCAAAGGGAAAATCACGGGAGACGTGGTGGCCACGGAGGGCGTGAAGCTTCATGTTCCAGCCGTCATCACGGGAAGCGTGAAGACTCCCGAGCTCTCGATGGAAGCTGGCGTACTCTTTAACGGCGGACTTGAGATGAGCCAGGGTGTCCGTGAAGTACCGCAAGGCGCAACCATGCATACGTTAGGCGCGGTCGTGGCTGAAGCGATCGGAGTCACCGGCGACAGTCTGAAAAAAGAGCTGGAATTGACGTCAGGAGCGAAAAAAGCGTAACGCCTTGCCCGCGGCCGGTGGAGCCATAGACGGGCAGATGACCGTCGACACCACGTATCCCGCTGCGGTGCAAGGCGACGCCAACCGGGCGCTCCGGCAGTTTGCCCGCGCGGCGCAGGCGACCATGATCGACGCGAGCGAGCCTGTGCCGTCAGTAACGCATGCGGCCGAGCGCTTTCGAGCATTGGAGTGTTTGATGGCCCGTAGGTCTGGCGATTTTCATCTCATCTTCGTCGACCTGCGTGCGCGGCTGCTCAATACGACGGCTCGGCCGCATGCATATCTCCAGGCAGACGAACACGTGCGGGCTCGAAATCTCGCGCTGCTTCCTGCCGATCAATGGGTGGGCGCTTGTCTATGACGCGAACAGGAGTCAGGCTCGCTTGGGCGCTGGCATGGATCATGGCGGCGTGGTCCGTGGATCTTGCTCGTAGTCAAATTGCGCCTCAACCGGCCTGCCAAAATGCGGCGGCCCCAAGAACCGCAATCTTTTTCGTCAACGGCGTTACGACGAACCTGGACGAAGCGCGATTGAACGCGGGGAAACTCGAGTTGGAACTCCTCAACCGCCTTCCGGCAATGTCGCAGACCGTACAGGCGAACTGCCACGTATTTTCGTTGGACTACAATCCAGGGTCCGATGACAGACCTCAATCAGATCGACACCTCGACCATCGAGCGCCATGCTGCGACGTATCGGGAGCAGATTGCATCTCCATCCTGCCGCCGCGTGCTCGTCGTGCCCCACTCTCAGGGCAACCTTCATACGAATGCCGCCTACGACTTGGTATTCAACCAGCCGCCGAGTCCCCCTGTCGGCGCGTTAAGAATCGTCGGTGTAGCGACACCGGCGCTGACGGTCGGAGGGAATGGCCTCTATCGGACTTCAACCACCGACGTGCTGATCAACGCTATTCGCCTCATTCGTTCGCAGACGTTGCCGTCCAATACGGATTGGGGCGTCAGCCCCCTCCTGCTTTCTCGGTCATATTCGGGCGGCCACAGCTTTATTGGCTATCTCTCCGCTGATCCCAGTCGCACGCAGATCTTGTCTGATATCGAGTCTTCATTGACTGCCCTGGCCACAGTCAATCCGTGTGTAAGATGACCTCAATCGCAAAACACCAAGAACGTCGCCTTTTTCTTTCTCTAGACTGTAAGGAAAGCCCCCTATCCCTCTTCAGTCTCCTTGCGTCTGAGGATTGGGCAAGGGTAGATTCAGGACTTATGGACGAAGAAGGTAAATGTCAACCGAAGGCCCATGCGTCGAGTGACGGGCAAGGCGCACAACGCTCTGAGGCGGATGGAAATCCGTGAGGGACGTAACTTCAACCTCGGAGAGGCCATAGGCCGTTCGGCCGGTCCCGGTGTCATGAAAGGCGAGTCACCGGTCGCGCGCATGCAACAGGCTGAGATTGAAATCGAGGCCTGGCTAAGAAGCCACCTGTTAGATGCGGTGGGATCGCTCAAAATTGTCTTGTACCGTGACGTGAAAGCAAGCGAACTATTACTCAACAATTTTGATCAACCGCTGGTCGTGTTGGCCGACTACTGTCAACGAGTTCTCGACTCGGACTATCTATTGAAAGAGCTCGTTCGCGCTGCCGACACGGAATGGGGACGCTCAATGGGGGAGCGGCCATACTTTGAAAAGCAAGGCACTGCGCTCGATCCCGACGATCCGTACACGGTCGAGTCCGTGCGCAACGCGTTGTCCGAGCTGCTCAAGCAGGTGTCACTGGACAAGCGTTGTCAGCGTGGTTAACAGGTCAGCGACGCGCTGCGAAATCGTTTCTGACACCTCCATACGATTCTCGAGCTTGTTTGGGTGTTGAGGGAATAAGGTGAAAATGATGAGAATTGACTGACTTGCGGTTCGTTAGTCCGCTTTCCTTCCGAGTTCTGTTAATAGAGCGCGCTGGACAGTCGAAGGATCGGTGATCATCCGCGTACGAATTTCAGTCATACCAACTTCAGATAATCTAAACCCACAAGAAACCAACAAAACCGGATGCTCGTGACGTGGAGCCAGATAGGGCTGGTTTGTCCTCTCCTGGTAGCACCGTGGTAGCACATGAAAAAGCAGAGAAGGATTCAGAAGGGTCGTTCTTTCTTGAAACGGGATTGCTTGAAAATCCAGGCACTGCCGTGCTTGCACACGATGTCAGTCAAGTATCAAAGACCCTCCAACGGAATTAAGGCGCTACGAGCGATTGAAAGCCTGAGTGAGGCTGGAGGAATCTGTTGCATCATTGGTAAGATGCCTTACCTAGAGGTCGCTATGCATGGGGCCACGGCTCTTCAGTCGAGCAAGACTCGGAATCACAGCTGGTCGATCGCAGGGATTCTTGGCCTGCTCATCATCACCGCTCTTGCGAGTATTCCTCTCACATTAACTGTTCTTCACTATCGAGAAGCTGACGCGCTGGTCATCGATATGGCCGGACGTCAGCGCATGTTGTTGGAACGGTACATGAAGGAGTTGCTATTGGCCGCCCAAGGCGCCGCGGTCCACCATCAGGATACGCGGGTTCTGCTCGAGCAACGTCTCCGTGTCCTAATTGACGGAGGTTCCACGAGTACTCAGTTTGTCAGCACTGTGTCACTCCCTGCAGCTCCAACGGCGGAAATCCGCTCGAAACTGGTCGAACAAGGGCGTCTACTGGCGCAGTTCACAAACCTGGCCGAAGCTTTTCTGGCCGCTCAGCCGATCGCGACGCGTGAGACCATTCGCAAGAAACTCCTCGATGATAATGTTGCCTTGCTCACCACGGCCAATGATGCCGTGACCCTGTTGACTCAACACTCTGAAGCCCGGATCCAACAGCTGATCCGATGGGAGATCGTGGTCGTCTTCCTGGTAGTGACGCTGGCCGTATTAGGGACCTGGCGTTTCCTGAAGGCCGAACAAGCACTGAAGGTCAGCCAAGCGAAGACACTGGATGCCTTGCGGCAAAGCGATGCCATCAAGTCGTCATTATTGTCCTCGGTTTCCCATGAGCTCCGCACACCGCTGACCACGATCAAATCAATGCTGTTTAGCGTGCACTCTAATGGACCGCAGAGTCGAGTGAGTGCAGAGGTCCTAACAAGCATCGAGGAGCAAGTCGATTATTTGAATCGACTCGTCGGCAATCTGTTGGACATGTCCCGCCTGGAGGCCGGGATGCTACAACCGCACCGTGAATGGAACGTTTTGGAGGACCTAGTCGAAGGAGCGCTCCATCGCCTCGACGTCTTTATCAAAGATCGGCCCATCGACATAAAGCTTGCGCCGGATCTTCCCCCCATTTCAGTGGATGCAGTGCAGATCCAGCAAGTACTGGTGAACCTGCTGGAGAACGCTGTGAAATTTTCCTCTCCCGGCTCTCCTGTTCGGCTTGCCGCGTCAGTCAAGGACCGAGAGCTGGAAACGTCCGTGACGAATACTGGTCAGGGGATTCCTCCCGATGAAGTTGAGAAGATCTTTGAGCGCTTTTATCGACTAGAGTCGACGGGGTCGTCTAGGCCGCCAGGGACCGGTCTTGGACTGGCTATTTGCAAAAGCATCATCGAAGCTCATGGTGGCCAGATCAGCGCTCGATCAATCGGTGGCGAGACGATCTTTTTGTTTCGGCTGCCTATCACGAATCCGATAGGCGAAGAAAGCCCCAGCATTTCCCGGTTGTCGCTGGAGAGGGCGTCATGAACGCCGGCGCACGCATTCTTGTCGTGGATGACGAAGCACCAATTCGTCGGTGGCTCAAAGTGAATCTTGAAACTCGAGGATACGCGGTCGATACGGCCGAGACAGGCGAACAGGCGATCATGGCATTTGAAAACCAGCGGCCAGATCTTCTCATCCTCGATCTGCTGATGCCAGGCATGGGTGGCATCGACGTGGTAGGAAAGCTCCGCGCCGTATCAACACTTCCTATCATCGTGTTATCAGCCATCGGTGAAGAAGCACAGAAGGTTCGCGCACTCGAGATCGGCGCCGACGACTACATGACGAAGCCGTTCGGGATGGAAGAGCTCTTCGCTCGGATACGATCCTTGCTTCGGCGGGCCGCGGGTGCCACAAGCTCCGCTCCCGTTTTCGTCGCAGGGGACCTGTCGGTGGACTTCGACCGACGGGAAGTGAGTCTCGAAGGCCACCCGGTCAAATTGACGCCCACCGAGTATGATCTCTTGAAATACATGATTGAACATGCCGGAAAAGTGCTTACCCACCGTATGTTGCTTCAGGAAGT
Source organism: Nitrospira sp. (assembly GCA_035454625.1). Lineage (GTDB taxonomy): Bacteria > Nitrospirota > Nitrospiria > Nitrospirales > Nitrospiraceae > Nitrospira_D. Next base: position 6,761 of record DATIGP010000151.1, read on the forward strand.
CTGGGGCCAAGCGTACGTGGATCAGGCTCAATACCTCCGTGTCTTCGTTGGCCAGCTCAGGAAAAAGATCGAAAAACATCCGGGCCGACCGCGGTTCATCCTCACCGACCCCGGCGTCGGATATCGGTTTTGCACGGACACAGATGCCTGACACTAGGCACGCCACGGCAGGTGTCCTGCCGGCCTTCTTTACGACTTCTTTATAAGAAGCGCCCCATCTCCCTATCGAATCCTTATGCCACCCAAGTATAGGGTGTCGACTCATCAAATGCCTGATGCCAGCTCGGGACGGAGACCACCATGAGGCGATCTGAAAGAGGTTTTATCGCGCGCATATTCTCCATCCTCGCCACCGTTCTCATCTCGGCAACGGCTGCATCACCTGAGACCGCTGCCTCTAATCCTCTGATAGAGATCGCCTTTCTATCGAGCGCGCCATACTACGAGCCGCCGGTGGCTGTTGTACCCATGGGCATGCCGATTCGTTGGGTCAATGCCACGGCATCTCCCCATAGTGTTCGACACGACGCATGCATCGACGAGGAACCATGCCCGTTTCAATCTATCGCTATCCCCCCTGATAGTAGCTTCCTCGTCGCCCCCTTGCCTCCCGGCCGCTATGCCTACCACTGCGAGTTGCATCCGATCATGCGAGGCACGCTGCTCGTCATCGACTCATCCTCGACACATGGGAAAGAAGAGAGGTATGACCGATGACCCCGTCTCAGAACAACACTCATCGATTCCGTACGCCTGAATCACATCTCCTCGATCTGCTTCGAGATGGAGAGTCATATACCCTCGAAGAGGTCCTAGAGGACGCGCCGGAATTTAGCTGGGCGCAGCTGTTCACCGCAATGGACAGTCTCAGTCGCAGTGGAATGGTCGAGCTTCGTCGCGAGGGCTTCACGTATTGGCTGAGAAAGACGGATCCTTGGAGCGCGCTCAATGGCTCGCCTCCTCATCGTTGATGACGAACCGCACATCCGCGAGGCCTTACAGGACCGCCTGCAGGCCGAAGGGTACGACGTGATCACCGCTCACGATGGTCAAACCGCGTTTGCGCTCCTTGCTTCGGAAGCCCAACGAAGCCCCATTACTGGACTGATCTTGGACATGGAAATGCCGGGAGTTCACGGCATTGAGGTGCTTCGGCAGCTACGCAACCAGTCTCCGGATGTTCCCATCTTGGTGATCTCGGCCAGTCACGACAGACAGATGTTCGATCAGGCCATGCGCAGCGGCGCCAACGCATACTTGGCTAAGCCGTTTGACAGGAAAGAATTCATCCAAGTATGCGACAGGCTCTTTCGATGTATGACTGCCATTCCAGTCCCGCCTGACCCATCGCCAAAGTCCCAATCCAATTCGGGCTAACAATTCCAATGGCTACCTTCTCGGCGTACCGCATCGCCACCGCCCCTGAGCCGAACTCCAGCCGGCTGATCAGCCTCAAGTCGAGAAACCTCGACAGCCCAGCGAACAACGTGGGGCCGTGGCCCGCTAACCTGGGGTGCACCACGAATTCGTACTCGTCGATCAATCCCAGCTCCGCCAAGGCCAGCGTGAGTTTCACGCCTCCCACGAACAGCCCCTTACCCGACTCGCGCTTGAGCTGCAGAACGGCCTTCCCTAGATCCCCGCGCACGAGCTCTGCGTTCCAATCGACCCGGACCAGGGT
>DATIGP010000152.1:0-6295 GCA_035454625.1 Nitrospira sp.
GGCCGCGAAACCCGTGAAGTGGACGTATACCGATCCGCGGCGTCGGATCACTCCCACTTTGTCTGTTACAGGCCACTAGTGGCCCATCTTTGGGCCGAGGGCATTCGTCCCAATAGTGACGAGCTTGAAGCGGGATATGCCGCCGCAATGAGGACACTTCGCTCGAACGGTTTCATCGTCGACTACCTCGAACTCATCCGCTTTCAGCCACATGAGTTGAAAGCACTTTGGGCAGGTCCGGACTTGCGTTGACATCGGTTTCCTCGTACACTCCTGTCAATTCGGGGGGATACTCTAGTACAAGATGCCTCCAACCCTCAAGTCTGTCGTCACCTACTCCCATAACGAGCCTCCTGACCCATCTCAGCTGCTGGAGTTGTTCTACCAAGCCCCATGGGCCAAGGGTCGATCTATCGGTGACGTGAAGGAAATGCTGCGTCATACCGACCTGACCCTCTGCGCCTGGGATGGTGATCGTCTCATCGGGTTTGGTCGAGTACTAACCGACTTTACCTATCGCGCGACGATCTGGGATGTGATCGTCGACCGTCCGTATCAGGGGAAAGGCGTAGGAACCGAAATCGTCCGACGAATCCTCGATCACCCACGTCTTACACAGGTGGAGCTTTTTTGGCTCTGTACCCGACGGCCGGGTTTTTATGAAAAACTAGGCTTCAGCTCGAAAGAACAGACGGGTATGGTATGGAGCCGAAGCCGGAACAGTCATCTTGAGTAAGAAGACCGATCGCCGTCCGCCTCACCGATTGCAGAGGCCGGCAGCCAGGCCCTGAGAAGATCTGGTTCAAAAGAACATCTTCCCGCCGAAGAGAAACCCGAATGAAGACGCATTCCAGTCATCGTTCCTGCCGCCGGTACCGGTCGTATGGCCGTCGTTTCGTTTGTAGGCCCATTCTACATTGAGGGCAAACCGTTCATTGATCCGGTAATCCCCTCCCCACCCCAGTCGCCAGGCAAAGGTATTGCTGGGACTGATTCGAATCGCGGTGTCTTCACCGAAACTATTGACGTTCACGCCGAAGCTCATATTGACGTAGGGAGTGATCCGGCCGATTTTTACAGGGCGTAGTTCCACCGTCGGCAGTACCGATACCGTATCCTGATGTCCGAGATCCACGTCAGGCTGCTCGACACCGACTCCATGCCGTTCCCACTCAAGCATCATACCAACCAAAAGCCAGGTGTTCACACTGTACAGGCCTTGAAAATTAACGAGCGGGCCGATCGATGTCGAGGTGTTGGCGGAAAGCTGTTGGGTCAGTGGTGCAAATCCCACTCGAAATCCCAATACCCAACTTCCTCGTTCAGTACCGCCGAACTCTTCAGCCAGAATCGGTGTCGGAAGCGCGGAGAGGCTGATGAGAACCGAGCACCATACTCCCGCCAGTCCTGCTGCGAATGACAGCCTACGCATGAATCCCTCCTCTCATACAGGTGGGTGTACCACGGTCATCCCTGAGTCAGGCGAGACTCCGATTCTCCTCGGCATCCCACGGCGCAGACACTCACGCGGAATGCCCAACCGTACAACGACGACCCAAGGTCGCGAAGAAAATACTGTGTTCTACTAGGGTGAATCAACCCATAACTGCCTGGTGATCAGGCGACCAGCAGACCATCCGCCTCTACGAACGCATTCCACCGCCTTGTGGCGCAGGCGGAGCTAGATCTCCTAATGCGAATGGGCCGGCCGTGCGCGCCGGATACGTTTGGGCGAGAAGAAAACCGAGATAAAAAATAACGAGGTGGCCAGTAAGACAATGGCCGGTCCGGAAGGCACATCCCACAATGCCGACATCACGACCCCCGCTACTGAGGTCATAGTCCCAAGTACTGCGGAATAGAGGGTCAGTGCTGCGAGGCTATGGGTGAATTGGTAGGCGGTTGAGGCGGGAATCAGGATCATGGCAAACACCAAGATGGCTCCGACTATTTTCAGCGAGACGACCACCGTCAAGGCGACCAACGTCAGGAGTAGAAAAAATATCTGTCGCGCCGGTACGCCGGAGGCTTCAGCCATCTCCTGGTCGAACGCGATGAAATAGAATTCTTTGGCAAACAGCAGAAGGAGGCCCAACACGAGCACACTCAACGCTCCGATGATCTGAAGTTCTTCAGGAGTGACCGAGAGAACACTGCCGAATAAGTATCCGTACACCTCGGCATTGTAAGTCTTCATCAGTCCGATAAAGAGAATGCCCAATGCCATCGTCGTGGTGTAGAGAATGCCGATCGAGACGTCCAGCTTCATCCTGCCACGTTCTTCGACCCAGCCGGTAATCCAGACCGTGGCAAGACCGAACAGAATTGCGGGAATCAATGGCGGCCATCCCATCAAGTAGCCGAGTGCCACGCCCGCGAACGCGGCATGCGACGTCCCGGCTCCTACAAACGCCAGTCCACGCAACACGACGAACACACCGATGATGGAACAGAGGCCGCCCACCATCGCGGCGGCAAGCAGGGAGCGTTGCATGAAGTCGTAGGCGAGGAGGTCGAGCATTGCCTGCAGTCAACTCCTAGTGGTGATGGTGGTAGTCTTCGACGATGACGAGGTCCTTCTCCGTAATCACCAGCTCTTTGCCATACACTTGGTACAGGATCTCGGGCTTGAGGACTTCCGACGGAGTGCCGGCGGCGAAGAGTCTGGTTTTGAGAAGCACCAATCGATCCACCCGTGATCGGATCATATTGATGTCGTGGGTAATAAGCAGGACGGTGAGGCGCAGTTCCTCATGAAGATGCTGGACCAATTCAATAACATTGTGCTGGGTCGTGATATCCAAACCGGTTGTCGGTTCATCCAATATCAGCACTTTGGGTTGTTGGGCCAGTGCCCTGGCGATGAAGACACGCTGTTGCTGGCCGCCGGACAGGTGCCCGAGAGCATTATCCTTGTGAGACTCCATTCCGACTTGAGTGAGAGCTTCCAGCGCAATGTCATAGTCCTTCCTCCCTGGACGCTTGAACAGCCCCAATGCCCCATAACGACCCATCATCACCGTTTCGAGCACCGTCACTGGAAAGTTCCGATCGACAACCCCTTTTTGAGGCAGGTAGCCGATTTTGGCACGATGGTGGCACCGGAGTTCGTCGCAGGCGCAGTCAAAGATTCGAAGATGTCCCTCCACCGGCGCGAGAAGCCCCAGCACGGCACGGCAAAGCGTCGTCTTGCCTGATCCGTTTGGGCCGATGACTCCCACGAATTCGCCCTCGAAAATAGCCAATGAAATATCTTTGAGGGCAATGAATCCGGGAAATCCGAAAGAGGCATGGTCGAAATGGATGATGGGCTCACGGGGGTCAGACACGGAATCCGAAGCTCCTTCCGGGGGCAAGATGGGAACGACTACGAGGCGGTCTCCAATGCCTTGGTCAATTGGAGCACATTATAGCGAAGCATGTCGAGGTAGGTCTCAGTTCCCGCCAACCCGCCCGGCATCGTCGTCAACACGACGACATGGGCTTTGGTCTCCTTCGCCAGTAGCTCCGGGAGCCGACGGCTGAGTTGAACTTCGGACACGATAACTCGAACGTTCTCCTTTTTCATCTTCTCGATAAGCGACTGTAGGTGAAGAGCCGATGGTTCTGTGCCGGACTGCTTATCAATCGTGCCGACGATGTCAAGGTTGAAACGCTTCGCCAAATAGGGCCAAGCCGGATGGTGCGCGATGAAACGTCGGTCGGATAGCCGCTGCGTACGGGCGGACAGTTCTTTTTGCAACTCGTCCAGCCGCTGAAGATACACGGCTTGATTGGTTCGAAATTCTTCCGCATGACGTGGGTCCACCTCGATGAGAGCGTCAGTGATGTGGCCCAGCATGGTGGCGGCATTCTCGGGGTCCAGCCAGATATGAGGATTACCCGCTGTGCCGTTGTGATGCGACTCTCCATGGTTATCGGCATCATCGTGAATCAACGCGACCCCTTGGGAGGTCGTAACCACACGCAGTGATTGGCCCCCAGCGCTCTTCACCAGCGATGAAACCCAGACCTCAAGTCCCATGCCGATCTCCAACAACAATCTCGCCTTCCGGACCGCCACCAGATCGGTGGGCTTGGGAGAATAGGTATGCTCGTTTTCATACCCGTTCAACAACGATATGACCCGTACATACTGACCACCGACCTGCTGAGCCAAATCTTTCAAGACCGGGATTGTGACCACGACGGGAATCGGGTCGCGAGCCTCTGTACTGGTGCCCGAGACGGGAAGGAAGACGGCCGGCGTAAGCAGGAGGAGAAAGACAGGCAGCTTCCGCACATGATCGAGGAGAAACATGGGCGGGGACGGTACCATCCGCATATTATGGTGTCAACGACATCATGGAGACGAACGCCGCCGGTGGACATGCTCAACATCCTGGTAGGCCCTGTCCATTCGACTCCTTGACCCTACGCACAAGTTCTATTAGCGTAGCTTCAGCATCATGCCGTTCGTGCGGTTTATGAAAGGATACCTGAGATGAAGGTCGTCGGATTGATGTCAGGCACTTCAGCCGACGGAGTCGATGCGGCCTTGGTCACCATCGCCCGTAAGAAAACGGGCCTCCATGTCGAGATGATGGCGTTTCATTCCCTCCCCTATCCTCGTTCGCTGCAGCAACGGATTCTGTCGGCATCGCTTTCCGGAACGGTCACGGATATTTGTCACCTGAATGCCCTCTTAGGCGAATGGTTTGCCGACGCCGCCTTGGGAGTCATTCGGTCGGCTCAATTGTCGCCGGAGGATGTGGATCTGATCGGATCTCACGGCCAAACGGTGCACCACCTGCCGCATGGCATCAAAGACACGGGTGTCGGCGCCATACGCTCTACACTCCAAATCGCCGAGCCGGCGGTGATTGCCGAACGCACCGGCATTACCACCGTGGCCGATTTCCGGCCACGAGACATCGCGGCCGGCGGGCAGGGGGCGCCGCTCACTCCCGGGGTCCACGCGCTGCTGTTTCGGCATCCGCGCCGCGCACGACTCATCGTGAATCTTGGCGGCATCAGTAACGTCACCTATCTTCCGCGGGGATCCGGCTCCGAGGCACTGATCGCGTTCGACACGGGGCCTGCCAATATGGTCCTCGACGGCCTTATGTCTCGCGCCACGAATGGCCGGGCCTCGATGGACCGGGAGGGGCGTTTGGCAGGGAAGGGCCGCGTCGACTCAAGATTATTGGCCAAACTTCTCGCCCATCCGTATCTTTCCCAGGCGCCTCCAAAATCGACCGGTCGTGAAGCGTTCGGCGCCAAGATGCTCGATGAATTGGTCAATTGGCAACAGACACGTCGGCTACCGATTGAAGATCTTCTCGCCACCTGTAGCCGCTGGACGGCTGAAGCGGTCGGAACAGCAAGGCGGTGGATCAAGGGAGGAATCGACGAGGTGATCGTAGGTGGCGGCGGTGTCCGGAACCGGACGATCATGGGACATTTGGCAGAGACCTTTGCACCGGCGCCCGTCACGCCGTTTGAATCGCACGGGTGGGATAGTAAAGCGCTGGAATCAGTCGCGTTTGCCGTTCTGGCCTATCAGACCATCATGGAACAGTGCGGCAACGTGCCATCGGTGACGGGGGCGTCGTCTCCCAGATTATTGGGTTGCATCGTCCCATACGGCCCGCGGTGGTATGAGCGATTGCGCAAAGGACGAAAGTAAGCTGAATGAGAATCCTATTGGTGAGTGCGGTAATCATCACAGTGATCGCCGGTCTTTGGTGGTATCTCAAAGCACGCCGCAAAAAGAAACAGTTGTCGCCGTTCGTCATTCCTCCGGGAGTCACCGTCGAAGCCACCCGATTCCTCGCTGACGACGAAGTCGCGTTATACAGCCTCCTGCAAATGGCCGTCCAAGAACACTACCTTGTGTTCTGCCAGGTACCGTTATGGTCGTTCGTTACAGTCGAAGCGGCGGGGAAAATGCGTGCTCATGTGTTGCGCCAGATCGCGCTCAAGCGAGTCGATTTTGTGTTGGTCCACCCCGGGTCCTGTCGCGTCGAACGAGTCGTGCAAATCGAGCGGGACTCTTCCGACCATCATCAGACTGACCGGCGGCGCGTCATCGAGTCGGTGCTCGACGCAGCGGGGATCAAACTGACGAAGTTGCAGCCCAAGAAAAACCTTTCGCTGCCTGACCTGACTGCTCGATTGGGCATCACGGCGGAGGAATGACGAGGAACCTCGGTGGGATCCCATAGACTGAGGTGGGGTAAGCTACAGCGTCCTTAAACTCCAGCCTGCCCTGATACTCTTCCACGCACAGCTTGATCACTTCTTTTAAACTCTC
>DATIGP010000153.1:0-12360 GCA_035454625.1 Nitrospira sp.
TACAGGAGAACAATATCAGCCAGAACGTGCACAATGTCATCATCATGGAAGAAGGCGCCGAAGCCCAACTCATTACTGGCTGTACGCTGCACCCGCGCGTCGAAACAGGCCTGCACATCGGTGTGACCGAAGTGTTTCTCAAGAAGGGCGCCACATTGGCCAACACGATGATCCACAATTGGGCGGAAGGCTTTCACGTCCGTCCACGGACCGGAGTGATCGTCGAGGAAAGCGCGACGTTTCTAAACAACTATATCTTGCTTCGTCCCGTGCGATCCGCGCAGGCCTATCCGCGCGTCTTTCTTCGTGGAGCGGGCGCTCGGACCCAGTTCAACAGCATCATGGTAGGGCTGAAAGAGTCCCTCATCGATATGGGCTCCTATGCAGAGCTGACAGGCCAAGGGACTCGGGCCGATGCGATCTCACGGGCCGTCGCCAGAGACCGATCCACAATGTATTTGCGTGGAGAATTGGTCGGTCGGCACAACGAGAGCCGGGGGCATCTCGATTGCCGAGGAATGCTGCTGTCAGACACGGCCAAGATCCGCGCCATCCCAGAATTGACGGCCGACTCGGCGCCGCGCAGTCAGTTGTCCCATGAAGCCGCTGTCGGTCCGATCGCCGAAGAGGCGGTGGAATATCTCATGACGCGTGGGTTCCCGCGCGACGTCGCAACTTCGACCCTGGTCCGGGGCTTCATGCAGATCGATTTGCCGGGGCTTCCGGAGATCTTGACCAAGCACATTCAGCGCGTCCTCGCGGCAACGGCCGAGCACTCCTTATGAGAGATAAGAGGGCGGCAGAGACCATGATCACGATCGAGAGCGTGCTGGATGCGCTGCGAACAGTTCAGGATCCTGAACTGGGTGAGGACTTGGTCAGTCTCAACATGATTCGGGACATTCGGATCGACGGGGAACGGGTCTCATTTACCCTGGCCCTCACGACCCCGTTCTGCCCGCTGGGGATGGAATTCCAGGAACGGTGCGAGGAAGCGGTTCGGCGAGTGTCTGGAGTGCGGGATGTTGCGATCACGATGACCGACGACGTGGGGTCGGTCGACTCGTACGGCATATGATGCATCATCCCATGAGTGCCCCGACGTCATCAACACAAGAGAAAGCCTCTGCGATGAACTCACGACGAATACTTACGATAGACGGCAATGAAGCCGTGGCCTCGGTCGCCTACCGGACCAACGAGGTGATCGCTATCTATCCGATCACGCCCGCCTCCGCGATGGGCGAGCTGGCCGACGAGTGGGCCACGCAACAGAAGCCGAATCTCTGGGGAACCGTCCCAAAGATTGGCCAGATGCAGTCGGAAGGTGGAGCCGCCGGGGCGGTTCACGGTGCCTTACAGGCAGGCGCATTGACGACGACCTTCACGGCTTCGCAGGGCCTGCTGCTCATGATTCCCAATCTCTACAAGATCGCTGGGGAGCTGACCGCCTTCTGCATGCACGTGGCCACCCGTACCGTCGCCACTCATGCTCTGTCGATCTTCGGCGATCATTCCGATGTGATGGCCTGCCGCCAGACAGGCTTCGCACTACTGATTTCAGCCTCAGTGCAGGAGGCACATGATCTAGCCTGTGTCGCCCAGGCCGCGACCCTGGCCACCAGAATTCCCTTCATCCATTGCTTCGACGGCTTCCGCACGTCCCATGAAATCGCCAAGATCGAGGAATTGACGGATGCAGACCTCCTCGCCATGATCGATGAGAACTTCATCCAGGCACACAGGCAGCGAGCCTTGACCCCCGACCGGCCGGTCCTGCGCGGCACAGCCCAGAATCCGGATACCTTCTTCCAGGCACGCGAAGCCTGCCAGCCGTTTTACGCTGCCTGTCCAGACCGCGTGCAAAGAGTCATGGACCAATTCTCGGCACTCACCGGCCGTCAGTATCACCTGTTCGACTACGTCGGCCATCCCGAAGCCGAACACGTAATCGTGCTGATGGGCTCAGGCGCTGACACCGCTCATGAGACGGTGGACTGGTTGCTCGAACGTGGCGAGCGCGTTGGTGTGCTGAAGGTGCGCCTCTATCGTCCGTTCGACGTGCAGCGATTCCTGGCCGCTCTTCCATCGACCACCCGGGCCCTCGCCGTGTTGGATCGGACGAAAGAGCCTGGTTCGGTAGGTGAACCGCTCTATCTCGACGTGGTCGCCGCCCTGCACGAGGGACGTGCCGAGAGAGGGAGCCGCTTTATGGAAGAGCCGACACTCATCGCTGGGCGGTATGGGCTCTCCTCGAAAGAATTCACGCCTGCCATGGTCAAGGCCGTATTCGATGAATTGGCCAAGTCCAGTCCTATACGTCATTTCACCGTCGGGATCACGGACGACGTCAGCCGGACTTCGTTACCTGTCGATCTAGAATTCGACATTGAACCTCCTGAGGTGCTCCGCGCGGTGTTCTTCGGACTCGGCTCCGACGGAACAGTCGGCGCCAACAAGAACTCGATCAAGATCATTGGCGAAGGCACCGACCGCTGGGTGCAAGGCTACTTCGTCTACGACTCGCGCAAAGCCGGCGCGATGACGATCTCGCATCTGCGGATGAGCCCCCGTCCCATCCGCTCGGCCTCGCTTATTCGACAAGCGGGCTTTCTGGCCTGCCACCAGTTTGATTTTCTCGAGCGCTACGATGTGTTGGAGTACGCGGCGCCTGGCGGCACCTTCTTGTTGAACACACCTGCTGTCGCCGACAAGGTCTGGGATCAGCTTCCGCGTGAAGCCCAGACGCAGATCCTCGACAAGCGCCTTCGGTTCTATGTGATCGATGCCTATCATGTCGCCGAAGATGCGGGACTGGGCCGACGCATCAATACGATTATGCAGACCTGTTTCTTCGCCCTCTCCGGGATTCTGCCGATTGAGCGAGCGATGGCCCAGATCAAACAGACGATCGAGGAGACCTATGGCAAATGGGGTGCCGACACGGTGCAGAAGAATCTGACCGCTGTGAGCCAGGCCCTCGCGCATTTGCACGAAGTCCGTCTGCCCGACCACGTCACGGCGACTCGCTCATCTGCGCCATTGGTTCCCGATGAAGCACCGGACTTTGTCAAAACGGTCACGGCACTCATGCTGACCGGTAAGGGTGACTGGCTGCCGGTGAGCGCCTTTCCGGTGGACGGGACCTGGCCCGTGGGCACGGCCAAATGGGACAAGCGCAACCTGGCCCAGGAGATGCCAGTATGGGATCCCGTCATCTGCATCCAGTGCAATAAATGCGCGATGGTCTGTCCTCATGCAGCGATTCGGGCCAAGGTCTATTCGCCTGCAGCCTTAGCGGGAGCGTCATCAACCTTCAAGACCGTGGACTACAGAGCCCACGAGTTCCCCGGCTTCCGCTATACGATTCAGGTCGCTCCTGAGGATTGCACTGGCTGCAATCTCTGCGTGATGGTCTGTCCCGCCAAAGACAAATCCAATCCTAAGCACAAAGCCATCGACATGCGCCCACAACGTCCATTGCGAGTGGTCGAACGGAACAACTATGCATTCTTTCTCCAGCTTCCGGAAGCCGACCGGACGATTGTCAAACCGGATGTGAAGGGCGTTCAGTTCTTGGAGCCCCTGTTTGAATACTCCAGCGCCTGTCCGGGATGCGGCGAGACGCCCTACATCAAACTCTTGACTCAGCTCTTTGGCGACCGGGCATTGATAGCCAATGCCACCGGTTGCTCGTCGATCTATGGAGGGAATCTCCCGACGACGCCGTACAGCCTCAATCGGGATGGACGCGGGCCGGCGTGGTCGAATTCTCTCTTCGAGGACAACGCGGAATTCGGGTTCGGCTTTCGGCTGGCGCTGGACCAGCACAGCGAGCAGGCGCGGGCCTTGCTCAGCCGTCTCGCTCCACAGCTGGGGACGACATTAGTCGATGAACTATTGCAGGCCGATCGCCACAGCGAGGCCGGCCTTGCCGCCCAACGGCAACGCGTCGCGGTCCTGAAGCAAACTCTGTCGGCGCTGGCCTCTCCGGAGGCGCGCCGGCTGACGACGCTGGCAGACTATCTGGTGCGAAAGAGCGTTTGGATCGTCGGCGGCGACGGCTGGGCCTACGACATCGGCTATGGCGGGCTGGACCACGTGCTGGCAATGGGGCAGGACGTCAACATCCTCGTGCTCGATACTGAGGTCTACTCCAATACGGGAGGACAGCAGTCGAAGGCCACCCCTCTGGGCGCAGCCGCGAAGTTCGCGACCGCAGGCAAGGCGACACCCAAGAAAGATCTGGGCTTGCTGGCGATGACATATGGCACAGCCTATGTGGCGCGAATCGCCTTCGGCGGCAAAGACACCCAGACTGTGCGGGCATTTCAAGAAGCGGAATCGTTCCCCGGGCCCTCGCTCCTGATTGCCTACAGCCCTTGCATCGCCCATGGGTACGATTTGAAGTTTGGTCTCGATCAGCAGAAACTGGCGGTGGAATTAGGCTATTGGCCGCTGTATCGGTTCGACCCACGCCGGATCGAGCAAGGAATGCCCGCCTTGCAGCTTGACTCAGTGTCAAGCCGCTCGGATCTGACACAGTTCATGCGCAACGAGACCCGATTTAGGATGGTCGAGCATCAAGATCCGGAACGCTTTCGCGAACTGGTAGCTACGGCTCAGCGGCAGAGCGCCTACCGGATGGCGCTCTACCAGCAGCTCGCCACACTTGTGCCGCCGACCTCCGCGCGACGCGACGAGCGGACATCTTCGGGATAGAGAGGGAGCACAGCATGGATCTTTCCACCACCTACCTCGGCATGTCCCTGCCGCATCCCCTGATGCCCGGTGCATCGCCGCTTGTCGATGACATGGACATGGTGAAGCGTCTAGAGGACGCTGGCGCGGCGGCGATTGTCATGCACTCGCTCTTCGAAGAACAGATCAGTGGGGAGCGTGCACATACTCTCCGTCAGATCGAGGCTCACACAGATTCCTTCTCGGAAGCACCCTCCTTTTTCCCCTGTTGTTCTGCACTCTCCGTCGGTCCGGAACCGTACCTGGAGCAGATCCGCCAGATTAAAGCAGCCGTCTGTGTGCCGGTCATCGGCTCACTCAACGGCACCACGGCATCCGGTTGGCTTGATTATGCGCGCATGATTCAGCAGGCAGGCGCTGATGCGATCGAACTTAATTTCTACGTCGTCGCCACCGACCCGTCGGAACATGGAGAGGCCGTGGAGCAACGGGCGCTGGACATCTATCGCAAGGTCAAGGCTTTCGTTACGATCCCGGTCGCCGTGAAGCTCTCTCCGTTTTTCTGTTCCTTCGCCCACGTAGCTTCGCAGCTCGACGGGCTAGGGGCAGACGGACTCGTGCTATTCAATCGCTTCTACCAGCCGGATATCGACATAGAGACGTTGGAGGTCATACCCCGGTTGCAGCTTTCCGATTCGTCAGAACTCTTGCTCCGGCTGCGCTGGCTCGCGATTCTGTCCGGACATGTGCGTGCCACGCTTGGGGTGAGTGGTGGCGTGCATACCGCCGTGGATGCCATCAAAGCCGTCATGGCGGGGGCCCATGGAGTTCAGCTGGTGTCAGCGCTACTCCAGCATGGACCGGAGCGTCTCAAAACTATTCGAGAGGAGATGGTCCGATGGATGGAAGAGCACGAGTATCAATCGCTCCGCCAGATGCAGGGCAGCATGAATCTCACGCGATGTCCGGATCCAGCGGCCTTTGAACGAGCCAACTATGTGCGAGTGCTCCACAGCTGGCGACCATGATGTCGAGTAGTATTCGCATCTCTGAGCCATAGCTCGTAGATCAGGTCAGCGCCGAGAGATGCTCTAATGAGCACTGAGTCAAATCGTCCCGTCACTGTCCGGATTTGCCACCACCTTGCTACCAGGATTAGGACAAATCAGCCCCATCTCCGCCCTTTTTAGGAGCATCCAGCTTTCTGGTTTCTTGTGGGGTTGGGTTGTCTGTGGTTGGACCGTCTGAAATACGTAAGCCGCAGGTCAGCCTTTTCGCATAAGGTTCCTATGTGGGCCAAACCAACTGTCTGGTATGTAAGGATCGTTATTCTGTGCTCTCTCGTAAAGTAATCACTTAGGCGGTTGCCGTACTTATGGCCAGACTCTTTTTCCTTCTGAGACGGCCTACTCTCGGCCTTACCCCCGGTTTCTTCAGCCAACTTCTCCACCGCCTGCCAAACCGTCGAGGGGCCAAGATGGACATAGCGCTTTAGCATGGCCGGTGTAGCCCATCCACCAGCTTCCATGAGAGTCCTGTCGTTGGCACCGAGCCTCGCTAGACTGCTGGCAAAACAGTGCCTCAGGTCATGGAATCCGAATGGCGCAAGCTTTGCCTTGATAACGGCGCGTTGAAAGGCCGACTGAAATACCGAGGGTAAAAGGCAAAGACCGGGTCGGATGGGGAGGGCTCTGTATTCTTTTTGAGAGCCAGCAATTCTCGTTGCACAACGATGTTCATGGGTGCGTGACGCGGTTCATCGGTTTTTATTAGGCGGATCTTGATTGTTCCGGCGAACCAATCTGCATCAGCCCAGGTCACCGACTCCCTCAAACTTTATACGTCCCGCCAGTGTGGTGAATATTGTGACAGAAGCTGCAGGAATGGAAGGGAAGGCACGGGAAGGGATAGAACCAGTGGAGTACGGTAACGTGTTCATATTGCAATCAATACTGGGGAAACCATTGCAATAGCGAGCGTTCCAAAAAACCATGAGTTTGATCTTTTAAGGCGAGGGCCCTGGGTTCGAGTCCCAGCCGGCTCACCACTTAAAATCAAGGGGTTGCCTCAGGTGAGGCAACCCCTTTTTCTTTGCAAATCGGTTTACTCCCGGTTTTACTCCCGGTTAGGAACTGCTGGTATTTCTCGGCTGGTAGGCATGCAACCACTCGACGGGAAGTTGATCCTTATCGCTTGCGTTATGTGGACGGAGGGCTCTATCTGATCGCCTACTGCCATCTGCGCAAGGACGTGCAGATGTTTGCGGTGGAGCGAATCAAATCACTGACGCCCACGGACCATCCCTATCAAATGCCGTTGCACTTCGACATCGACGCCTATGTCGAAGACGCGCTCGTCGTCATGCGGGGGAAGCGGATCACGATCGAATTGAAGTTCGACAAGGCCACGGCGGCTTGGGCGAAAGACCACATCTGGCATCCCAGCCAACAAACGACGAAGCTCAAGAACGGGCAACTCCTGATGACGCTCCAGGTGGCCGACACTCGTGAATTACTCGGCTGGATTTTGAGCTTCGGCAGTGGCGTGCAGGTGCTCAAGCCCGAGCATTTGCAACACGCGGTCAGGAAGGAGGCCAAGAAATTGCTCGCTGGCAGTCAAGAAGGGAAACGACAGTTTGCCTCGGAGGTATTGCAACCAGGGAATAAGCGGGCTATTGTCGGCAACGTGGATCATCAGCCGAACCTGGATGAGTGGGAGCAGGGATTCAAAAGGAGGAAAGCTCGATGACCTGCGTGATTTGCAGAACCGGTGAAACCTACCCCGGCAAGGCGACGGTGACCCTTGAGCGAGAGGGAGCGACCGTCGTGATCAAGGGGGTGCCTGCTCGTGTGTGCGGAAACTGTGGCGAGGAGTATGTTGACGAGGCTGTGACGACTCACTTGCTAAAGACGGCTGAAGAGGCTGTTCGCGCTGGCGTCCAAGTGGATGTCAGAACCTACGCTGCCGCCTGATCGACGCTGCTCCCTTCACTGCCTCGGATGCCCAAAAAGGTATGATGTCGCTGTCCCCCTACTCGCGCCCTTCTCGCATCCCGTAGAGTGTGACCTCCGATGTCACAGCTGCCCCCCACTTCGCGACCATATTGACCCTCTTTCCCGTGCTCGCCCGTCTCGCTAGTCCCGCAACTCCCGCCGTTTACCAGATAGACCAGACAGACCAAATAGACAAGATAGACTCTCCTCGGAGAGTGACCTCTCCTGTCACGGGGCTGGAGTAAAACACGTGCTCGGTTTGTTTGGTTTGGTTCGTTTCTTTAGTGTCCGGCGTTGAACCAGATAAACCAAATAAACAGAATGAACGAAACATATCAGAGGATCTCGACGGCCTGAGCCAGGTCGCTTCCCGAGAGGTCGCGGGGAAGCCTCATACTGCGATGACTTCTTCGCGGACGTGGTGTAGACGAACGACCTTGGGCGCCTGTCCCTCGTCAAAGTGGCAGCGCACCGCATCCCGGATTTTTCCATGAAGCTCCGCCTGGGTGTCAGCTTCAGTGAAAATGGAGGCGCCAAGGGCTCGAGCGATAAACCCGCCTTCAGGCGCGTCCTCGACCATAAAGATCAGTTCACTCATTGCCATTCCTCAACCATCCAAACGACCGGCAACGACGCTGCGATGTGGGAACATCAAGGCCACGATCTGGCAAAACGTCAGCGAGAACGGACCGTTCTTTGCCACGACCTTTTCCCCGACCGTTCAAAGATCAGGCCGGTGCCTGGCGTAACGGCACCTCATTCGGTCTCAACGATCTGGAGGCGCTGATGAATATCGCCTTTGAGGCGAAGGAGTGGATCAGCGCTCACACACTGAAGCACTAAGCCGCTTCACAGGGAAGCCTCCGGCCCTCCGGGGGCTTCTTCCACGCACAACGTTTTTCATCGGTACTCACGTGAGAATACGAAGTCTCTAGATATAAGGCCCTGTGTATTCTTGGCGTGTTCTCTTTGGAGCATGTCACTCGTACGCCTTCATTAGAAGGCCTCTTACTCACTCGATAACTCATGGCGCACGAGCACGATCTTACCGATGACGCCTCCCGTCCCGAGCAGCTCGTGTGCCTCTCTGGCCTCTCTAAGAGCAAATCGTTGCGCAATCAGGGGCTTGATCTTCTGTTGGTGCAGGAGGTCGAACAGGGTCAGCAAATCTTGTCGGAACGAGGCGGGTTTCAGCCGTTTGAGCCATTGGATGCTGTAGGGGACCACGCGTTTTCGACCCGAGAGTAGCCAGCTCCGGGCAATATACACTCCGAAAATGGCGAGTTCACGAAACCGATGGCGACCACCCGACTGACCGGACGCCAAGCGGCCCCCACGGAGTGCGCCCGTCAGACCGTAGGCGACGACCGTCCCCCCAGAACGTAGCGCCTGACGAGACCGCCAGATGTGCGTACCCCCGATGCTGTCGAAGACGACGTCCACCCCGTCACCCGTGAGGCGATGAATTTCTTGGACGAAGTCCTGGTGCTGGTAATCAATCGCGGTCGCGCCCAGCTCTGACACGGCCGACGCCCCTCGAGCCGAACAGGTCCCATACATGTTCAGCCCGGCGAGGCGCCCCAGCTGCAAAAGCGCCGACCCGACTCCGCCGGACGCGCCGTGAATCAACACGTGCTGATCTGCTCTGACCTTGGCGGAGCGATGCAGCATCTGGTACGCGGTGATGTAGTTCAGAATGAGGCTGACCGCCTCGGCAGCATCCAAGTCATGTGGAACCGGCACCAGTTCTGCTTGCGGGAGGCACACGAACTCGGCGTATGCCCCGCTGATCGGCAGAGCGGCCACGATCTGGCCTGGTTCGAGCCCAGACACGCCGGGGCCAACGCGATCCACCATACCCACTAAATCCCACCCTGGCGTGAAGGGCACTGCGGGCGTCTCGGGATGAATACCCTCGCGCATCATGATGTCTGGCAAGGACACCCCCGCGGCTAACACGTTTACCCGTACCTCACCATGCGTCGGCTCAGGGCACTCTTCTTCCACCACTTGAAGAGCATCGGGCCCACCGTACCGAGTCACGATGATGCGTGTGTGTTTCATGGCTCTCTTCCCAAATGCGCAGTCCTCGACCTTGTAAAGCGTTATGATTTCTAGGCCTGGAGCATAGGAGTGAAGGCTAGCACGCGACGGCGAGCCGTTTGAACAGGCCATACCCTACAAACTATCAAAAGAAGAAGGTATTGATGGAGCTGATTCGTATACGACTAGCTAGTAGCAACTGCTCGTCACGTACCCATGCTGACTCAATAGCCGGCCTCAAAAGCCAATTTGACCATGCTGAATTCAAGGCATCATAGTGTCGCTCTGTACCGATTCCTCCACTTCTGCGTGGACGCGGTGCAGGAGGCGATTGCCCGGTATGGCTGCTCAGAGATCTTCAATACTGATCAAGGCTGTCAGTTTACGAGCCAGGAGTTTACGGGGCTCTTGAAAGCTCATGACATTCAGATCAGCTTGGATTGAACCGGGCGTTGGCGCGACAACGTGTTCGTGGAACGGTTGTGGCGAAGTCTCAAATATGAAGAAGTCTATCTCCACGCTTACGACACCATCCGCGAGGCCCAGCAGGCGGTGACGCGGTACCTGACATTCTACAATCAGGTCCGACCGCATCGCGCGCTTGACGGACGCACGCCCGATCGCGTGTAATTACCGACCTCGGTCTACAACAGCGCCGAAATCTCATTTTCGGCACTGCAAGATTGGAGCAGCAGGAATATACCAACAAAGAGGGTCATGATCACGGGCCAGATGAGGGAGAGCGCAGCAAGCACCAAAATAACCGTGATCCCCCCAACGCCTGCTGAATGAGCGGACTCTTGACTCTCATCGTAAAATCCTCCCTCAACTAGAACCGTGAGTCCACGAGACGGCCTTGGCCATCTCTCGCCGCCTCATGCGTATTCTTTCTTGAACCTGATGAGCTGTCCGTCGGACTCTCGCATGCGCGACTCCAGGCTATGGTCCTGGCAATCAACGCTCTGAGTTCGTCGCATTCCGGTCATTCAGGGGCCGGCAGGGAGCTCGACGCGACAAACGAGTGGGCTCGTGTGCCTCGTTTCACTCTTCCTCCAGCAGGGGACGGTTAGACGATCCGTTCAAAATGTCGGTGCCGACCGGATCGCCATCCTCGTCTGCTCTGCACCGGCACAGCTTTGTTCCGCCAACAGGCGTTGCCCGGCGCTGGCCAACTCCGGGATTCTGGCCTGACAGGCCGTGAGCGTATCCTCGGCTGCCCCTGGAGCCAGTACGGCAAGTTCCCCTCTCGGAACGCCAAGATTCTCTATGGGATCCAAAATCATGGTTCCCTTCACATGCGAATCCTCTGCTCGAGGAGAGGGAGTTGACGGTATGGACAGGACAGCGAGCAGCACCATCATCCAAAGGGCTACTCCTTTTGTCGTGATCGTAATCATCATGATTTCTCCTCCTGCTCATTGTCCGCGCCCCATGCACCCAGGCGCAGAAGACACCAACCCTCTGAAAGGCGCTTTCGCCTCTTACCTCGCTGGACTCGATGACGGCCGTACTTCGAAGAAACGGGAGAGACTGGAGAATCAGACGCGCCGAAGTGGGATGGGGAATGCGCGAGGGATAGGACAGTCGACGCAGCTCAGTACGTCATAGCATCACTCTGGGCGCATTCACCGTCGGAGTCAAGCATTATGAAGTGCGTTCTGACGGTTTACTCACGGTCGCCTGGATCGAACGTACGACCCGGGGTGTAGATGTACGCCATGCGATACCGATGGAGGGAATCAAAGCCGGTTGGCTCTCGCATCTCGATCTCACGCTCTGCTCGCAACCAATCGTGCAGATCGCGGCCATCATGGCGTCCACCTGATTCCTACAATCCATACGCACGTCGAGATATTGCCGAGTACTGACTTTGGTTCAGACAGCTCGAAATGGCGAGCGACTGTGCGGGGCATGTACGTGAGAGGTCACCGATTCGTGGGTTTGATCTGCGTGAGGATACCGGCCGAGTCCACCGTCGCCTCGACGGTCTCACCCATGTGGATCCTGGAGTGCGCCTCGGTGGCTTTGGTGGACTTAAGGATGACTTCATGGCCGTCCGGCTCTCGGACAATATACGTCTCGCCTTGAATGGACAGGACCTGGCCTCTGATCGTTCCGGGTCCGGACGGCTTCGACCTAAAAAGACGCAACGGTGAGCAACGTCTATGGGTAGGCAAGGGATCTTTCACACTTGCCGACGGTGTTCGAGATAGGAATATTTTTATAGAATTGGTCAGGCAGTTACGTCTCAATCGGAGAAAGATCGGCCTTCGCCGGTCCATTGAGGACTTTGCCATACGCATTAAATCGAGAACCATGACAAGGGCAATTCCAGCCGTGTTCTATGGAATCCCACGCGACAATGCATTTGAGATGCGGGCACACGGCTGAGCAGCGATGTAATTCTCCCCCTTCATCCCGATAGACGGCGATCTTCTGGATCCCGTGCCGAAGTATCGCCCCCGTTCCCTTTGGTATCTGATCTTCAGATGCAACGTCCCCTGACGACAACCAGTCTCCATACTGCGCTGCCACATTCAGGTTTTCTCGAACAAAGGTTCCCGCCGCTTTCAGCGATTTCCGGGACGGATCGTATAATGTGGTCCAGGCATTCATACGACTC
>DATIGP010000154.1:0-6878 GCA_035454625.1 Nitrospira sp.
ATTCAGCGAGGCTACAATGACATCAGCTGTCGGCACCAGCTTGGAGATCGCTTCGACGCCTGATGCGACGTGTTCAGCTCCCGCCTCCCGCATCGCCTCGGCCGCCGCCAGATTGGTTCCCAGCGCCAGGATCTGGCAATCGAGACGTAACGTGTCCCGCAACCCCGTCACCAAACGGGAGCCCAATCCCCCACCGCGTCCATCGATGACACACACGCGCATGGGTTTAGACCAATCCTTTTCCGGTGGTCGTCATGGTCAATTTCCCGTGCTTGACGCCTTTCACACTCACGAGGGCATCGGCGACCTTTCTTATTTCAGAGCCTTTTCCCCTCACTACCAGCACTTCTAGACAATGGTCATGATCGAGATGCACATGCATGCCCGACAAAATCTGCGCATGGTAGTCGTGCTGGATGTCCGTCAACTTGCTGGTCAGATCCCGCACATGATGGTCATAGACGAACGTGATCGTCCCGACCGTCTCCTTATTCTCGTCCCACTCCTGCCCGACGAGGTTGTTCCGGATGAGATCGCGCAACGCTTCCGATCGGTTGGTGTACTTTCGCCGTTCGATATGGCGATCAAACGCGTCCAACAGATGATGATCGAGCGAGACGCCGAAACGCACCAACTTTTTCACGTTCCTCTCCCTTCTTGCGTAGCACGATTTGTATTTTCATAGCACTACGTACTCAAAAGATCAATCGCCATATTTTGCGATTCACGACGTGGAGGCCAATGTGTCGGGAACGGATCGGTGGTCGTCACAAGCCCTCAAGAATCGAGTGCCTGTCCACGTCTATGGCAGCCCCTTGACTTCTCAACAGGGCGATTTACCTGTCGGCCTGCTGCTGATACTTAACGAGGTGGATTGGTGTAAGGCCCAGCTGACGGAGTACTGGCGGCAGAGATAGCCCCAAGCCTCTGCTCGGCTTCTTCCGATCCATTACTTCGACATGCTGGCGCGGAACAAGACCTCTCGCGGAAGAGGAGGAGGGAGTGAACGTATGTGCCGAGCGTGATTCAACTATCCGAGCCGATGCATTAAATCGCCAGATGCGGCTCCTCGTTTCACCTCAAGCTACGGCAACGAAGGAGCAGTGGGTTCTACGATAGAAGCAATGGTCGTATGCGCAGTATGCGACGCAAGGAAGTGAGGAAACCATGATACGACGGAAGACATTCAGACGATGGCGCACGGAGGATGAAGAACAAGGCGAGCCGCGAGAAGCGCGTGGCGCATCAGATCCCGCCGCTTCTGGTGGGGCCAGCGAGGAAGCCGGTCGCGGGGAGATGATCACTGTGCGGTCAAACAGAGCGTGGAGCCACTGGACCTTGGCCTATTCTGAGGGTGAGAGGTGTGTCATCGATCTATGAGAGGAGGTGAACACGATGATGGATTGGAGTTCGGTCATCTATGCCGGACTGGTAATAGGGGGTGCGATGGCGGTGCTTTAAACGGTGATTTGGACCTTGTCGACTGAATCTAGCACCGTGTCCATCTCCGGATCACCGGTCCGAACGACATCGCACCGGATAGATCTCACGTCACTCCCAAAGGCGGCATAACGGCAATCCGATGTGTCGTACGGCGACGCGGGCGGACGGCGATGAGCGTTCCGCCCGCGATCACTTTTCTCTCCAGCACGTTACCGGGCGAGGATCTCCAGAATCTCGTCGAGCGGGCGAATCGTTCCCAGCAAGAGCGGATTGCCGAACACCCGATTGTGCCGATTCTCTTTCACTTTCAGCAATCCGGTGACGAGATTGTTAAAGTCATCGAGTTTCGACGTTTCAAAATATGTGATGAAATCCCAATCATCGAGCCCACTCGAGTGATACAGCTTACGCTTGACGGTCTTGAGATAGGCCACGGTGGCATCCGTATGTTCTTTCATCATGTTGGTTCGGGCATCCTGCTCGCTGATCCACCACTCGGCATCCTTGCGGATTGGGACCACGATTACATAGGTATTGCCTTGTGGAGGAGGCGTCTTTAATTCCGCCTTTAAATCTCCGGAGAAATGAGGCACGTAGTTGAGCGCTTTCGTGATGCCGTTCAACGTATCGACGTTCTTGAAATGCTTGCCGAAGGTCGTCGCCATCAGATCGACCAGAACATTCTGATTGTGAATCATCTCTTTTGAATGGATCCGAAGCAGGATATCGGCTCGCTCAGACAATCCCCGCGTCAAATACAGGTCTACCGTCAAGCGATCCGCATATTTCTCCAGAATCTTTTTGACATCGGCACTCGCCGCGGCACGAGCCTGGGGCTCCATCTGCCACCATTGCTCCGAGGCTTTGAAGAGGGCAAACGTGGCATACACCCCTGGTTCCTTCAGCAGTTGTTCTCTGTCGGCCTCGGCTCCGACCGTGGCTGCCGCGCCGAGGACAAGCATCACAGAGCAAACAAGGACACTGAGATAACGCATCGAGATCTCCTTTCCGCTACCGCGCCGGTTTGCACCTACGCAAAGAGTAATCGTCCCGTTCAAAGATGAGCCGTCTTCGTACTTATATCATAAACCTAGTGGTATGAACTGATTCGCTAGACCACATCGGCAATCCATCTTTTCGCTTCCCCTTCGATATAGAGATACATGACATTGTCAATCCACGAACAGAGGCGCCGGAGACCCTGTAGTGTTCTACGTCCGCCTCTTAAGGCATAGAAGAGGCATACGGTATTGCATCTTCGTCTCTCGCAGACCGACTGCGGGTGCTGAAGCGGTTGTACGACCAGGGGTTGATCTCGGACGACGACTATCGTGCCAAGAAAGAAGAACTTTTGGATCGGCTGTGAGAGTCGTGCAGCAGTTCTTCAAACAGCCAGAAAAGATGTTCACAAATCCTTTCTATGGCGGCTCTTGTTGTAGCCATACGCCACAGGCCGAAAATGAGCGATGTCGCAAGATTCCTCACCTATCGCCGTATCGGCGTCCTCACATGACCTATTCTCCGGAATAGCGCCCGTACGATTCTTGCGTGACGTCAAGAAGGGGTGAAATGTCACGTCGTGTAGATGAAACCGTATCGAACCGAATCTGTGACAGCATGCCAGCCCAGCGCAATCGAGCATATGGTGGATTGAGGAGTCCTCAAGGCACCCCTCACAAGGACCATGACCCTATAGGTGTCGTGGCTGCCGTGCACGGACCGGTCGTCGACATCGCCTGCGACTTCTTACCGCCGATTCACCAAGCTTTGTTTGCCTCGCTCGATGGCGAACGCTATATCTTTGAGGTCTATCAACATCTGGATGAACGTCACGTTCGGGCGATCTCGCTCCACAACTCCGGAGGATTACAGCGAGGAACGAGGGTGTTCGATACAGGGGCGCCGTTGCAGGTACCGGTGTCGCGTGACTGTCTGGGACGCCTGTTGAACGTCTTCGGGGATCCACTGGACGGCGGACCCGCTCTCAGCACCACGCAGTTTCGCAATATTCTCGGTCAGCCGGTGCCGCTTCACCAGACCATCAGCGCGAGCGGGATTTTGGAGACCGGAATCAAAGTGATCGATTTGCTGTGTCCCTTCATTCGTGGAGGGAAGACGGGTTTGTTCGGTGGGGCAGGAATCGGCAAGACGGTCCTCATTACCGAATTTATGCACTCGATCGTGGCTCTCCATCAAGGCGTGTCTGTCTTTGCCGGCGTCGGGGAACGGATCAGGGAAGGGCACGAACTGTGGCACGAGATGCAGCAGGCCGGAGTGATGGCCCACACGCTGATGGTCTTAGGCCAGATGGACGAATCCCCGGGCGTGCGGTTTCGCGTCAGTCTCGCGGCGCTAAGTTATGCGGAGTACTTGAGGGATACCCTCGGTAAAGAGGTGCTGTTCTTGGTCGATAACGTATTCCGTTTCGTGCAGGCAGGGAGTGAAATTTCCGGCCTATTGGGGCGGATGCCGGCGACAGTCGGCTATCAACCGACCTTGATGAGCGAAGTCGCGGAGCTTCAAGACCGCATCATCTCCACGACGAAAGGATCCATCACGTCCGTCCAAGCGATCTACGTGCCTGCCGACGACATGACCGATCCTGCCGTCACGAGCATTCTCAACCATCTCGACACCAGCGTGATTCTCACGCGCGCCCAGGCCGGCAAAGGATTCTATCCCGCCGTGGATCCGCTCCAGTCCAGCAGCAAACTGATGGATCGCCATATTCTGGGTGATCGACACTACGCGATGGCCGAGGCCGTCCGTGAGCATCTCGCGAGGCACCGCGAATTGGAGGATGTCATCAGCATGTTGGGCGTGGAAGAACTGTCCGAGACGGACCGCCGCATCGTGATGCGCGCCCGCAAACTGCAGCGTTATCTCACTCAGCCCTTTCATGTCACGGCTGCGTTCACGGGCATCCGAGGCGCGTCGGTCCCGCTGGAGGTCGTTCTTCAAGACTGCGAAGCTTTTTTCCGCGGCGAATTCGACGGCGCGCCGGAAGACGGCTGTTACATGCGTGGTTCGATGCGGGAGACCAGGCCATGACGCACTTCGTCATGCATTTGCACAGCGCCACTCAATACGAGCGTGTCGAGCGTGTAACGATGTTCATCGGTGAGGATGCCTCCGGCAGCTTCGGGATCATGGCGGGCCACCAGCGCATGATGACTGCACTTCAATTCGGCTTGGCCCGTTTCCACACGCACGACCAGGACTGGCAATTCCTCGCCCTGCCGGGAGCGTTGCTGTATTTCGTCGATAATGAACTGTATCTCAACAGCAGACACTACCTGCGCGACCGGGACAGTGGCCGAATCATCCAGGCGCTGGAGCAACAATTGCGCAGGGAAGAGGCCGCATTACGGGAGCTGAAAGACAGCTTGCGTCATCTCGAAGAAGAAATGTTCAAGCGATTGTGGAATTTGAGCCGCGGTCGAGAGGCGTCCACGTGAACAATCACGATGAATTGCAGCGGCGCATTTCGAAACAAGTCGATCGCATGCGGCAGGCCGATAAGGATCGTCCGACGCTGCTGGCGCAAACGATCTACCTGGGCACCCTGGGCGTTCTCCTAGTGGTGCCGGTCATTGTAGGAGCGTATCTGGGCCGTTGGCTGGATGGAATGGTCGAAGGTTACTCGATGCGATGGACGCTCAGCCTGATTATCGGCGGGGTCGTCCTGGGTGCGTTCAACGTCTATCGCTTTATCAAGGAGTAACGCAATGTATGGCGGAGAAGCAGCTGGAATCGTCTTTCAGATCGGACCGATTCATGTCTCGCACTCGATCGTGGTCACATGGGGCATCATGCTGGCATTGGCGACCTTCTTCTGGGTGGTTTCCCGCCGCCTCCGTCGTGAACCGGGTCCCTTGCAAGCCGCAATCGAAGGCACGGTGGATACCATCGACGAAACCATCCGTTCGGTATTGCCGGATCATGCAGAACGAGTGTTCCCCTTCATTGCGACGTTATGGCTATTCATCCTCCCCGCGAATCTCATCGGCCTCATCCCTGGTATTCATGCGCCGACCAGCGATCTATCAGTGACGGCCGCGTTGGCCGTCCTGGTGTTTTTGTCCGTGCATTGGTTCGGTATCGGCATTGAAGGAGCCGGACCATACCTCCGCCATTATCTCGCGCCGTCCCCCTTGCTGTTGCCGTTTCACATCGTCAGCGAAATTTCGCGTACTGTGACCCTTGCCGTCCGACTGTTCGGCAACATGATGAGCCTGGAGATGGCGGCGCTGTTGGTGTTGCTCGTGGCGGGGTTTCTCGTCCCCGTTCCGCTCTTGATGCTCCACATCGTCGAGGCCCTGATCCAAACGTACATATTCGGCATGCTGGCATTGATCTATCTCGCCGGCGCCATCCAGACACATGCATTCCACCTATCGTCAGAAAAAGGATGACTGTATGCGAGACATGACGTGGTTTTCGACATTATCCACCGTGGCCGCCGTGCTGGCGATCGCAATCGGCACCCTCGGGCCGGCCATCGCCATGGGACGGGCGATCACGCAAGCGTTGGAGGCCCTGGCCCGCCAGCCGGAGGCGGAAAAGGCGATCACGCGGACTCTCTTCATCGGGTTGGCCATGATCGAATCACTTGCCATCTATTGCCTGGTGATCGTGCTGATCGTGCTCTTCAGGAATCCGCTGCTGGAGTACCTGCTGAAATGATCGGTTGAGTCGGGGCATAGAGGGCGTCCGTACGGAGAATCCATAAGAGGCGACACGTGGAATTGAATTGGACGACGTTTGCGCTCGAAATCTTGAATTTTCTGGTCCTGATCTGGGTGCTCCAGCGACTCCTGTATCAACCGGTCCTCAAGGTCATTGGCGAGCGCAAGGCGGAAATCCGGAAGACGCTTGTCGATGCGGAAACGCAACGGAAGGACGCGCAAGCCCTGCGGGAACAGTACGAGAATCGGCAAGCGGAATGGAACCGGGAAAAAGAAGCCGCTCGAACCCGCATGCTGGAGGAGGTGAGCGCCGAGAAGGCAAGGCTGTTGGCCGCACTTCAGGTTTCCCTGGAACAGGAACGGCAGAAGGCCAGAGTGCTGGAGGAGCGGCAGCTGACCGACCTGACACGGCAAGCGGTCGATGCAGCCATCATGCAAGGGGGGCGATTTGCCGCCCGGCTGCTGGCTCGACTCGCGAGTGTGGACCTCGAAGCCAAGTTGGTGATGGTGGCGCTCGACGATCTGCGCCTGCTTCCGGATGAACGACGGCGAGCCATTCGGACAGCCTGTGCGAAGGCTGATACGCCTGCCGTCGCCACCAGCGCACACGGTCTCAGCGAGGCGCAACGGGAATCGGTGCTGGAAGCGCTCCAGTCGTTACTTGGTCGACCCGTCTCCTGTGAATGGCGGGAAGACCGGAACTTGTTGGCAGGCATCCGACTCAGCCTTGGCCCGTGGATGCTGGGA
>DATIGP010000155.1:0-4314 GCA_035454625.1 Nitrospira sp.
GGCTTACCCGGTTGAAGAAATCACCATTGCAGGAAATCTCAAACAGATGCTCAAAGATATCGAAGTGATCGGGAATGACCTGGTATTCCGTGGTCGAATTGCAAGCCCGACCCTTAAAATTTCCGAAATGATGGTAGCCGGAAATTGAGAATCTATGACGTATGACATATGGTGCGAGTCTGAGCGTATCTTTACCAGCGGTGCGCCGTATGTTCTTTTCCGAGTGAGGTAACTCATGGCCGATTCAATCCGGGAAACAACCGTTCAGTATCCGAGTGGAAAATTGGTGACGATGCGGGCCTTCGTGGCGGCTCCGCAAACCAAGGACAAACGGCCGGCCATCATTGTGGTCCAGGAGTGGTGGGGGCTTACAGAGCATATAAAGGATATTGCCAGACGGTTTGCCGGTGAAGGATATGTGGCAATTGCTCCAGACCTGTATTCACGCCTCGGACATCCTCTCACGACCGATGCCGGGGAGGCCGGGAAACTTATGAATACCCTCAAACAAGAGGACGGACTCAACGATCTCAACGCGACGGTGGACTATCTCAAGTCGGTTCCCGAGGTGGATGTAGCAAAAATCGGTGTCACCGGATTCTGCATGGGAGGGTCCTATGCGCTGATGCTGCCCTGCGTCAATTTAGCAATCAAAGCGGCAGTTCCGTTCTACGGACAAGTACCCAATCCCGACACACCGATTCAAAAGCTGGCTTGTCCCGTGCTGTATATATATGGAGAAGACGATGGTTGGATTACCAAGACGGACGTCCAGCGCCTGTCGACGGCGTTGAAAAAGTATGGGAAAGCCGGCGAGATTAAGACCTATCCCGGAGCGCCTCATGCATTCTTCCGAGACACCGACCCATCGGTGTATCGACCGGACGCAGCGAAGGACGCTTGGGCCAGAGCCAAGGTCTTTTTCAAGCAACACCTCGGTTGAGGAATGATCTCCAGCGACGTTCTCAGTCATTCATCTTTCCTGCGACGTACCTCCGAAGGTACGCCTCGATCGCAAAGACACGGCCGGCCTCACCATCTCACCGGCGCGCACAAGCGTGGCGTCACTTACTCACGACGCCTTGCACCTCCTGCGGCCTTGTTCGGGGCCATGCGCGTCTTGGCGCGCAGGGGAGGGCGGGTAAGAACGACGCCATTTTGATCAACCTCGCGAATTGTGTGTAGTACGGGAAAGATTCGTCATGGCGCTTGACGCCGACCTCGGAAAGAAAATGCTCCAGCTGATCACGTCGCGCTACGACGATCGGCATTGGCGGAAGCCAATTGAGAAAACGCTCAGCCTGCCCCAATCTGGCGTTACCGATCCGATCCAGCAGCAGATCTTCATGTACCTCAAACACGGCTTGAAGGCCTACAAGTCTCGCCGTGCTGATCCGGACTCCTGGATCATCGGCGGCTATGCCACGAAAGAAGT
This sequence comes from Nitrospira sp., assembly GCA_035454625.1. Lineage (GTDB taxonomy): Bacteria > Nitrospirota > Nitrospiria > Nitrospirales > Nitrospiraceae > Nitrospira_D. Next base: position 1,436 of record DATIGP010000155.1, read on the forward strand.
CATCAATCGCGCGAAATTCCAGCCGCAGCTTGTCGGTTCGTCAGTTAAAAAAGAGGATGTGGCATTCCTGGGCACGGACCCGGGCGAGGACGTGACCCAAGCCTGGTGGGAAGAGATGCTGGTCCAGTGGTTCGACGTGCCGGAAGAAGAGAAACCCGCTGAAACAGAACGTGGCGAAGCCGCAGATTCAGATTCCTCGCCGACAGCTAAATCGAAAGCATAACCGGCCATACCGAATGGCAGTATGCAGGGTGTCTCGAACCGTTTTCCCTTCGTCAACTGATCCACATGAGGGCAGGTGCAGTGGGGAGCTATCTGCGACGCATACTTGCTAGAACTTGTACAAGCCACTAATAATGGCGATCAATAAAGCTGGTCGGAGATTCCCATGCCACAGGTTGATGAGTTCGTCTCTATCAGTGAGGCAAAAATAAATTGTTGGATCTGATCCGATGAGTGAATCATAAGCAAGAGATCGTCGCTAGTGCGCGGGATGGCGTCCCGTCGGCTGTGCTTTTGAGCGAGCTTTGAAACAGGCAGAAAGGAAAGTGTGGGTGAGCCACAGTGCGGTGTTTGGTTGAGCGAATTCAAACGGAAATGCTATCCGAACAAATCCATCTGAGCCGGCTGGGGTGATTCAATATTCAAGACCGGGGCAGCTGGGGTAAGGACTGCGCTGGTCGGCTCAGCGGGTTTGGAGTGGCGGTCAAGGAATTCTTTGAGCTTCTTGAAATCCTCCTTCAGCGTTGGGAGCAGGTTGCCTTGATGGAGGGCCGCAGCTGGATGGAGCAGCGGGAAGATGACGAAATCCTTCATGTAGAAGGCTTGAGCTTTCACCTTCGTAATGCCGACCTTGCGTTCCAGGAGAGTCTGAGTGGCCCAGTTGCCGAGGGTGCAGACGAGTTTGGGTCGAATCAGCTGAATCTGCTGCATCAAGAACGGCTTGCAGGTTTCCACTTCGTCTTGCTCGGGGTCGCGGTTGTTCGGTGGCCGGCACTTAATCACGTTTGCAATGTAGATGTGATCTCGTGACAGGCCTGCCGAGGCCAAAAGGTCGTTTAAGAGTTTGCCTGCTGCTCCCACAAAAGGCTCGCCCTTTTGATCTTCATTGAAACCTGGCGCTTCCCCCACAAACATGATACTGGCATGGGGATTCCCCACGCCGAACACGACCTGGCTGCGCCCCAGCTTCGCCAGCTTGCAGCGCTCGCAGTTGTGGAGGGATTGAGCGAGGTCTTGAAGAGGAGTGAGTGTCATGAGTCGTGGAGGCGACGAATCAGCAGCGGTATCTTAAAAACGGCGCGCTGCGATGTCAATCGAGATTCCATGGCCGGGAGGCGGAAGATGGCGATGAGGATCACGGGTCTGGGAGGCTTTCTGGTGGTAGTAATTCCGGCGCTGACTGCCGGGGCTTCGGTGGAACTGGCAACGTTTGCCGATAAGCCCCTTTGTGAAAAGGTGACGGCCTTGTTCGGAGAACGTCTGGAACCCAATGCCGAGCTGACAAAGACCGTGCAGTGGGAACCAATTGCATTGAAGGGGCAGGGACCCACTACTCGGCGGTGTTCGAGTTTAGCCAAGACGAAAATGGATCTCGATAACGACGGACAAGAGGATCTGGTGGTGAAGACGACCTTTTGCCCAAAAGGTTCTCCAAGCGACAGTTTCTATATGTTTCCCGCCGATAGCGCTGTGCTTGAACAGGTCAACTGGCAAGATCTGAGTCCGCTGTTGGCGACTCCCAATAAATTTGAACGAACCGGCGGGACATATCCTCTCACAACGCTCAGGATCGACAAGGTCTCAGTGCCTCCAACACTGAGGACATCCTTTTCCCTTCAACCATTCATGCTTGATGATGCGGCTTATATTGGGCTGACTGATACGAGGCGCGAGTGGTTGGTGATCGTGAAGTATCGCAGCGGCGAGCAGTTTGAGGATCTCTGCTATTTGCGCAATGGAGCTAACTAGGGCGGTATCCTTCATTGCGAGACAGGCATCCCGCATGGCGCTGGCCATGCAGTGCGCGGTTATGGTCGACGGAAGCCTGAGGGACGGAGCCGAATGGAAACGAAGAATCGGGACTGTGAGAGTGCGGCTGGTTTGCTAATCCCCCCCTCTATCCGCACTCGAGATAGTCGCGCTCAACATCGTAGCCGCTGAATAGAGGGCGCCCGCCGCGTTCATAGGGACTTTGCGCTCGGTTCCAGGCGGTCAGCAGAAGCGCGAGCAGGAACAATCTCCCGCATGAAGTCATTGAGGTACTCGTACCATCGAGACATTCCAGGGGTCAAGCTCCACTGCCGACGATGATGTCGGCACAGCGACGGGCGCTGACGAGCGCGCCCTCCAGATTCGCCGGCCATCCGGTATCGGTCCAAGCCCCGACCAGGAACAAATTCTGGATGGGACTCTGTTGAAGCGGCCGCAGCCGCGCGGCACCTGGTGTAAGCAACAGGGCGGCATGGTGCTCACGAAGGACCGATCGTACGATCACATCTTCTCTGACCGTCCCTGAGAGCAACTCACCCATCTCGGTCTGCGCTGCATCCATCAACTGATCGTCAGTCAACTCGCTGAGTGGGCTTCCGACGGCAGACAGCCGATATGCGATCTTGCCGGGCCCAAGCGATGTGCTGGTGAGCTGGTGGAATGGTCGGCCCGACAGGAGGAGCAGACGAGGCCGTTGTTGCGTCGTCGGGCAGATCAATTGAACCACCACTTCATTCAGACTCTTCACCTCGGTAATCTGTGCGAAGTAGGCATAGCGTGTCAGGAGCCGGTCCGGCAGTAGCTGCAGGAGGTTCTGGTACGACAGCGCAATAATGTATCGATTGGCCTGCAGCCTGGTATCGTCGTGCAGCCGCACTTCACTCACG
>DATIGP010000156.1:0-10408 GCA_035454625.1 Nitrospira sp.
TGGCTCGTGTCCGCTCTCGACACATTCTCCCCCGACCTCAACCTCCTCACCCTCGCGCTACTCACTCGACGAGGGCATCACGTTATCGACCGCGGTTCAGCGAATAGGATCCGCCGGAGGACGGGACTGGGGCATACAGACTATCCACATTCTGTTGCAGTTCCCTCAGTGCCAGACCGATCTGTTTAGCCGAGCAATGGCGCAGGGCGTGGATACTGTCCCCCCTCCACAGCCGAAGGCCTTTCCCGGATGTCGAATTCATCGTCAACACATACGTCCGTGGTGTGGTCTTCATACTATCCTCCGAGGTGCTTGTGGCCGCTTCAACCTCGCACCGAACCTGAAAAATGTGAGCCATGTGTCATTATCGGTCATACCGCTCGAAATACCGCGAGCAGATCGCTCAATGCCATAGTCTTGTGTTTCAGCACGGCCCGCTCCGCCTTCAGCTCTTCCAGCGCAGCTGCCTTCGAGGCTCCGTCCGCAAGGCAGGCCATGATAAGCGACTGCACCCGATTACACTCCCGCTCCACCTTCGCCTTGACCAGCTGGTTGACAGCCAGCATGTCCAGCACATCGGCCCTGGTCGAGGCAAGATGCGACTGCAATTCAGCCTCTGGATAATTAATGCGCGCTGCCTCGCTCAGACTCTGATCTATAGTTTGTGCGAGGAAGAGGTACAGCCGAACCAGCGAATCGGTCACATCGATGTGACTCTGAACTGTGACTTGGACATTCATGTTTCATACTCCTTTCGATTACAGCGGCTATTGCGCCTCGCTGGTCGCTTGTGTAGCCTGAGGAGACCGGCTGCCTTGGCCCTGCGCGGATGTCGCCGAAAGACTGGGCTCCGATCCCCCCTGCATTGACGCCTTCAGTTCTTGGATGGTCCTTGCAACATCCTCCTCCGTCGATCCGAACCGGTCTCCCATCACCTTGATAGCCTGAGTGATCGCTTTCTTCATCTTCGAAATTTGATCTTCTGCTGTCATATATTCCTCTCTACCCCCTCTCTGCCTCGTGAATCCCGCGGTGGATCGGATCGGTTAGAACGCCCGGTCGGTGCGCCCCGTCACCCAGTGGATCGTCAATAATACGATCCCACTCACAAGCAGGGTCCAGGAACCCTGAGTCGCAACCGTGGCTATTCCAGCCCAATTCAAGCCACCGGCAACCAATCCAAAGAATAAGAACATCGCTGCGTAGTACAACATGTGAACTCCTTATCCGGCGTTGAGGACAATAGGAGAAGGTCCCCTGCACATCCTGGCGTCGTCCTCAGCTCAGGCCACTCATGACCGCGCTTCCCTCTCCCGACTATTGAAGCCTAGGCGCATTAACTATAAACTGTCAAGTATTATCTTGCGCTGCATCTCCAATCCAACTACAGTTAACCAACTAGGTTAATTGCAAAACAAGGAGATTGCTTGTGAACATTGCGCTTCTCATCAGAAATCGATTGAAAGAGTTGAAGCTGGGGCAGCGGGATCTCGCCCGTGCGGCCCACGTGACCGAATCGTATATCTCGCAGTTGCTGACACAGAAAAAACTCCCACCGGCGCCGAACCGGACCGACATGTACGAAAAGATCGGACGAGCATTGAAGTTGCCGGAGGGACAGCTTGCCAAACTCGCCGATCAGCAGCGCCGCGAACAGCTCAGGAAACGGCTCGGAGACCAGCCGACCCCCTTACTGCACAACGTGCGGGAATTGATCCTTCGCAAGTGTCACCCCAGAAAGACCAGGGAGATCCGCGCGATTTTTGAGAAACAACACTTCGGCGAACTCGAGCGCTTCGTCACCCAGAAGCTGCTTGGCGTCGTCAAGACTGTCGCTCGGCAGGAACTCGACAATTCTACGTGGATGCGCAAGGTGGCTCGACTGAGCAAGAAAAGCTATCCCGAGACGCGGGTCACCGTGCTGGAATTCTTGAATACCACGATCTTCGATCTCTCGAGCGAGAACTGTATTGCGTTCCTCGATCCCTTGATCGAATCCTGGGATATTGACCTGGCTACCTTTTGCATTGAGATTGTGCTGAACCGTCGGGTCGCGCCCGGACACCACAAGACATTCGAGTTTATGGAAAGGGGACCCGACAAGACTTCAGGAGAGGAGCCTGGACTAAAGGAATTTCTTCAAGATCCTTTACTGAACGGGGACGTGACGGAGGAGGAACTCACGTTTCTGCGCGCACTGACCTTTACAAACAAACAACCAACCCCGCTCTACTATTACCGTGAACTTCAAAACCTGAGAGACCCCCTCCATTTTCACACCTCCGGCAAGAAAACTTCTTCGAGGTAACGACGCAACGTATTGCCCCCGGTCAACGCGTCAAAAGGTACGTCACAAACAGAGCACAGCCCCATGCAATCGTATACGCGAGCAAAAGAAGCTCCGTTGCCATCTCGCGCGGAAAGTCACGCCACTTGCTCATACTTCCTCCTCACCCGGTGCTACTGCACCTTACACACATTGTTTCCCAGACTTTGCCGCAGGCGACCCAGGGGGGCGCGCACGGTTCCGAATCGGTTGGCTTTGCGTTCTTTGATTTGCCTCAATCCCTGGATCGGTCGCCGCACCACAGAGCAGACAACGCCATCCGGATACCGGATCGGCCCCATGCGTGTCTCTCATTTGAACGGCGACTAAAAGTCCTTGGCAACGTAAACAGCGCATGACGCCCTCCTATTGGTTCTCTCTCTAATCAGCTTCATACAGGCCGGGCAATCTACGATAGCGTTTGCAACTCTGTCACTCAGCATCATGCATATTCTTTTTTGAACCTCACGTGTCCATCAGTTGCTTGCGCACACGGCTCTGTTCTATCGCCCTTGGGGCCATTTCTCAGAGCCCCCGCAGTCCTTTCTGTCATGGCCGGCAGTGATGCCCGCCGTGAAACATAGACCGCCACAATCAACACCACGACGACGAGCACGTTCGCACCAAGATCCATGAGATATCTGTTGAACACCGCATCGGTTAGCTCATCCATATACGAGATTTGAGATCCGGTTGTAAGGATGCGCCGCGTCGACGCAATGACGCAGATATACAGGAACGGTTCCAAGGTAATCACTCTGGTCTTCACGAAATTGACGGTGGTTCTGAACAGCTCCAGCAAGATGATGACCAATAAGAGATCATGCACCAAGCCGAGGACTGCGAGAACCGCGTCCGATCCCACGCCCATCACGAAGACATACCAGGCACGGGCAAACATCACGATGCTGACAGCCAGGAAACTCATACCCGTTGTGATGTAACCCAACCCGTCAAGGGATTCCATCAGGCTGATCGTCTGGTTACTCAGGACACTGTCCAAGAACGACCATCTGTTTGTTGGGCTCTGTCTACCCGTTGCGGCCGCGCTGTCCATTATTTCTCCTTACGTGGGTATGCTGTCCTGAGAAAATAGGGATTCTGCACTCCATAGACAATTACCTCTCAACGTCATGTACCTTCGTCCGTCCTTCTCTTGTCAGCGGACGAATCCACCCATCAAGACCCTGTCTTGTTCTCTTCCTCCGGGATCGACGCCCAGATCGTGATACCCCACAAAAGCGCCACAATGGTCAGCAGGCTATAAATCTGATACATGTTCATCACCTCACTTTTTATACTTACGATTTTTAACGTATGCTTCTGTTCATCCATCACTTTCATCCAATAGGTGCGGATCTCGTTGAATAGGCATCTCAAAATTTCGGGGCCGATCGCATCGCTTTCCTCGTCTTCTCTTCACCCACACAACTTTGTTCAGCCAGCATGTGCTGCCCGACACTGGCCAGCTTTGGAATTCTGGCCATGCATGTTTTGAGCGTATCCTCAGCGGCTCCTGGGGCCATTACAACAGCTTCCCCACCCGTAACAGCCAGCTCTTCTATCAGAGGCATAATCATGGTTCCTTTCACGTGCGAATCTTCCGCGTGGGCAGATAGAGCTGTCCACATGGTCAAGGCTCCGAGCATCATCACCATCCAAACAACAACGCCTCTTGTAGCGGTCATGTCCATCAATCCTCCTCCTCTCTTTTGTCAGTGCGTGCCCCCGCACAGCGGACACCCATCCTGGGAAATGCCTTTAACCTCGTACTTCGCTGGACTCGATGATCGTCGCACTTCGGAGAACGGACAGAGACTGAGGAATCAGACGCGCGGGTGTGGGAAGGAATGCGCGAGAGATGGGACAGCCGACGCAGCTCAGTACGTCATAGAATCACTCTGATCGCATTACGCAGCTGAGTCAAGTGTTATAAGTGCTATAAAGGGTATGTTCAGTCCGTTTGGTGATTCTCCCCCCCGAGCAGCGCCCGGATCTCTATTATAGTGCTTGACTCTTATGCTCATTGCGCCCAGGGTAATGATGTCCGGTATGAAGCTTCGGCGGCTGTCCTGTCTCTTGCGCTTCCTGGTTCTTCCCCAGCGTGACCGATTCCTCAGTCTCCGCCGCTCGATCCCAGACAGCTTGTATGTTCAGCGATACACGGGGGGGCGACATCATGGATCCAAATTGGCTGACATTTGGTGGAGTGATTCTTGGGTTGGTAGTTGCGGCTGTCTTCGTCTACAAGAAAGGCAAGCAGCCATAAAGCGCCTCTACGCCTAGCCTTATGAACCGTGCTTTACATTTGATTCGTCTAGCTTCAAGAGGCTAGCCGCCACATACATCTTGCCGACGGGTTCCGGAGGGCCTACCGCCGACACCTTGTAAGAAAGGCAGTGTTTTATGTCGGCTTCCAGCAGTCCATTTTCTCCGTTACGCAAGGAAATCCATAGGTTCATCCATTCCTGTGAAACCATTCTTTCCTCTCCGGTTCTCTTTCGCAACACACCGTTATCTCCTGAAGAGCGAAGAATTGTTCAATATTACTCAGAGGAACTGAAAGCGTATTTGCGCGCACCGCAGTTTCACTGAGCGACGCTGCAGTGGTCTGATTCGAGTCCAGAGGGAGGCCCGAATCTGTCGTAAGACCGGGAGGGAAGCCTGTTATTTCGGGCGCAGGCATCCCATTACGATCCTTCCGAGTCATACCAGGTCGACCAACGCTGTGAAGGACCATGCCGGATTTTTAAAATTTCAGCGTGCAAACACCGGGAGCTCCTAAATCAACCCGACCTTCGTCGCCTCGGCACACAACCAGGATAACCGTGTTGCAACACGACGAGCGGGCATTGCGTTGTTTCCTTTTCAAGCGCACAATAACTCCGATGCTTTCATTTTCACCTGCATCCGGAAGGTTCGATGCGGTCATGAGGTGGCAGCGTCGTGATGCTTACAAGGAGTCGGCCATGAAGAGAGCTATCGTGATGTTCGTGAGTATGAGCGGGCTTATGATGGCTGGGTGCGTGGGAGTGGAAACCCGACAGCCCCTTTCGACTGTCGCCTCCGTCGATCTCGTCCGCTACGCGGGGACTTGGTATGAGATGGCGCGCTTACCCATGTGGTTTCAGCGCCACTGCATCGACTCAAAGGCCGTCTATACAGTTCGCCCTGACGGCAAGATCGGCGTGCACAATGAATGCGTCACCGATACCGGCGGGCTCGATCAAGTCGACGGTGTCGCGACAGTGGTGGATACGAATACGAAGGCCAGACTCGCCGTCACATTCGACAATTTTTTCGCGCGGCTTGTCGGCCCGTCCCGAGAAGGCAACTATTGGATCATCGACCTCGATCCCGATTACCAGACGGCTCTTGTCGGCACACCGGACCGCCGCTATCTCTGGATTCTATCCCGGAGTCCACACCTTGACGAGGCTACCTACCAACGTTTGGTCGACACAGCTCAACAGCTGGGTTTTCCGGTCTCAGAGCTTGTCCGAGCGAAACGCAGTCGGTCCCTCTGAATAAGGCTCCTGCGCCTCCCCTGTCGGTTGACACCCGCCTCTCCTCCACGTAGGGTTTCTCCGTTCCCAAGCGAACGACACGGCTTGTAGGGTATTTCTTCATGGACTGGTCTTGGCTGATCGCACTGCTTGTTGTCCTTCTCCTCAGCGGCATGGGCGTTCTCGCACTGTATCGATTCGCGGGCAAGGTTACGCGCGAGTTTCAACGGCATCAGCCGGCTCTGCGCATAACCAACATGTCGGCCATGAACGCAGGAGAGGTGATCACGCTGACGCCCCAGGTGGAAAACGTGGGCCATGGAGTCGCACATGATTGTATAGTCCAACTGGCAGGATGGGAGGGACAGTTTGCGGTTAAAAGCATGTATCCCAAAGGCCCTCGATATCAACGTCACGCTATTCCCATCGTCCTGGACTCGGGTGCGCCGATCCGCACAAAGACGTTGAGCCGATCTTATCTGCGGCTGGCCTATCGCGATTGCTGGGAGCAACGGTATGAATGTTGGTACCCGGTCGTCCAGATTCAGAACGTGAACACCTCGCTCTATGACGTCCAGATCGACCTCTCTCAGCCGGAATTGACGGAGCCCCATCCGTCGTTCATGCAAATGTGGAAACTGCTTCGAAGAGTCCCCTCAAATGAGTGACAGACGAATATTGGCGTCTTACGTACGACGAAGCCCCTCGAGGTCTGCGACCATGGTGATGCGGGATGACTCCGACTGCTCACGAAATCGGACGGAATAATCTTCCTAGTATCTGTCTCGGCAATAGATGTCGTTACGTCGACATGCCGGAGCGGATGAATGCAGTCGCCATGCTTCGCACATAGGGGCCTCTTCGAGCCCTTGCATTCCAGGTTCCTGAACCGTACCATTTATGTATCACTGAGCGTGGCGCGGCCTTTTGAGGAACACCGTAAGACTTCAGGCGACCGTCCGACCAAAAAGTATCAGACCAGATAAAGGAGAAGCCCGATGCCGCGGAATGTTCAGATCGATCCCATCGTCAAAATCACGAAGACCGATGAAGAATGGAAGAAGCAGCTGCCGGCCGCCGCCTATCGTGTCTTGCGGCATGAAGACACGGAGCGACCGTTCGTCAATCCGCTGCATGACAATCACGAATCCGGGATTTACCATTGCGCCGGTTGCGACTTGCCGCTCTTTTCGTCTGAGCACAAATTCGACAGCCGTACCGGTTGGCCCAGTTTTTGGCAGCCGATCGATCCACGCGTGATCGAGACTCGAACCGATTTCAAACTCTTCGTGCCGAGAACGGAAGTTCATTGCGCACGATGTGAGGGTCACCAAGGCCACGTGTTTAAAGATGGGCCGAGGCCTACCGGCCTTCGTTACTGCATCAACGGCGTCGCATTGAAGTTCGTGGCCGGCTGATGACTCAAATTTTGTGACACCCGCCCTCGGTCACACACACGGCGCGGCAGGCCAAGCACGGCTGGCACCCGGCGGCTCATCCACGGTACAATTCGCCTCCACGGCTTATGGAGGCCACGTTGCAATGTTGCTCCGCGCGCGACCCTACATAATTCCCGGACTGGCTTTTTTGTTTCTTTCATGCGGTGAGTCATCCGGCCTGTTCGGCTCGAAAACATCCCCTTGTTCGATGATGACCGCTGCAGATGCAGAGCGGGCGCTCGGAGAACCGGTTGAGGAAGGACTTTTGGCCGAGCCGACCACCTGCCTATTCAAAGCTCGCCGCAATGAAGGAAATGCCGTCACGGTCCAGCTCAATGCAACACCCGGTAAGGAGACACGGGCATGGTTCAATAAAGAGCGTTTGCGCCGTGACAGTCATCTCATTCCCGGCCTGGGTGATGGAGCAGTGAGAATCGATCCGTCCCCGACCCTGTCCCGATTGACCTTCATGCATAACGACACCTTTGTGACCGTCACTGTCTCTTCCACTCACCAGAAACACCTCGGCGAATCGGTTACGCAGTTGGCCAGGACCGCGGCAAGCCGGTACGGAGCCTCCTCGACCGCAACTCTTTCCTCCTCCACTTCCGCTCCCAGCTCCCCGTCCGCCCGAGACACGCACAGTGAGACCGTTGTTGCGCCGGCCGCTGCGACGCTCACACACAAGCTTCCCGTCCCTTCAGGCCCTCAAGTCGGGCCAAAGAAAGCGACGTCGTTTGATCAAACGAGCCTGGTAGGAACCTGGCACACGCATTTGGGACAGGGAACGACTCAGCGCGACATGCTTCTCGTCATTCATCCGAACCTGAAATGGTTCCTTTCCTCGATGATGCAGTTTGACGGTGTCTTGAATGCGGAAGCCGGCCTGTGGTCCCTCGAACGGGCAAACACATTCAAGGGCCTTGGATGGAAAGGAACCTACCGAAAGACGACCTCGAACTCGTTCGTCAGCACCGGCAGTGTGCAGGCCACCTGGACTAGGCTTTCGACCGACCAGCATCCTACGCGCATTCCGGCCGAACTGTGGCAACTCCGACGCGAAGCAACCAGCGTACCGGTCTTCCAACTCAAAACCGTCGATCCCGATCTCGTGGGCCAATGGGAGGCATCGGGCACCTATGCCGGAGGATCCGCCGCCTTCGTGTGGGCAATCAAACCTTCCGCCGCCACCGACTTGCTGATTGTCGAGACGCTTCGCGGGACCGTGCAAACCAAAGACGGGATTCCACAACTCCAACCTGCTCAAAAAAAGCAGCAACGCGTCAGCGTCGTCGCCTTCCATGACCATGGATTTACCACGACCGATGGGAAAAGCACCCTCCGATGGACCAAATTTCGCTCTGAACCGTCAGAAGACCGTCTGCTTTAGCATGCTTTTTTGGTCGTATAGCTTGGGAAAGGACGTTCTGTTATGGCAGACACCAAAACTCGCATCGGGTTCATCGGTGTAGGTCGGATGGGCGCTAATATGGCCAGGCGCCTAAAGGAACTAGGGTACCACATTGCGGCGATTCAAGACCGACATGCCGAAGCGGCGAAATCGTTGGCGAACGAACTGGGCTCGGAAGCGGCCGCATCACCTGGGCGCGTCGCTGAAACATCGGATTTCGTCATTACGGTCGTATCGGACGACGCCGCGATGCGGGAGATTTATGCGGAGCAGGACCGAGCCAGTCTGTTGGCTCACGCGAAAGATCGGCTGTTCGTCAACTGCGCGACTCTCACGCCGAAGCTTCACGTCGACATCGAGCAAGCGGTTGAACGGCATGGTGGCTCGGCCCTTGAAACCTGCATGGCAAGCAGCATCCCCCAAGCGCGCCAAGGGACTCTTTATCTCATGTGCGGGGGCAAGCAGGAGGTCTTCAATCGGGCACGCCCGATACTTGAAGCGCTCGGCACGACGATACGATATATCGGCCCGGCTGGAGAAGCGGCAAAAGTCAAGGCGCTGGTCAACATGGTGATGAACAGCAATACCGCCGCATTGGCCGAAGGGCTAGGATTGGGGAATGCATTGGGGATCGATCTGACGCTCCTGCGTGAAGTATTCAGTCAGACCGGAGCGGCTTCGCGAGTGTTGGAAACCGATGGAGAAGACATGCAGCTCCGTGTACACGACTGTTATTTTTCGTCGGCCCACGCCGCCAAAGACTCGGCCATCGCGCTCGACTTGGCTGAAGGGGTGGGTCTGTCGCTGCCTCTTGCGCAGTCGACGCTCAAGCAATATCGACGATTGATTGAATTGGGCAAGGGTGATTTGGATAAGTCTGCGGTCGCCGAACTGACATTCCCTGATCGTTCTTGAATCACTCAGCGATCGGCTTAGGTCAAGCTGTCACGTGAAGAACTGTCGGACCTGTTCCTGAGGCACGCATCCTACCAACAGATCCCCGTCCGGAGACACAAGGAGAGGAACTCCATTTTGGCCCGTCGCATGCCAAGCAGTTTCCCATTGCTGCGCGATAGTCCGGTTCTGCCCATCGGCGTCTTCGACAAAATTCTCTCCCGCCAGCTCCTTCAAGATCGATGGATTAGAGATATCTCGACCGTCGCACCAGAACGCGCGATACGTTCGCTGAATAAAGTCCATCCCGTACCGAAGGTCATTTCGTAGGAGTGCAACCGCTTGTTCAATCGCCGGCAGAGTATTCGGCTTCCCGGGCGGCAACGCAATCGGTATCTCCGGTGCCAGTCGCTGCACCATCGCGACTTCATGCCGCAGTTCCGCTTCCAACGATCCGCTCCACGGTTTCATGGGTCGGGGCAACTCGGGTGCATGCTGCACTCCACGCCACTCGCACCGGCCGAGCAGACTCAAATCGTGCAGTCGTTCGTGCAGCGCATAACAGAAGGGACAGTTAAAATCACTGTACAGCAGAAATCGATCGGGCGCGGCACCGGCATTCATGTCGCTCACTGTACCGAAGCGGCCCGGCAGAGTCTACCCCCCAGCAAAGGAACGGATACCTTTCCACACAACTCAATCAGATGTCGGCTTTGCGCATGACTTCGTGAAGATTCGCACGGAGTACCGTCAGTGTTACCGGCTTCGTCACGACCCGATCCATACCGGCCCGGCGACACTTCTGAACTTCTTCATCGGACGTATGACCGGT
>DATIGP010000157.1:0-11032 GCA_035454625.1 Nitrospira sp.
TGGTGCCGGGCTGTCTGGCCCAACGGATCGATCCGCCGTGGAGGTGGTGGGAATGGACGATCTCCGATCCACCGACCATCCGGAATTTCGCCGGATCGCCGAGATAGGAGCGTGGAATAGTAGTCGCCGGATCACCGAACGTATAGGACCCATAGCCCTGTGATTCATCGGCAAAACCGACCAGGTGCTCCTGCATTTCCAGTCGGGTGCCGTGCGGCTCGCTGCGATAGTTCAGCAGCCGGGCGGCCGGACGATAGGTGTCCGTATGGGCATCGCGCTGCGGCAGCATGTCGCCCTTGCGGTTCAACAGCCGGAACGTCTCGTCACCCGCCTCATGATAGAAGATCACGAACTCACGGAAATCAGAACCCCTCTCTACATCGATCATGGCTTCCCAGCCGCTCTTCATATCCTCGCCGGTAAACGGGCTGAGATAACGGGATCCACGCGGCTCGACGACGAGTGAACCCAACAGACCCAAGGAGTATTGATCGCGCGTGGCGTGGCTGTGAAACGCGTGTCCGCCTTCCTGCGTGTCGGGTTGAATGTACCATTCAAATTCACCGGTCTTTCCCGACGCCACCAAGGCATCGGGATTATTCGCCGTCGCCGGCTTGCCGGTCCCGGCCACCAGCATCTGCGACCCATTGATGATCATATTCGTGGGTTCGCCTTCGATCTGATTGCGCAGCGTCACCCGGAGACAGTCACCCTGATTGGCACGTATGACCAGCGGCTGAATGAGATCTCCTTGTAAGCCATTGGAGACCGCTCCCTCGGCGAACGACGGATCCTCGCTCTCCCGCGCCGCCTTATTTTTCGCCTCCTCTTCACGCACCCCCGCGACATTTTCAGTCAAGACGTACATGAAGCCCGGGTAAAAGTCTCCGAAGCGATTGACGGTGATCTCGACGTTCATCGCAGTCACATCGTACGAACGGATCGGTGCATTCACCGGACATCGATTCCCCTGCGACACCTTCACCTTGTCCATGTCGTCCGCGACCAGCAGGACGCCCTGTTGCATGGCGTGAGCGCTTGCGCCCTGGAATGGCCCACGCGTTTGAACCTGCCGCTCGATCTGCTCGACCGCTTTCGACATCTTGTCCATCAAGGCCGGACCTGCCTGCGCATGAACCGGTGTTGCGACATTCGCCGTCGCACCTTGTGAGACATGTGCGTCGTGCGACATGATCGCGCCGGCTGGAAGCGCGCCGGCGAGGATCAGACTGGCCGCCAGCCCTAGCACTCCCGGCTTCACCCATGTTGCTGAAAAGCTCATATGTTCTGCCTCCTCCTCATCTTAAAACCGTACTATCTAGGATCAATCACCATGGTATTCATAAGGTCTGGTAGGAGCCGATTGTCACCGGGGGTTCGTCAGGAGGTCGGTCCTTTCTTACCACTCTCCTACCAGACGGTCTCATATATCGACGCCACAACGAGGCTCTGACCATTCACGGCAGCCAATTCATCAAGGCAAGTCCTGTTCCTCCCGGAAGACTTCTTATTTCTAAGGTATTGAGGGGGTTTTCATGCGGGGCAGAAAGCCCATGGGGCGAATTCGCCCCATGAGTTCACCAGCAGTGATGGAACAAGTGATCTCTAATGATATGTTTTTGTTTCAAAATATCCAATGGGGCGCGGGCGTCCCATTCAGGAACATGGAGATAAGAATGTAGAGATAGGGTTGTGATGAAGGTATTCTCAAAATGAGCCGCGTAGACCATGTTTCTTTACCATCCGCTCGATCGTTTTTCGGTCTACACCGGCCTCACGAGCTGCTCGACTCATATGTCCGTCATTGCGTTTGAGAATCTCCAACAAGAATTCGCGCTCGAAAGACTCTACCGCTTGCTGCTTCGCTTGCTTAAATGAAGCCGCCTCCGAATGCGGAGATTCCTTCACGACCGCTGATAGAAGGCGATCCGGGAGATGCGCACTGGTCACTGTCGATCCGTCGACCAACACCGCCGCGCGTTCCATGACATTCTGTAACTCCCTTACGTTTCCCGGCCAGGAATATCGCATCAGGATATCCGCTGCGGAAGGATCAATCGTAGGAACCGTATCAACATCAGGCCGAACACGCTGTGCGAACCGCGTCAGGAATTCGTTAGCCAGAAGTAGAATGTCACCCATACGGGCTCGGAGTGGCGGAAGGACGACAGAAATAACATTCAGCCTATAGTAAAGATCTTCACGGAATGTTCCCTTCCGACATAATTCCTCAAGATCCTGATTCGATGCCGCTATGACGCGGACGTTGACAGACGTATACCTGATGCCCCCCACACGTCGCACCTGCCTCTCTTGCAACACACGCAGGAGCCTAGCTTGAAGGTTTGCGGTCATTCCACTGACTTCATCAAGAAAGATGGTTCCTGACTCCGCCGCTTCAAACAGACCGAGTTTCGCAACATGCGCCCCCGTAAAGGCACCCTTTTCATGGCCGAACAGTTCGGATTCCAAAAGCGAATCGGGTAATGATGAGCAATCAAGCGGGATAAAGGGGTGATCGGCGCGAAGGCTCGCTCTGTGAATCGATCGAGCGACGAGTTCTTTTCCGGTACCGCTTTCCCCATAGACGAGTACGTTCGAATCCGTCGGTGCCACCCGATTGATGAGCTTCACGACGTCGCGCATGGCTGCACTGTTCCCCACCAATCGACCGCTGTCTTCTGATGGGTGAATGTGTGTTCGTCCGGAAGAATCGTCGGCAAGGTGTGGTGCGACAGTGCCGCCGTTCTGTGCGCGGACATCGAATGCCCGCCGCGCGACCTGTACCAGTTCATCACTGGTGAAAGGCTTCGTGATGTAATCAAACGCGCCGTACCGCATCGCCGTCACGGCAGTTTCAACCGTGGCATGCGCCGTCAACAGGACGACCTGTATCGTAGGATCCTTTCGTTTGGCGGCAGCCAAGACTTCGATACCATCAAGTTTGGGCATTCGAAGATCGGTCAATATGAGACCGGGGCGTTCACGTTCGATCAGCTTGAGCACCTCCGTCGGGTCTGAAGACACCACACAGTCAAACGGCACACGAGTCAGGATTCGACGGCAGTTTTCCACTGCTTCTTTTTCGTCGTCGACTATGAGAATTTTGCCTGAGATTCCCATTCCTCCTCTTCCTGTCCCTCCTGAACGCAGCCGACTGCCGGTAACAAAACGGAGAAGAGCGCTCCCGTACCCCTGTTCATCACTTCGATCTTTCCGCGATGATCGGAGACGATCCCATACGTAAGGAACAGACCAAGACCCGTTCCTTGTCCGACCGGCTTGGTGCTGAAAAACGGGTCGAAGACCCGGTCGATAATCTCTTTAGGAATGCCGGGGCCATTATCGCCTACCGTCACCTCGACCCAATGTGTTTCTCCCATCAGCAGCGGCCTGGTTCGAACGGTCACCACGCCTGGTGCATCAAGGACACTCACGGCATCAATGGCGTTGTTGATCAAGTTGAGAATGACCGTTTCCAATCGATCGCGATCCCCCATGATTCTGGGAAGAGAGGGGGCCAATATACAATCCAGCCGAATGCCGTGTGCCGAAATCCGTTCGTCCGCTATAGCAAGACACGCATAAACCACACTATTAATTTCAACGGGTTTGAGCGTCAAAACCGTCCCACGTGAAAACGTCAAGATACTCTTCGTCACTCGTAAAATGCGTTCGGCTTGCGCCTTGACCGCGAGCAGATCGCGCAGAACTTCAGCCGGGATCGGTGCCCGGTCCGCATCAGCCTCCATGCATTCGATGCGATTGAGGATGATTCCGAGAGGATTGTTAATCTCATGAGCAATCCCGCTCGCAACCTTGCCAAGCGTGGCGAGTCGTTCAGCCAATTCCAAACTGCGCATGTGTTTGGTGATTTCCTGAGTCTTCTCCTCCACTCGACGGGCTAATTCATGATTCAGTCCTTCGAGCTCTGTCCTCGACTTCTGCAAGCGGTCGGCCATCCGGTGAACCGCAGCAGCCAGTTCTTCAAATTCATCGCCGGTATGCACATGCAGCGGACGATCGTAGATTCCCTGACTGATGGCCTCAACACCGGACTGCAGAATTTGAATGGGACGGGCGATGCGTGTGGCCACATATCTTCCGAGTGCCCAGAGGAGTCCCAGCATGACCAATCCGATTATTGCAAGATTTCTCAACTGGTCATGAATGGGCGCATAACTCTCCGCAGGTTGCTGCCGTACAAACACGTGCCATGGATTGTCCGGCAATCGAAGCTGGGAAACCGGAGCATAGCCCACAACCGTGTCCGTTGCGCCATGCCCATCATCCTCAGCAATCCACCATCCAGGTTCAGAGGAAACAATCATCGCCATCAGCTGACTTGGGATGCGATGCGCTTGCCTCGGCAATATGGGGCAAACCAGGGGATTTCCTGCGGCATCGAACAGCATGGCATGACCGGTCTGTCCGATACGGATTTCCTTGATCATGGCAAAGAGGGTATCGAATCGGTAGGAGGCTTTGACTGCTCCAATGATCGCTCTTTGCCTGTCGTCAAGAATCGGCACGGCGATATCGATCGTTTCTTCTGACGACAGGAACGACCCCTCCTGAGCGGGGATCAATCCACTGACATAGACTTGATCTCCACTTCCGACCGCAACAGCCTTCCACCAGGGATCGTTGCCGAAATAGAACTGGTTAGGATCGGAACTGGCGGCTACCAGCGCTCCATATTGATCTACGATAAGGAGGCCGACTACTTTATCTCCTCCACGAACCTTTGTTTCCAATAGAAACCTGGATAGCTCAGAATCCATGATGCGTCGGCTGCCCTGCTCCCCCTGCTGCCATCTCTTTACCCACTCCCCGATCACATTCTGATCGCTCTCCTGCCGTATCGAATTCGGATAAGATCGATTGGCGTTCTCAACAGGCTGGCGGACGCGCAGCGGGGTCGATGCGAGAAGTCGAACGGCTTGCACTTCTCCCTGGACGAGC
This sequence comes from Nitrospira sp., assembly GCA_035454625.1. Lineage (GTDB taxonomy): Bacteria > Nitrospirota > Nitrospiria > Nitrospirales > Nitrospiraceae > Nitrospira_D. The sequence goes on from DATIGP010000157.1 coordinate 4,966, forward strand.
AGGGTCACTCGGTCAGCGGCTTGGACCGCGACCGCTTGAAGATTACCGCCGATGACATCACGAAGAGACCGCATCCCTGACACATAGGCCAAAATGAGGCCGATCAACAAAGGGATACAGCCCACCAGAACAATAGCCAAAACGATGCGTCCTCGAATGGTGCGGATTCTCATCACTGCCTCTTGCGAGATTAGCCCTAATATTTTATGCGTCGGTTGATGGAAAACTCTAGTGGGCGATAAACCGGGAGTGGATTGATGCTAGGCCTTGTCTTGGAAACATCACACCTAAGTCATTGAGATGTTTAAGTCTGGGTCGTTTCCACCAAGATATGCTAGACGGAACGAACCGGCCCGCTTCACGTTGCCGGCCTCAAAGTTAGGAGAGGGGTTCTCGATCATCGCCCGATCTTATCCTCCCGCTAACACCACATGAAATGTGAGATCTGCATCGATGCGGCGGACTTTGATCGACACTTCCTGGCCGGGGTGAGTGCGTTCGATGAGATAGTTTTTCAGCTGGGCTCCATCAAGTATTTCCGTGTCCTCAATTGCCAGCAAGATGTCGTGTTTTTGAATGCCGGCAGATTTGGCCGGCTCTGTAACATCCTTTACAGCCACACGTAGTTTTGTTCCGTCCTTCACGGAAGCCATGTGGACCCCAAGTTTCGAGAACCTCACAGGTTGTCCTGCAATCGTTGCATTGACGACACGTTGGACGAGAATTCCTGGAACGGCAAAGGTCATACGGCTACAATGCGCCTGCGTCTCCTCTTTGTCGGTTTGAATGACCGCGTGCAGAATCCCGATAATTTCTCCTCGTTCATTGAATAGTCCTCCTCCCGAATTCCCGCTGCAAACCGAAAGATCCGCTTGAATGAGGCGAGTATCGATGGTTTGCAGAAAGGTGTTGGTATTCCCGAGCCGCCCGAACGCCATAGTCGGTCCCCAACCGAGCGGATAACCGACGGTAAACACTTCCATTCCAGGCACAACTTCCCCGGCGGCAAAGGACGTCTCCTGCGTCAGTTTGCGGCGATGCGGTTCTGTCACGCGGTAGACCACGACATCCATGAATGTACTTTCACCAATGAGATCAGCTGGAAGCTCGTTAAGATCATTGGTAAGGATTCGGACCTGTTTCTGAACGAGGCTGCCCACCGTTGGATCGTGTTTTTCTGCGGCATGTCTGGCAGTGATCACATAGCCGTCTCGTAGGTGAATGCCGGTCCCTCGGACGACAATCTTCCCCGGCTTCTCGGGTATTCGAGGATCTTGTGTGTCCGCCAAGATTCCGACTGTCACCTGTCTTGCGTGGGAAAGGGCATCCTGGCGATCTCCCGTCTGCTCCGCATTGACCTGGACCGCCAGCATCATTGCGAGGCCCCATAATCCCATTGCAGAGAGCGATAGGTAAGAAGAGGACGATGGATTGCTATTCCGCATCATTCGCTGCTCCTTTCAAAGCGACGCTTAGCCGAGCACCATGGAACACTCTCCCTGGAGGTCAGATTTAATCCCGAGTCATACTCTTTCCATGATACCCTTGCGCTCACGCTGGCGTGAAGGAGTCCCAGGAGGCCGTCGGATATCCAGCCGAGTGCTGCCTTTCAGATTTCCTATGACTAAGTTATTGATAGAACTGGGACCCCCTGTAAGAGACAGAGTATGGTTCATGCTGCAACCCCAACGACCGCGATAGTGATTTTCGGGAACAAACTTATGCCCACTTGGGGCGCGTGGTTCAAGACCGCTCTAGCTCTCCTCGCCTTCTTGATCAAACCCCATTTCGTGGAAGCCGGATCGAAACCCTCGCCGGAATTGGCTCGACATTTGACAACGATTGCGGAATTATCCGAAGCATCGCCCATGATACACATTCCAGCCGGCCCCTTCTTGCTAGGCAGCAAAAGAATCGACAATGACCCCTATGGAAAGTGGACACAGTTCGACGATACCGAACTTCCCCAACAGCGAGTCTGGCTTGATGCATACGAGATCGATCGCGACGAAGTCAGCCTGGGCGAATATATGACATTCTTCCAACAGCGGACGCTCTTCCCGCCGGACGAGCTACAGAAACTTCTCTGGCATGTCATTACTGTCCATTTTGTCTCGGATAAGACCCTGACCCGATGGCCGGCGCTCTATGTCACATGGGCCGAAGCCAATAACCTCTGTAAGGCCAAGCATGCGAGACTCCCGACGGAAGCCGAATGGGAGAAAGCGGCACGGGGGCCTACAGGCAACTTATATCCGTGGGGTGAGGCCTTACCCGATTCGAAGCTTGCAGTGTTTGGACGGCATCATGTCCATGAGATTCCTATTCTTTCTGCTGTCGATTCGCATGACCGGGGCATGAGTCCCTATGGCCTTCATCATATGGCGGGCAATGTCGCTGAATGGGTTCACGATTGGTTCGGGTTCGACTACTATGCCTACATGCCGGATCGAAATCCTCAAGGCCCATCCGCGGGACGCTACAAGAGTGTTCGAGGAGGGTCCTGGAAAAGTAAGCGGGTCATGCTTCGAACGGCAACCAGAGGCGGAGCAGCTCCAGATCAACGCTCTGCCACGATCGGATTTAGATGCGTACGGTCAGCGATGTCCGGCACACCCTAGCTCCTCTTGCTTCCTTTATAGGTCGAGGAAAAGCGATCTTCTTAAAATCGCGGTGCGCACAGAAGAAAATTCGCCGATCTCTATGGTAGGATTTTCGCCGATGCGTCTGCTTTGGTTGGTCTTCTCACTTTTGTGCAGTGTGCTGGCACCTTGGCAAACGGTTTGGGCACTGGAGTTTACCGCGGATCAAGTCACCAAGATCAACGGCAAATCGCGCAAGGCCTATATCTACTATCGTGATGCGATGTGGCGCATCGAGCACCACACCGCCGGGCCTGTCAATGTCAGCATCGTCCGGAAGGACAAGGACGTTGTGTGGCTGCTGCTTTCAAGAATGAAACATTTCAAGGCCATTCCATACAGTCCCGAGCAAGAACTCATGGTCAGCGAGCGGTTACAGGGGGAAATTTCTCGCGAGGAAATCGGCACGGAAGTACGGGAAGGACATCCTACGGTTCTCTACGAGGTCACGACGAAACAAGGAGAGCGAATCGACGTGTACTATCAGTGGCTCGCCACCGATATTCATTTTCCCATGAAGCTGGCTAAAAAAGATGGCAGCTGGATCGTGGAATACAACCATGTAAGAATGCGATCGGTGTCAGACTATCTCTTCAACCTGCCGGTCAACTTCCAGCCGTTGGAAACCTTCGATGCTCAAGTGCCGGAGAAGAACTGACCTGACCCATAATACAACCGTTCCGTGAAAGAAGGAGGACAGGCCGTGCGAGTTCCAGGAATCCTTGTGAGCGCTGTGCTGATGGGAGTGATCATCGCAAGTGGGGCGTCTGCGTTGGATGTTGCCGATGTCGTCCGGCAATGGACGCCTGAAGGAAAAAAACTTGCGGAAGAACGGGCAAAGCTGCCGCCTCATGATGAAATGATCTTGATTCCCGCCGGCGAGTTTCTGATGGGAAGCGACAAGAAGGTCGATCGGAATGCGTACCAAGCCGAGCTACCGCAGCGAAATGTATATTTGGAATCTTATGAGATCGATAAATATGAAGTCACGACGGTGCAGTTCTTGAAATTTATCCTCGCTCATGATCTGCCGCCTCTCATCGATTGGCAATATGACGGCGGAAATTTCCAAGAAACGATGTCGAAACACCCCGTCATGCACGTATCCTGGACCGATGCGGATGCATACTGCAAATGGGCCGGCAAGCGACTCCCAACCGAAGCTGAATGGGAGAAAGCTGCGCGTGGACAAGACGGACGTATCTACCCCTGGGGCAATCAGATGGCTGGATTATCGAGAGCAAACTTTGGCCGGACCGGTTTGTCTGGTCCCGTACGGGATCGTCCCGAGAGACTCTTGCTCTATCCACCCATTATTTCCGTCGACAAGTACGATAATGCCGTAAGCCCATATGGCGTTTTTCAGATGTCCGGCAATGTGGCCGAATGGGTGGCCGATTGGTATGACCCAAAGTACTATGCGACGGCACCTGACAGGGATCCGAGAGGACCGGAGAAGGGAACGCAGCGGAGTTTCCGAGGCGGCAGTTGGATCGACAGCACGCCAAGCGTACGAGTGGCCCAGCGCAACGGGACGGATCCCAACACGAAGATGAATTGGCTGGGTTTCCGCTGCGCACGAGATGCGAAACCCTCACCGGATACCCTGAACTAAACAACCACGTGAACGTCCTACGCATGAAGTTGAGTACGACCAGGCACCGGAGCGTTGCACATCCTGAGAATCGTCCGTCTGTTATTTCAGTGGACCATCGATGGCGCAACGGAACCCTGTGGACTCATTGCGAACCATCGGGTCGCTCTCTACTCGAGTAAAGATGCGGACCGTGGGCGTTTCATTTTGCCATCCCGCGCCACGAATAACCTTCTTGGTGCCCCTATTCGGACCTTTTGGATTTTTATACGGGCTCTGCTCGTAGTATCGCTCATCATACCAGTCGTTGACCCACTCCCAGACGTTACCAGCCATGTCGTAGACACCATAGGGACTTTTGCCCGCCTCATAACTTCCCACAGGCATGAGTGTCTTCTCTCCGATCCACCGTTGATTGTAATTAAGATGTTTGGCCGTCGGTTCGACGTTCCCCCAGGGAAACCGTCTATCTGACGTCCCTTTAGCCGCCTTTTCCCATTCCGCTTCCGTCGGCAGCCGTTTGCCCGCCCATTTACAGTACGCGTCTGCATCAAACCAATCGACATTGATCACAGGGCGCTCCGCAAGAGATTCTGGGAGGCTGTCACCGTGCCAAAGACTCCGCGATGGATTCGTTGAGTTCTGCGGCACGCGATGCCCCGTGGACTTTACAAACTCCAGATAGCGACCATTCGTCACCTCAAACTTGTCGATTCCAAACACATCGAGGAACACCTCGTGTCTCGGATACTCATCCCGACCCCCGTCTCGATCCCCCGATGGAACACCCATCGGAAATGAGCCGGCAGGTACCACGATCATCGGAGCGCCGTCTTTAGCAGCAAGCCACTCGATCGGATCCTGTGTTATCCGATCCTGGGCAAATGGAATGCACAGACCGAAGACGACGCTCCACAACATCACGAGTACTAGAAATCGTGCAACCATCAACGCACACTCCTTCCCGCAGTCTTCAAGCTCCTTCATCGTACCACGGCCGATCACGCCGGTGTCGGCCTGTCGATGCGCATGCAGAAATCAGGACCCACCGCTGCAGCTATTCATTCGGTATAGTGACCGTCAATATCGCACCCCCTGCCGTAGCGCGTACGGCATCATCCTCATCATGCAATTGCTCCTTCAGGATTTCTATCGCGCTCGGTCCTGCAACCTTCGCCATCGATCGGATCGCAGCAATCCTCACACGCGGCACGCTGTCCTGAACCAGTAACATCAATGCCGACCAGACCTGGTCTCGATTTGCCGGTCCAGCATGCCCCAATGCCCTCGCCACTGCAGCGCGAACGGCAGGCTCCTTAGTATTGATGAGAGTCAGGACTGAGGGAGCCAGAATCTCATACCGCTCATCCAGCTCCAAAAGAGCACCAATGACAAAGGCTCTCACCGCAGCGTCTCGATCATCGAGCGCGTCGACCAGTGGCGGCCGTGCTTTGAAACCCTGCATTTTCCCCAGACTGACCGCTGCAGCGATTCGCACGGGTGTGATCGGATCCCTCAGAAGTCGGCTCAGCACGGAAACGGCTTGCACCGATGGTATATGGCCGAACCCGGTCGCAGCTGCTCCCCGTACCGACGGTTGTGTATGTTGGCTTGCCTCCATGAGAATTGGAACAATGTCCGTTGACTGGCGCTCAACCAACGCTCGAATCGCCGACGTCCGTTCATCGGGATTGGGCGCCCTGGCGTACCGCACCAGCAGGTCACAGCCCTTCGAACGTTTGAAATGACAGAGGACTTCGGCCGCAGCCACGCGGACCCGCACCTCAGGATCCTTCAGCAGAGGTTCAACGAGTGAGACGATCGATGCATC
>DATIGP010000158.1:0-6318 GCA_035454625.1 Nitrospira sp.
AAGATCGACGTCGATTCGATACGAGCGAAGGGGAAACGCAATGTATGACAAGGCGTATGCGAGTCTCATCGGACGAGTGTTGCTCGGTTTGATTTTTGTGATGTCGGGTGTCAACAAGATCACCGATCCCGAGGGGACGCAGCAGTACATGGCTGCAATGGGTATCACGACAGCCACTTTATTTCTTTATGCGGGAGCGGTCGCCGTGGAAGTGGCGGGTGGGTTGTCGCTGGTGCTTGGAGTGTGGGCAAGATGGGGTGCGACGGCGCTCATCCTCTTCATGATTCCGGCTACTCTGGTATTCCACACGAACTTCGGCGATCAGAATCAGACGATTCACTTTTTGAAGAATCTCGCCATGATCGGTGGGCTGCTGTATGTGGCCGCGTACGGATCAGGACGATGGAGTGTCGATGGGGGCGCCAGAACGCCCCACGACGTGGAGCCTGAGTCGCCTCGTCTCAAGAGGGTTGTGCACCAGTAGGGGGACATCGGCCGTTGGGCGAAGGACCCCTACCTAAGCGATCTTCCCAAACCCCTATGAGGCCGGTCAACACCGAGGGCGAGGTATCCGAACACGGCCTGCCGAAAGCATTCGTGCATTCACGGATGCCATGACCAAAGGCTGAAATGCAGAACGAGTGCGGCACGTGCCGGGGCTACGCGTCGTCCCGTCGATCCTCTTGTCGAGCTATCTTCTCCAGGACTTCCGCCTGATGTTGGCACGACACACAGCGTTTTGCGAACGGCAGAGCTTTCAGACGCCCCGCCCCGATTTCGGCGCCGCAATCCTCGCACAATCCGTACTCTCCTTCGTCCAGCCTGCGGAGCGCCGTATCCAACATCACGCGGGTGCGGTTGCGGGATTCCAACAATGACAATTGCTGTTCGGCGGTGCTGTCGCGCAGTGACATGTCTTCCAAGTCCAGCACGGAATTATTGTGGGTCGTGGTGTAGTGCTCGCGATACTGAGCCAACAGCTCATTGATCTGCTGCTGAACAGCCGACCGTTTACCGAGCAACATCGCTCGAAGCTCTTCCGTGGATGAAGCCGTGGGCTCAATGAGAGGTGCTGTTTTAGCCATGATCGATCAAGCTCCTTTGTGTGCGAGTGAATTGTCGAAATCTGCACGCGCTCTTTGCATGCATTGTTGTGTTTTGGTAGTTTGCAAAAATAGGACCGCGCCGCGCTCATTTCTCCTCACAACCGCTGTGAGGTCGCTGTCCCGGAGATGCTGTCCAGACGGTATGGAGCGCATGGGCATGGAATGCACAGCAGGCAGGCCATTTCTACGGGCGTTTCTGACGCTGCGTTAAACCTTGACCTGCGCAAGTGCGCTCGCGCCGTTTTCCGCGACTTGGCCGGAGCGCAGTCAAAAGCGAACCACGGGGCATCATGCGCCTATCCCCCTGTCGGGTCACATTGCTCCGGAATGGAAGTAAATGGGACAAGTTGTCCCTTATCCGGACATAAGTTTGGACCGGGTGTCTTGGAATGAAGCTACATACCGGTTTTTCCATGGTCACTCCTCAAGCGAACAGCTTGGTCTTTCAAGGCATTGCGATTGCACCCTTACCCATTGTCTCTCGTTATGACTATGCGTCTGGTGGTCGCCACGTACAATGTGCATCGGTGTGTCGGGTGGGACGGACGGTATAGCCGTGAGCGCATCCTGGCGGTCCTGCAGGAGTTACAGGCCGATCTCATCGCCCTTCAAGAAGTAGAAAGCGAGGAGACGTTGCGATGGTTGGCCGGCCAACTTTGCATGGCCCCGATTGTCGGTCCCGTTTTACGGCGTGCCGGCGAATGCGGGAACGGCGTGCTGACCACTTGCACGCCGGAAGAAATCCGGTTGGTGGACCTGAGTGTTTCGAACCATGAGCCCCGCGGGGCGATCGATGTGGATATCATGTGCGGGATCGAAAAAGTCCAAGTCATTGCCACACACCTGGGATTACGTCCCGGGGAGAGGCGATGGCAGGTGCGGGAGCTTCTCAAGCGGTTCGGTAGCAGCCATTGCGTCCTCATGGGTGATATCAATGAATGGTTTTTATGGGGGAGGCCGCTTCGGTGGATCACCAAAATCTTCGGACATTCGCCTCCACTGCCCTCGTTTCCCTCCCCCTGGCCAATTTTTGCACTCGATCGCATTTGGATCAGACCGCCCGGCAGTGTCAGCGACATTCGCATTCACAAGACGGCACTCTCCAGCGCGGCGTCCGATCATCTGCCGATTCGCGCGGTCATCGAATGGTGATTCAGGCGGCCGTTGAGACGGACGTTGGCGCGATCGAACGCGCAAGTCGATTCTCGACGGTCTTCCAGTCGATATTTGAAAAAAACGCGTCAATGTAAGCCATACGTTCGGCAGGCTGGTAATCGAGGATGAACGCATGCTCCCAGACGTCCATGATCAACAGCGGGATGAAGCCGGCTACATTGCCGGTTTCGTGCAAGGTGATCCAGAGATTGGTAAGCCTGCGGCTATCGGGGTCAAGGTAGCACGCGGCCCAGCCGACTCCGCGCATCTTCCCTACGCCGATGAAATCGGCTTTCCATGCTTCGTACGTGCCGAAGCTGCCTTCGGTTGCACGTCTGAACGGTGACTGTGGCGGAGGATCCGGCGATCCGTCGATCGTGAGATTGCCGAAATAATGCTCGTGCAGCACCATGCCGTTGTATTCGAACCCGTATCGCCGCTTGAGCTCAGAATAAACCGGCATCTCATCCTGATCGACCTTGCCGTCCAGTAGAAATTGACGAATTTTCTCCGTGAGCGCATTCGTTTCTTTGACGTAGCCTTCATAGAGCTTGAAATGCATGGCGAGCGTCCGATCCGAAATTCCATGAAGGCCATGGAGGTCATAGGAGCGAGGTTGATATTCAGCCTGCCGGAACGTCTTGTCCATCGTGTAAACTCCTCTCATGGTTCGGCTCATGTCTGAGCCGAACCGATCGGCTCGCGCATGAGTTGCAGACGAAAACCGGGATACGTGGCCGTACACAAAGCCTTTACAAGCCATGGCATGATGCCGAAGGCACCGATGAATGCCGTGACCCCGAACGGCAAGAGAAGTGCTCCCCAAGACGGGCTCGTCCGGGAAAGCTCGGGTAAGCTCGTGAGGATGAGCCCGTTGATCAGCATCAGCAACAGCAGCATGCTCCCGACTCCGCGCCAGAGAATCGTCCATCCGACTCGAATGGACTCCCAATAGGTCGGTGCCATGTGAAAAGTCCTCCCCCAATCGTTACGATGAACCGCGGCTCGGAGCCAGCGGCGGATGCGGCGGGTTCGGAGCAGGAACCGGAGGTTGAGGAGCCGGGATCGGTCCAGACGGTCGGGGAGTCGGATCGGTCGGTCCTGGGCTGGGGTCAGTGGGCGGTCCGGCTTCTTGCAGGCCGGCGCCCGCCCCCGACATCGGTGCGAAAACCGACCAGGCAGCCCACAGGGTGATCGCCACCAGATTCCGCATCCGTTTTCTCTTCAGCCTCCGATACAGGTCATCAGTGGGCCGCGGCCCCGACCATTTCGCGACAGACATCCGCGCACCGACGGCACTCTTCAGCGCATGGACCGCACAGGGCATGTTGCGGCGCATGGCGTTCGCACAGCTCCGCGCACTGATCGCAAATCTCCGCGCAGAGCCGGCATAGGGATTCCGCTCGTTCCGAAGAGCGGCTGATAAATTTGGCGGCAAGCATACAGATGTCGGCGCAGTCATGGCACAGGCGTATACACCGAGTCATCAAGTCATCCTGATCGTGATGATGCTTCATGCCGATCATATCGTTCGCGCATGCTTCGCAGGTTGTCGCGCATTGAAAACAAGCATTGAGACAATGTTGCTGTTGTTGGGACAAGGGCGTTGTCTGCATAACCAATCTCCTTTCGTGACGGACTATTGTCCTTAACGGCAAATCGGCGCACGTCATCGACTGTCAGGGCGAGCGAGGGAGTCTATTTCGCCGCGACTTCTGCGTGGGGGCCTTCTCGTCCGGATCCGATGTGCCCGTAACGGTCTTTCCTGATCGTGTCGATCTGCGGACCGACGACGGTTCTTGGGCCGTAGGCTCGTCGGCTCCGGAGAGGCGGCGCAATCTATCTTGGTATGCTTCGGAGGAGGCGGGATTCAATTCCCAGCGCTGCGCATCGCGATCCGCCAATTTGTCGCCGAACCGTAAGGGCTCGGCGTCTTCGTAGGTAATGCCCAACGCCTGCCCCAACTCCTCGACCACGTCCTGATCCGGCGTCGGAGTCGAACCGCCTACGGCTTCTTCACCGGTATCCGTTCCGCTGCGAGACGCCTCGATATCGCCCGCGGACAAGGTTGCGTCCGGTGTTGCCATGTCGGAGATATGCGGGACCGATTCGAGTGTGTCTTCCGGATACGCTCCCTCGTCGCCGGTATCCTTTCCCTCATAGTACTGTCGAATCAGGAGATCGGCATCTACCCGTTTAGGTTTTGACATGGTCTGGTCCTCCAATGTGAGGCCTGCACACCGGATAGTGAGCTTCGTGACATGCGGTCGGAGCGAGGCTGCATCTTTCATGTCCTCACGCGCCTCATGTAATGGAATGTACGCCAGGTCTTGAGCCTCGTTATACTCGGTCATTCCCTAGCAGGATGTTGAAACCGTCCTCCAGCTTCGTTTTTGCAAGACACAGCCGCCTCACCATCTCGGCGGCGTTCACAAACGTGTCGCGCTTTATTCAGCGCGGCGTGAACCTCAGAGGCTCAACGTACGACCCAGGGTAACGCCTGTTCCCGGACAGGCGACGGGTGGGCCGGGTAAAAATAGCTACGATTCGCCTCAAAGACACCGGGCGCTCACCGACTCGCGCCCGTCCGCAAACGTGACGCTCCTTATCCGTCGCGTCGCGGACCTCGCTGCCGCTTTGCTGGAAGGCCTGTTTGAACATCCTGCGGGGACTATGCTGTCCGGCCCATGCATATGAGAAGGCGAAGATGGTCAACGGTTCTTTCGGGCGGGCGACCAAGATTGTTTACGCATGGCCGTATGGATCATGACTTCACGAATGAGGCGTTCCAGATGTTGATTCATGACGAGAATCTTGGCACGCAGCATATCGAGCATTTGGGCGCGGGCCACCAAGTCGGACGTCGTGTAAGAGCCGCCGGGACCGAAAAACAGCGTGCTGCGCCTGTCCGCCGTCTTGCTGCCCGGACTCCCGAGACGACCTTCTTGGCGCCAACTTTTGAGAAGCTCATCGAGGAACGATCGGCTCTCGGCATCTTCTTCGATTCGCTGTTTCAGCAGCAACCAAATGGACGGCGGAATGTAACGAGGCTGGTCGGGATGGACCCACACTTCCCGCAAGATGTTATTGGGATGGTCGAATGTTTCCTCGCCTTCCTGATGCAAAGCCGTCACTCCGAGCACCCCCGCGATGAACCCGCCGGCCAGCGACGCGACTCCTTCAGCCGAAGATCCGGCATCGCTCAGGCTGACACCGCCTGCCGCCATGGCGGCCGCCGCTCCGATGATAATGGCCCATAATGTCTGTTGTTTCACACGAGCCTGTTCACCGGCCCGCAGGCGATCCGCCGCCTGGTAAGTGCGTTCAATTTCGCATGCCGCTTTGCCGGCGGTGCTGGACACTTCGCTCATGGCAAGCACGATTCTGCCGAGCACCTCATGACGGACGGCGGCGAGCTGCAGCGGGTCGGCCTGTGGGGTGCCTTGCCATTCTTCCAATACTTCAAGTCGACCGAGCAGCGGCAGCACTTCAATGGCTTGGGCTGTCTGTATGGCCTGTCATGAGAAGCTGGTTGGAATACGATTCTCGGCGTTTCGTGCCGCGCGACCCTCATCCGCATCGACTTTTGCGAGGGAGACGTTCCGCAACGCGAGATCGTCATCACTGGGCGTGCACCGTCGGTCGTCGTCCGCGTATGGCCGGCGATCGTCGATGCCCGTAGTCAAGGCACAACCGGAGGCCAAGCTGTAGACCAGCAGCCATTCCGGCAAACGCCAGGATGTCCGTTTTCTCGAGCGCCTCATGGCAACGCCTCTCCAGCGGGCGGCATCCGCTGGTCCCAGATCCATGGTCATCCGCACCGCATGCGACACGCATTATGGAAGGGAAACCACGGTCAGCCTGATGACCCACCCAGCCACCCCGCTAAGCCTCACGGACCCATCGAAGCCATCGTGGTCGTACGAATTCCTCGATCAGAATCTTGAAACAGGCCGCGATGGGAATGGCAAAGATCAGCCCGAACAACCCGCCTACGGCTCCGCCCAGCAAGACGACGATGAGGATCGTCGCCGCGCTCATGTCCGTGGAATGGCTT
>DATIGP010000159.1:0-3098 GCA_035454625.1 Nitrospira sp.
CCATGATTCGACACGATCACCGCCTTCACGCCGTGTTCAACGCACAACCGCGCGTCTTCCGCGGTCATGATGCCCTTGACCACAAGAGGCAACGGAGACTGAGTTGCCAGCCAGTCCAGCTGCGACCACGTAGCAGCGCGATCGATCAGCGTATTGACTCCACGCGGCGCATCTGAGCTCAAGCCCCACGCATATTCCGGGACTTCTAGCCCTTCATAGTTGGGGGACGATGGGCTGGAGTAGTTGTTGCGAATATTGCGCTCGCGCTTGGCTCGCACGGTCGAGTCCAGCGTGAGACAGAGAGCGCTATAGCCCGCTTCCTGGGCGCGATGCGCCATCCGCTGGGTCAAGCTTGGGTCGCGGTACAGGTATTGTTGAAACCAGATGGGGCCGGTCGCCGCCTCGGCCACTTCTTCGAGTCGGTAGGTCGATCCCGAGCTGAGCAGCAGCACTGTCTTCAGGGCTCCGGCCGCGCGGACCGTGGCCAATTCTCCCTCCGGATGGGCGCGGCCATGGTGGCCCGCCGGATCGACCAGAACGGGAAAGGGAATGGGCTGGCCGAGCACCGTCGTCGACAAATCGGGTTGGCTGATATCCACGAGCATGCGGGGCCGGAGCATGATCGACTCAAAGGCGGCACGCGTGCGCCGCAGGGTGATTTCATCCGTAGCACCGCCCGCGATAAAGTCGTACTCCGCTGGCGAGAGCTTTTCCTTGGCGAGCGCTTCGTACTCAAAGATGTTGATGGGACCGACGGTCATAGAGACTCCTCTCCTGTGTCCGGCCGTCGCAGGGCGTATGGCGCCCACACAATACTCCGGACACTCCAATGGTGACTCCAACCTAATAGACATGATCAGGGTTTAGGGAAGTAAGCGAGATCCGGACACGGTTTACACTGGCAGAGCTGAAAATTCAAGCGGAAATTGTGTGGGCCACAGCTCGTCTCGAATTCTAAGTCTGCGAGGCCGGACTTCCCGTTTCGCAGCTGATCTTGAACCATGTGGTAGCGTTATCGATAGGAGAAAAATCGACACCGAGACGTGGAACTCATCGACGCGGGTAATGAGTTCAATGGTGGAGCGGGCAAGACGGTCTAGTGGAAGACGAGCACCACATCGACCTGGCGTTTGAGAACGGAGTCAATGAGTTTCTTGTAGCTCGCTCGTTCGGCATGACTGCCGGAGGCGTAGTCGATAATTTTCACGTATCTATCTGTTCCTAAAGCCCTTATCTAAGTAATCAGAGTTGGGTAAGATCTAGCAACGATTCTCTCTATGCTGAGCTGACAAAGACTTTTTGTCAGTACCAGCAGTCCTCATATGGGACAATCTGTCAGATTGTCTCATATAACCTATCTCCTATTACCACTCCTAATCTCTATCTACCTTCTTGTTATTCATGATGCTTTACATAATGGTACTAGATTTGCAGGAGCTACATCTATCTAAGGGTTATAAAGGAACCAATGGGAAAGGAGTGAGTGATGTTCGCATTTAACAGGCCATTCGGAACCATAAGACGGGTGTTGCGAGCGATTGTTCTGACCGGGGTTATCGCGGCGATGGTGCTCTCGCTGGCGACAGCGGCGATTGCGCGGCAAGGCCGTGAGGTGTTAGTCCAGACCGTCGATGAGTTATACGCTGCTATCAACAATGGTTCCAAAAACGACGTGATCGTCTTATCAGCGGGGACATTCATCCTCGACGACCGGGGGCCTTTGCGTCTCAAGCGCGGCATGGTACTTCAGGGAGCGAATGAGTGGGAGGCGTTCGATCCACAAGGCCCACCCTCCTCTGTCCAGTCCGGAACGGAGACCGTGATCGATGGCACAAACCTTAGCTTGGAAAGATGACTTCCTGATCATTGTGAATGCTACTGATGCCAACCCAGTGCGGCTGATTGGAGGTCACATTCAAGTCGAGTTTGGACTATAGCACGATGGCCTCGGCGATCTAGGGAACGAGTTGCCGTGAGGCTTCCGGGTGGCCAAGGTATTGTAAAGACCTTCGTGCCCTTGAGAGAGCCCCCGCTGGTCTGGGGTGTGTCATCACACTCAATGATGCCAGCCCTACGGTGGGGATTGTGTTTCGGCTTTCATGAAGGAAACAAGTCATGCCGATCCAACATCAACGCGTTCTTGCCTTTGTCTTATTCTTTATAGCGTGCCTCACCCTGCGCTCACCGTATGCGAACGCGCGCGGGGTGTGGTACGTGAGCGCAACCGCGCCCTCCGGGGGAGACGGTTCACAGGAGCGTCCCTTTGACTCTCTTGCAGCCGTGGAGGCAGCCTCGGCGCCCGGGGACTTCATTAACATCCTTCGTTCGCCTGCGGATGCCCCGCCGCTTGAGGGCGGGATCGCACTCAAAGATGGCCAACATCTGATCGGGAGTGGGCCGCCCGTGACGGGGGTGTCCGAAGCTGAGCCTCGGGCCAAGATCACAAACAGCGATCCGAATCGCTACGGCGGGGATGCGATTGTTCTCGCCGATTACAATGTGGTTACCAATCTCCACATCAGCAATGCCCATCGCGCTGGGATCGCCGTTGCCGGCGTGAAAAATCCATGGATCGACGGCAATCTCATTACCGGGCACAACCAGGGTGGCTTGGAGGGAGCAGTCCTGCCCGGCTTCACCCTTGGGGAAACCGTAGTACCTGATCTCCCCGTGGGTTACGGCGCCATCCAGGTTACGGCAAACGGTCGTCTGGACCTGGGAGTTGTATACATCTCTCAGAACATGATTCGAGAGGCAGCGAGCAACGGGGTGCTCGTCAGTCTGGGGGAGGGTGCTCGAGCAGAACTCGTTCTCAGGCACAACGTCTTTGAGGCTCTGACGCTGCCCACGGGGTTTCGGGTGGTCGAGGCGGTGCTGATCGAATCCGAGGGCAATGCCCACATCACCACATGGATATCCGGCACCTCCATCGATAGGATTGGCAGTGATACATCCAACTCCGACGGCATCGTCTTCGCGCTGGACGGGAGTTCGGTCCAACACGCGACGATTCGGGGCCTCACCTACCGCAACACGACGGGAGTCGGCGGCATATCCGCGACGGGGACCGAGCTCTACATCGCCCAACCCTCAGTGGG
>DATIGP010000160.1:0-2702 GCA_035454625.1 Nitrospira sp.
CAAGCGCGGTCTCGAGCTGTTCCGTGGAAAAGCCCGTTGCACCCGTTGCCATTCGGGATTCAACTTCACCGACGAGAAGTTTCATAATTTAGGCATCGGTTGGGACACGAATACCGTCGATCTCGGTCGGTATATGCTGACCAATAACTCGGAGGATATCGGAGCCTTTAAAACCCCGACGTTGCGGGAAATCGCCCGCACCGCGCCATATATGCATGACGGACGATTCAAGACCCTCGAGGAAGTGGTGAACTTCTATAATCAGGGGGGGGTCAAAAATCCGCACCAGGACAATACGATCATCCCGTTGGAATTGACGGACGAGGAAAAGCAGGACTTGGTGGCCATGCTCAAGTCCCTCAATGGTGAGGGGTGGCAGCACGTCTCCGCGCCGAAGTCCTTCCCAAAGTAAACCATATCTCCGGGATGAGCAGTAATCAAAGGGCCATCGCACGATGGCCCTTTTTTTTAGGTGTGTTGTAATGATTCCTGAACGTTCATCTGCTTGAGATACCGACGCAGAATGGCCTGCTCGACGCGGGAGCGTCCTCGATCCGGGGCGGGGAAGCGGAGCACCAAATGTAGCTTGCCGGATTCCGGCAGCTGAATCGTGATACGCGGTTCCGGAGAAGGCGCCTCGAGAAGATTGGCTTGTTCCATCAGCTTCATCTGCCGCGCCGCTTCATTCATGAACGGAGCGCATTCTGTTTTCGCCGCGTCAAGAAGGACGCGCTCTGCTCGCTGCCAATCCTCGTCGTTCTTGATCGGCACGACCACCGTATAGAGGCCGTACTCCTGCTCGGGATTTTCCTTGATCAGGGGATTGGTGAACAGCAGGCTGTTGGGGAAAACCGTGACGCGACCCGTATACAGATGAGCGGACTGTCCGGGACCGATCTCCAATAGCTTCGTCGCAAAGATATCGTGGTCCAGCACCACACCGCGGTGGCCCGCGATTTGAATTCGATCACCGACGGCATAGACCTTGCCGCCTACTCGAAGCGCCGCGCCGCTCCAACAAAGAATCAGCTCTTTTGTCGCCAAGACCAGAGCGGCTGCCAAGGCGACGATTGAAACGGCAAAGGCTTGCAGTTCGTGAGCCCAGATGATGACGAGGCCGATAAGGAACGCGAAGACGACCGAGTTTCGGGTCGTGACTACCCAGCGACGTTTCGCCTCCATCGAAAGCGTCGGATTGCGCGCGATCCACCGTACGATCAGCGACCTGACGACGACCAAAGTAAGCAAAAGAATCAGCGACTTCAATCCGTCCAACGCAACCATGCTGTCGATTCGAAACCACTCGCTTTGAGACACGATCGTCCTTTATTTGGCGGTCAGTGTTTCGCGGGTCCCGGGCACGCATTCCTCACGTTTCCAGGTTTTCAGGAACTTGTCTTCGGAGAACGTCAATATGTATCGATAGCAATACAACGTGGGTTTGGCCATCTCTGTGCCCTTGCCCATCAGGCCGGTGACCGAGTGAGAAGCGTCGGCAACGAACGAAGTATTCCACCGGGTAAGTTCCTGCTCACTGAGTGCAAACCGATAGGTCCAGAGGCTGTCTCCGCCGAGAGCCGGGGTCTTTGCCGTGTGCGGAGGACCGAGTCGCTCCCGAATGTCATCCTGAGTCAGCCGCCCGACTCCTTTTGTAAGATACGTATCTCGCCAGGGACCGCCACAGCCGGAAAAGCCTATGGCTAGTGCGACAAGCAGGGCACCAGTAACAAGGGGGGAGCACTTGTGGAAAGCGAAAGCACTCAAGCCTGGCATGCTGAGGCCTACGCTACACTGGACGACCGGCAAGTGCAACTCTACAGGCGATCATTGCCAAATCCATATTGTATTCTAAGGCTCCTGGAGCTACGACTCCGGATATGAGGTGGGCTGGATTTGGGCACACGTTTTTCTGTACCTTATGAACTGCTGGGGCTCATGTCATGGATGTCCGACGGATCTTGACCTTATGTATTGCTGGTATCACGACGATCCTGCTACAGGCGGGGTTTGTGGCGGCGACCGAACATCGGATCTCCAAGCCCGATCCCATGCCACCGACCTCCTTCAAGTCCGATCTGCCACCTCCTCCACCGAAATCACATGGTTTCGGCGATCACAAGCAAGGAGAGAGGAACAAGCTGCCGTCCAACGGCGGCGCCGCCATCCAACCGATTGCGGCTGCTCCGGAAATCATCGGGAAAGACGGCGCCCCGATGGTGCTGGTTCCCGCCGGTGAATTCGTGATGGGCAGCGATAAGGGCGACGAAGACGAAGCCCCTCCGCATCGCGTCTACCTCAATGCCTTCTACATCGACAAGTTCGAAGTGACGAACGGGCGATTTGCCAAATATGTCGAGGCCATTCAGAGCGAACCCCCATGGGGATTCGCAGACAAGGAAACGCCCGTGATCCATGCCGAGCGTCCGGTCCGTTGGGTGAACTGGATGGACGCCATGGGGTATTGCCTGTGGGTCGGTAAGCGGCTTCCCACAGAAGCGGAATGGGAGAAGGCTGCACGCGGAACAGACGAACGCGTCTATCCGTGGGGCAATGATCCACCGACTCCGGTGCACGCGGTCTATGGGCTGAGGGAGGGTGGTGCGGAGACAGTGTCGATCATCGGCAATCACCACATGGGCCAGAGTCCGTACGGTGTGCAGGACCTGGCGGGTAACCTGTACGAATGGGTGATGGACTGGTAC
>DATIGP010000161.1:0-11809 GCA_035454625.1 Nitrospira sp.
CAAGGATTGTTGGTTTTTACCCTCCACCGTAGAGGAATTACCTCGGTCAAGAAGGAAACGTCGTGGTCATGGGGAAAGCTCCCGCTGGGGCAGTTCTTGGTCTTCAATCAGGAGCTGTTGGCTTTGATAAAGTCCGGGTTACCCATTTTGCGCATCTGGGATCTTCTGATCGAACGGGCTGGCCATGCTGGATTTAAGCGGACACTACATGAAGTACGTGAAGACATCCGAGGCGGAGCTTCGGCATCGGACGCAATAGCGAAACACCCTACATATTTCCCGGAACTCTATGTTGCCACGGTAAAGGCAGGTGAGCAATCGGGCAACCTTCCAGAGGTCCTGCAGCGGTACATCGCATATGTCAAATTAATGGTCGGGCTTCGTCAGAAAGTGAAGAAGGCAATTTCTTATCCCATTATTCTTGTCGGTATCGGCCTAGCCGTGGTCAGTTTCTTACTGACCTATGTTATGCCGACTTTCGTATCGGTCTATGGAGAATCAGCGAAGGCCTTGCCATGGGCAACTCAGGTGTTACTGAATTTGGTTATGCATGCTGAATCGTGGATAGTGCCGGCAGCCGTTGTCATGGGGAGTACCATGTTGGCGATGCATGCCTACTATGGCACCTCGACGGGACAGGCGGCGATCGATCGCCTTGTGCTGAAACTTCCATTTCTGGGTCAGATTGCAGTCAAACACAATACCGTTCAATTGATGCGAACGCTCGGAACCATTCTTGCCGGAGGAACGCCGCTCGTTGATGCCTTGCAAGGTGCCCGAGGAGCAGTTTCAAACCGATGGATATCACAAAAGATGATTGTGGCCGTCAATGAAATTCGTGAAGGGGCCACACTGGCGGACGCGTTGGATCGTCCGAGGGTGCTTCCGAGACTAGCGATCGAGATGTTGTCAGTAGGGGAGGAAACAGGTTCGCTGGATACGATGTTGCAAGATGTGGCGGAGTTTTATGAAACCGATCTCGATACGAGGTTAACGCAACTCACCACGCTAATAGAGCCGGTGCTGTTGCTTGTCATGGGAGTGTTGGTCGGCGGCATCGTGATCGTGATGTATCTCCCCGTATTTCAGATGGCTGGTACCGTTGGCGGTTAGCGTAGGGTGGAGTCTGATTGATCGTGATAAGGATACGGATACAATGATGAGAGGTCATAGATGCCACCTAGCCTTATGAGGCCTTCGCTCGCCGAGGTCTTGGTCGACCTGGGATTACTTACAAAGCACATAGTCGAGGACGTCCAAAACCGATTAAAGGGAGGGTCTACGGCCTTGGAACAAGCGCTGATTGGCGAAGGGCTCCTCTCGGAAGATCAATTGGCTCATGCCTTGGCTGTTCAATATGGTCTTCCCTATGACCCGCTGACAGATTTCCTGGTTGATCCGCGATACTACGAGACTATCTCGTTCAAGTTGATGCAGCGATTTCCTTTTGTGCCGATTGCTGAGCGTTCCGGAACACTGACCATCGCCGTTGCTGACCCGCAGAACCGGCTCGGACTTGACGAGTTGGAGCTGCTGATCGGAAGGCCGCTGGATCGAGTCGTCAGTTCCAAGAGTGCAATTCTAGAGGCGCTCGAACGCAGTGAGGGATCGAGTCAAGTGCTCCGTGAGCTGGAAGCGGAGTATCGGTCGATTTTGGTGAAAGAAGATGATCGAGGAGAACAAATTCTCACTCTCGATCATGCCGGGGAAGAGCAGAGTCCGGCCGTGAAGCTGCTGGACTCTATCCTGCTGAGTGCGATGCAGCGACGCGCAAGTGACATCCACATCGAGGCCGCCGATCGCGCGACCAAAGTCAAGTTTCGCGTCGACGGCATCCTGATTCCGGCCATGGAGCCCCTGGATATTCGATTGCATGCGCCGTTAGTGTCTCGCTTAAAGGTCATGTCAGAGCTAGACATCGCTGAGCGTCGAGTGCCACAAGACGGAAGTTTTCGCATGAGGATGGATCGAAAGACGGTGGACTTTCGTGTCTCAATTCTGCCTAGCGTCTTTGGCGAGTCGGTCGTCATTCGAATATTGGACCGAGATTCGATCGCGACCGGAGTGTCGGACCTGAAACTCGAACGGCTGGGATTTAATCCGGAAGACCTGAAACGATTCAGGAAGGCGATCACTCGCCCCTACGGCATGGTGTTGGTAACGGGGCCAACAGGAAGTGGGAAGACGACGACGCTGTACGCTGCAATATCGGAGATGAACACGCTCGAGGACAAGCTGATCACGATCGAGGATCCTGTGGAATACCAACTTTCAGGAGTGGTGCAGATACCCGTCAATGAGAAGAAGGGAGTCACGTTTGCCCGTGGCCTTCGATCTATCCTCCGACATGATCCGGATAAGATTATGGTCGGGGAAATCCGAGATGCTGAGACGGCGCAGATTGCGATTCAGTCGGCTTTGACCGGCCATCTGGTATTGACGACGGTGCATGCGAACAACGTCTTTGACGTCATCGGGCGGTTCGCGTCGATGGGGATTGATGCCTATAATTTCTTGGCTGCTCTTAACTGTGTGTTGGCGCAACGGCTGGTCCGTATGCTTTGTTCATCATGTCGGGCTCTGGTCAAGGTGCATCGGGCTCTTATTGAAGAATCGGGATTAGACTATGAAGAATACAAAGATACGCCGTTCTACGAAGCGAAGGGGTGCCAACAATGTCATGGTACGGGGTATCGTGGGAGAAAATGCATCACGGAATTCCTCGATTTGACCGATGAAATCAAAGAGATGATTCATGCCGAGCGGCCGCTTGCGGAAATTCGGTATCGGGCCGTGACCGATGGAATGATTACACTGCGGCAGTCAGCGTTGAAAAAAGTCTTGGGCGGGGAGACATCGCTACGAGAGATTAACCGTGTGACATTCAGCGAGGAAGGGTAATGTCATGTGGGAGTGGACCTGCGGCCGACCCCAGGGTTGTCTAAAGTTTGGGACCGCCTCTATTGCATGGGCCGAAACTGAGCGAAATTGGCGTGGACAACGTCGATATAAGTGTGTCGTGTCTCCTCTTCCGGAGGGCATGATCAAATCTTCTCCGACTGAGGAGAACGTATCGGAGCCATCAGCATTGGCCGGTCGTATTCGCGCCTTGACCGTTGCTGATTCGGTTCACCATGTTATCGGGAGGACGGCTCTCGCGCATCTACCTCGGCAGATCACAGTGTTGCTGCCCGACACCGCGGTCAAAGCGACGACACTGCACTTCGATCAGCTTCCTTCCAGACGCGAAGAACGCGATGCGCTGATTCGTTGGAGGCTGGGTCAAGAACAGCTGTTTCCACTAACCGGAGCGAAGGTGCTGTCCCAGGTATTTCATGATCGATCTGGTGGCAAAGGCCCAGCTCATACTGCCCTGACGGTGGCGGTTCAGGAATCGGTACTGAAGCAGTATGAGTCTCTATGTGAATCTGTCGGGTTGATTCCCCAAGAGGTGGGAATCACGAGCCTTCGGATTTTTGATCTATGGAGAAGAGCGTCAAGAGAATCATACCGGCGATTCCAAGAGTGTCTGTGGATCAGCCTGTCGGATCGGGCCTTGACAACCATGATTTGTCGATCAGGGCGCTTGCTGTTCTATCGATGCAAGCTTCTGGGTATCGAGGCGGCTGAAGCTGTTACGAAGACCAACATGCTGAACAAAATTCTTGAGGAATGCTGCGCTTCCGTGGACATGTGTCAGCAACAACACCCGTCAGCGGTCGTTAAGGGGGCCGTTATTTGCGCGGATGGAGACATTTCAGCCCTACAAGAATCGATTGAGACAGAGCTCCGATTGTCCGTCGAACGACTAGGTTGGGAATCGGTCGAGGCCTTTGGGCGTATGGCCGCAGTAGGCCATCGAGGAGTGACATCCTTGGCTGCCATGGCTGGAGTCCTATAGCATGGCGATCTTGAATTCCACAATCGCTTGGTTCAACGAACTAGTCGAGCCGTTTCGATTGTGGCGCGGTGCCGATGACCAGTTTTCGATAAACCTGAGCGGCCGATATCGGCCGGTGATGGCTCCACTTCGATTGCTATTCATCGGCAGCTGCGTTTCGCTTCTGATAGGAATCTGTTGGAACCTGGGTCAAGTGATCCTCACGTATCGAGACTCTCTAAGCATCCAGGCAGAACTAGATCGAGTACGGCAACAAGATCTAGACCTGATTGCGCAGGCCCGCCGAGAAGGCATTGATTTGTCCGAAACGGCATTGAAGAGGCTGCCTTTCGAAGTTGAGCTGGCCAATCAGTTGCTTGAAAAAAGGACATTTTCATGGACAAAGTTTCTTGCTGAATTGGAACAAGCGATCCCTTCACGCTTGGCGCTTAGCAGTGTTCGCCGGGATCAAACGGGCACGATGGTTCGACTCACGGGAACTGCTCTGACCCTCGAAGACATCACCGCCTTCACCGTCGGCCTGCAGGGCCATGCCAGATTCAAAGACCCGATCTTGACCCAGCACCGTGTGGGATCGAACGGATTGGTAGAGTTCGATGTCACATTGCAATATCAGCTCGAAGGAACTTGAATGATGAAAGCCCGCTTGCTATTTCTCTGGCAGCACCCGTTCGCCCCGTTGCTTCCATGGGCGAGCGTTGCTCTGGGGCTTCTTTTTGTGCTGTACCTTGTCCAGAATTTTGGTGTAGCGGGTGCTCAAGCAAGCCGAGAGCGCTTGGAGGCCCAATGGACTACGGCCAGACAGACGTTGATGTATCACCGAGAAGCAAGGAAAGCGAAAAAAGACCTGAGCCACGTATGGGCGATGCTTCCCGCGGAGCGCGATTTTACTCCACTGGCACTGGGGATTTCAGATGAGGCGAAGCGAGCTCGCGTCACCTTGCCTGCCCTATCCTATAAAACTGAGCCTACTCTCGTCGCGAATACGAGCAAAGGGGTGTTGCAGGGTCCGATGACCGGTCGATACGAGGATCTCCGCCAATTTATCTATGGTCTGGAGACGGCAGAAGAATTATTGTTTATCGAAGATCTTGAGTTGACTCGGACCGCAGGTGCTCAGGATAGGCTGCTGACGTTCAATGTTAAAATTGCGACGTACCTTCGAGATGATGCCGGAGAGCCTGGGTTGTCTAAAGCAAGGCAGTAACAATGGATGGGAAAAAGAAGGCGGTTCTCGCGGCCTCGCTCGTCTTTTTGTGGGCCGGACTCGCTGTGTGGCAATGGCGATTGCTGCAGGAGCCTGTCCGTGTTCCCCTCACGAACGTGGGTGGTCTTCCGTCCGCGGGGCGACATTTAGACGCGAAAAGTTTGCAGGTCCATCTTGATTTGCTTGCTTCGACCGGTCTTCAGCGTCAGACGAGCTTCACGGTGCCTCGGAACATTTTCGCCTTGCCCAATACCGATGGAACGCTCCAAGCTGTCAATGATCCTTCTTCCGTGAACCAGCCTTCGGTTGCAGCCGAGACCGTGGTGCAGCAAAACGAGGGACTGAAACATGAGCAGTACCGATACCTGGGATTCCTTCGCGTGGGCGAGGGCCGACGAGGACATACGGACATTGCGGTAATTAAAAAAGAGGATGAGGTACTGGTGCTCAACGTCGGCGATCGTATAGAGAGCCATCTGGTCCTGAAGGCGATCAACTCGGAAAGCGTGACCATGCGAAACACCGGGACCCGTGAGGATCTCACAGTGCCGTTGTCGGAAGAACCACCGGAAGAGTCGGCGAGTCAGGAGTGACGACGAATGTGGAGCTTCTGGGCACCGCTAAGGCGGCAGGATACGGGGTTCTCGTACCTCACGGTGATGATTGCGCTCACTTTTATGGGGATTGCCATGACGGTGGCTGCCCGTCAGTGGAAGACGATGGTGCAACGGGAACTTGAAGCAGACTTGCTGGCCAAGGGAATAGAAATCCAAACGGCCCTGGCGCTCTACTCAACCAACGCAAAGGCTGGAAGAGTGTTGCCGGGTGAAGTATATCCGCAAACACTCGCTGAACTCACGAGGTTGCCTAGACCCTTTCTCAGGAAGGTCTACCTTGATCCAGTCGAACGTGGTGAGTGGGAATTGTTGCGGTCGCCCGCGGGAGGTATCATGGGAGTCCGAAGCAAGAGCAGGCAAAAGCCGATTAAGCAAGGTAATTTCCCGCTTGCAGTGCGTCATTTTGAAGGAAAATCGACTTACTTCGATTGGCTATTCCAATATCCGAATCCGTCTATAGTCTCAGCGCTTGGGCCTATCAGCACGCCGTCGCCTGCTCCTGCACAGCCGCCCTTGGTCAACAAAGGCATGCCTCCAGACCCACCCACGGTGATAGAGCCCCTCATGCCTCCAGATGACGCCATGGATTCAGCTGATTCGCCTTCGTCAATGAATCAGGTCTCGCAGCCTGAATCTCCATCGGAACCTGTCATTCCTTCAGAAACAATACAATAGTCCTATAGCCGACATGTTCGGTGATACACCTGGCTTGAAAGACACTGGCTGAAGTTCTCCTTCCTCACAGTCCGTTTGGGCTAGACTCGTGGTAGACTTTCGAGAGTCGGGCAATGCGGGTTTTGATTACGGGTAGAAACTTCCTCTGTGACCATCTCGCTCTATCCCCTCTCAGCGCTCGCGAGTAGATTCGAGCGCGTTTTTTCCCTGCCAACCCGATCAGTCCACGAGGCGCTAATGGCGGGCGAAACGATTCGTCGAGGCCATGAGTATGATGTTTTGCCGACAGTTGAATGGGAAGTTGCGTCGACGAGGACCGTCCAGTATTCCCAGACACTTCGCCCTCCGATAGTGTGCGCAACCCGGCGTGTATACGACCAGTATTGTTGAGATCTTGACCTGCTCCATCGCCACACGGTATCGTCAACATCTATTGATGAACGAAAGGATTGGTGGTCACCGCCATGGAATCCTCAGACGGGAATGCATCCGGTCGGATGGTTGACGAGCCCAAGCCGTTACCTGTCGTCGAGTATGTTACAGAATTAGTCTCTAAGGCCAAACAGGCGACGAGGAGATTGGCGTCCCTCCCGACAGCCACTAAGGATCAAGCACTCCTTGCCATGGCCGAGGCGCTCGAGACAAAGTCGGATGAGCTTCTTGCAGCAAATGAGCAAGATCTTAAGGCGTTCGGAGCCGCGCCTGCAAAGAAGGCGATGGCCGATCGCTTGAGATTGACCAAGGTGCGGATTGGAGAGATGGCCGCCGGCATCCGTGAAGTGGCGAAGTTGCCGGACCCGGTGGGCACCATGTCCGCCATGTGGACAAGACCCAATGGGATGCAGGTCGGGCGGGTGCGTGTGCCTATCGGAGTGATTGGAATTATTTATGAGGCGCGCCCTAATGTAACGGCGGATTCGGCTGCTCTCTGTCTCAAATCGGGCAATGTCTGTGTGTTGCGAGGAGGCAGTGAAGCGATCCAGTCCAATACAGCGATCGCGGCCATCCTTTCTGAGGCGTCGGAGAAAGCCGGTGTTCCATCTGGTGCGATCATGTTCGTCGACCGTGCAGATCGCGAGGTGGTGCCGGTGTTGCTGAAGCAGGATCGGTTCATTGACCTGATTATTCCGCGTGGCGGCGAATCGTTGATGAAACTCATCGCGGAACATTCCACGATTCCGGTCGTGAAACATGATGCAGGTGTGTGCCACATCTATGTCGATGCCGACGCGGATTCGACGATGGCGGAGGCCATTTGTATCAACGCCAAAGCGCAACGTCCGTCCACTTGCAACGCAATGGAAACCTTGCTGATCCACCAGTCGGTCGCGCGGACTCTGCTGCCTACGCTTGCCCGAAGCCTCAGTGCGGCCAACGTCGAGATTCGTGGTTGTCCAAAGACCTGCCAATTGATTTCTGAGGCCAAGCCGGCCAGCGAACAAGATTACGGCAAAGAGTTTCTTGACCTGATTCTTGCCGTCAAAATCGTGAAGAACATGGATGAAGCAATGGAACACATCGCTCGGTATGGATCACGGCATACGGAGGCGATCGTGACGTCGGATTACGGACGATCAATGCGATTTCTCAAGGAAGTGGATGCCAGTGCCGTTCTTGTGAATGCCTCGACCCGGCTCAACGATGGGTATCAGTTCGGCCTGGGAGCCGAAATCGGTATCAGTACCTCGCGTATTCATGCGCGGGGCCCCATGGGATTGGAAGAGTTGACCTGCTCAAAGTTCATTGTCTTGGGGAGCGGTCAACTCCGTGAGTGAATGCCCTCGCACGCCATCGCATTTGCCTTAAAGACCCCCGGCCATCTTCGGTTTCCTTCCACGCGCACACTCGCCGAGTCTATCGACCAGGTCGAAGGACGCGTGGATACCCTTCCAAATGGACACCTCGTCTTCTATCGGCCTGATGGACGACGCTTTCTTGAGACGGATCCGGTAGGCCATCCCTTACATGAATGCGACTGGGAGTCGACCGACGACGGAACTATTCTTCTGAGGCGGGCGCGAGTCCGGCTCGATTGGGGACGTTGGGTCGGAATTAAGCCCGGCGGGCTGGTGAATGAAACTAGGTTGAATCTTGCCTCAAAGTCCAAGTGGCGACGTATTACCCCGGATGACCTTCGTGCGCTGGCTGCCGGGGCGCTACGGGTTTCAATCGAGGAGGTGCGGTGGTTTTATCGTGATGAGGATCTTGCCGTCGATCACAAAGGGATGGCGACGATTCGACAGCGAAAAGATGCATTGTATGTTTTGGATGATGGGGGATTTGAGACGATGCGCTTCATGGCCTGCATGGGCGCCATGCATTGGGACCAGATTGACTTTCTCCCTGTTGTGGAACTTTTCAAGTCGTTGCTGCCGGGGACGGGCTCTGCCGTGTTCGAGCTTATTCGCGGACTGTATGACGATCAAAACAAGGGACGCTCTGGCCCGAGGGCCTTACAATATCGGGGGATTCCTACGTATCCGTCCGAAGCAGCCTTTCACTTGTTCAGCGCTTTTTTCACGCCTCAGCCGTTAGACGGTGATGATCCGCTAGCGGCTTTCCTGAACCCTACAAAATCCCATCGTGTCGTATGGCTGCCGGCCGAGCATCCTCCCGCTCGGTATCTTGAGGAAAACCGAGAGCTATGCTTGACGGTTAAAAACGGGATAGTTCAAAAGGCAACACTTGGTGCAGACCCGGCGGGTCTTCCCTACGTCAGTTCAATCGGGCGCCGTGTGCTCCCGCTGGATCGCAGCGTCCGTGTCGAGAGGGGACTGTTGATTGTAAAAGATCGTAAGACGGAATTGGCCTTGCCGTTGAATCCC
This sequence comes from Nitrospira sp., assembly GCA_035454625.1. Classification (GTDB taxonomy): domain Bacteria; phylum Nitrospirota; class Nitrospiria; order Nitrospirales; family Nitrospiraceae; genus Nitrospira_D. The sequence continues at coordinate 9,226 of DATIGP010000161.1, forward strand.
GGTCTTCCGGTGAGGCCGTCGCCGCCTGGGGAATGTCCGGTAAGCCCGGTGGATTGGCGCACGGTATTCGAGCCGGGAGTTCAGAAGGTTTCTGCTCCCGAAGCCTTCGAGGCGGTTCCCTTGTTTCCCGAAGACGATACGGAGATCAACGAGCTTGCCGCACAATCCTTTGTGGCGGACTATCTTGACGATCTTGGGGAGCAGGATCCGGAAGTGGGGAGGTTGCGATCGCAGGCGGAACGTGTGCTCATTGCCAATGGCGATGCCGTTATTTCCACTTGTATTCTTTTTGACCGGCCGCGGGATTATGTCGTGAGTGTCCGGTCCCCGGCCTATGCGCAGCGTCAGGCTCAGCAGCTGTGGATACTGTGCGCCGAAGTGCAACGATGGGATTGGCTGAAACGTATCCGAATGGTAGCCGAGAATATCTCTGATGTTGCGCTGACAAACCGGGGCTTGTATGACCTGATCTATCAATGGCTACCGTATGACTCGTTTGATTCACCGACAACCATGACTACAATCGTCGCGAGATTGAGTCGGATATTACGGCGGGGTGGCAATGCCTTTATCGTTGGACCAGCCGAACTCCGGGATTTATTTGCTCGCGACTGGGCATCGTCCTGGGAACAATCGATCGAATCTCTGCCGACCTTTCGCATGCATAAGACCATCCTACCCAAAGCTAGAGTGAAGACCGGATTGACCTTATTCCATATCAAGAGGTCATAGCGCAGTATCGAAAGGTCTTTCACGATCGCGCAAAAAATACTAATACCACCGGCCATGACTCTGGTTTACCTTTTCCGATTTCTGTAAAATTCCCCCACTATCGTTACGACCGGGCAAGTAAGGGCATTTAGCGGGTTCATCAAGGAGGATAACATTATGGCGAGCGTGTTGGACCGGGTGATCGAGAGAGAATTAAGGAAAGAATTGAAGGATGCATTGATTAGATTTGAACAGCAACTGCGGCAAGCCGGTGTTACAGAAGAGAACGTGAAAAACAGAATGCGTGGGGCAAAGCAATTTGTCGCCTTTTTGTATGGTCGATATCTTGGGTAACAGTCATAGACTATCGTCTATTGAGTACGGGAGTCCAACGGTTGATGGCTGATCGGATTCGGCCATGCCTCTCGGCGAATGCGCACGACAGCCGATCATTCTCACACGCCCTATTCCGGCAACAGCGTGTTGATTTTCACATTCAAGCGACCTATGGTGGGCCGATATGAGGCGCCAGGTACTGATCATTTTCCGGATGCTGCCTTCTTAGCCCGTAGTTCCGACCATACAGATTGCAGTCCACGAACGATGATGAAGCCTGCGACGGTAGGGAGCCAGATCCATGTGGCTTCGCTGGCCAAAATCGCCAATGCGCTTCTATTGAAGAATTCTTCAATGCCGATGGGAGAAACCACGATAGGGCGAAACGTGAAGAAGTACCTGGTTGGATCGAACGGGGAAAAGAACGCCACGCCAAGCCCGCCGTTCGTCATCGCATCGAGCACGCCATGTGAAGCGGTGCAGAGGAAGAGATAGACTGCTATTCCCGCCTTCTCTGCCGACGACTTTCGGCGGTAGAATATTGTTACGATGCCGATGCTAAGCAGGCCGGCGAAGAAGATTGAATGGGTCAGGCCACGATGACCCCACAGATCACTGTATCGGATGCCGAAGGAAAAGCCGATCACGTCTATATCGGGGGCAATAGAGCAGGTCATGCCAAGAAGCAAGACCTGCCAAGTCAGGATCGGATGTGGAGAAGCTTTGCCGAGTGCCAAGGCAACGAATGCATGTGAGAATGCTGACGCCATGAGCGGCCTTAAGGCGAAGAACCAACCTCAGCGTCCATTTCCAAAACTCATCTGCCGCCAAGCTTCGTAGACGACCACTGCGACGGCGTTCGAGAGATTGAGGCTGCGGCTATCTGGGCGCATCGGTAGACGGATACGCCGTTCTTCCGCAAATGATTCAAGCAGTGCGGTGGGCAGCCCACTCGTTTCAGGCCCGAACAGAAATGCATCGCTCTTGGAGTAAGTGACGCGATCATAACGTAGGGAGTTCCGTGTGGAGAGGGCAAACAGGCGGTGAGTTTTGAAGTGGGCTGCGCACTCGGTCCAGTTGTCGTAGACGCTGAGCGTGGCAAACTCATGGTAATCCAAACCGGCCCGCATCAACTGCTTGTCGTCCAGCGAAAACCCAAGCGGTTTCACGAGATGGAGCCGGACGCCGGTATTGGCGCAGAGTCGAATAATATTGCCGGTGTTGGGAGGAATCTGGGGTTGATATGTCAACCCAATTTAGAAATGTCCTCATCGTACCAATTTAGAAATGTCCGGGTTTATGGTGTCGCGACCGTCGAAACGTGTCCTTGTGCTGGCAACATCCGTTTGCGCCACGGATGATTCGCCCTTGGCGTGACCGGATGGTGCGCGCGGGGCTGGGGCCTGGTCTTGGCCACTGGGGCAAGCCGCGCTGCGATGGCGTGAAAGCCGAGTGCCCGTCCCTGATGCGTGATCCGCAGGGTACCATCGAGCGCTTCTTCTACCTGGACGCGTGTCGCGCGAACGGTGTCGTGAAT
>DATIGP010000162.1:0-2350 GCA_035454625.1 Nitrospira sp.
CTTGATTGCATGACGTTCAAGGTGGATAATCCGTTTGGTGGAGGGGCGGTTCATGCCTGTATCAAGACCTAGAAGGGGAATGGTTGCAGGCAGCATCGTCGTCTTGATGGTTGGATTGCTGATTTTTCATTTCCCCACCGAAGTTGCGAAATCTTTCCTGTCGCTGTTTCCCCACCAAATGTCGACGCCGTTCGAAGTGGAAGCCCTCATGTCGGGGACACGTGAAAGTATTACAACCTTGTCACCGCAGTCTGCTGATGAACCAGCGTGGAGGCCCTTGGTCACTCGTGTCCTCGGCATGGCATTGATCGGACTGCCGATTTGGTACCTTCTACAACGGCGTGAACGCGAAGAGGAACTCCAGCGGCTCGACGAGGGATGGGCTGCACGCCTCCATGCACGTAGCGAAGAACTGATGGCCGTCAATAATGCATTGGTCAGCGAGGTATCGAGACGAATCGATACCGAACAATCGCTCGAAGCCAATCGACGGGACCTTCGACTGCTTGCCTCCCAACTTCTTCGCCTTCAGGAAGAAGAGCGACGGCGAATCTCGCGAGATCTGCATGACGATATCAATCAACGGCTGGCGCTCTTGTCGATCGACATCGAAATGCTGGAACAGCAGCTCTCGAATGCCCCGGCCGGTACTGTCAGAACGGTGCACGCTGTTCAAGACCGTCTTGTCCAACTTTCCGAGGATGTTCGCCGCCTGGCCCATCAGTTTCACCCATCCATCCTTGATGATCTCGGTTTATCCATCGCGCTTCGGCGTCTGGTCGACGACTTTCGGACACGCACCGGTATCGATGCCCGGTTTATTGGAAAGGACATACCGCAACACTTGGCGCAAGGTATCGTGACCTGCTTGTACCGCGTCGCACAAGAAGGATTGGCGAACATTTCTCGTCATGCCAATGCAAAGAACGTCCGTGTTGATCTTCGGCGATTGGAAGACGGCCTTCAGCTTGTGGTGAGCGATGATGGAGTGGGATTTGAGGTCAATCCTGACGGTGGCCGGCGAGGTAGCCTCGGTTTGTTGAGCATGAAGGAACGCGTCTCCTTAGTTGACGGGTCCTTCGATATACAATCGACACCGGGGCAGGGAACACGTATCTGTGCCTGGGTGCCGTTTAAACAGGAGCGCGCATGAGCAAGCCTCGGGTACTGTTGGCGGATGACCATGCGTTAGTGCTGGAAGGATTCAAAAAGCTGCTGGAAGAGCATTGTCAGGTCGTGGGTTCCGTGGAGGACGGTCGCTCCCTGCTGGATGCGGCAAAACGATTGCGGCCGGACATTGTGGTCATGGATATTTCGATGCCGAAACTGAACGGTCTCGATGCGGCACGCCGTTTGCGGAAGATAGTCCCTCAAGCTCGATTGATTTTTGTGACCGTCCATGCAGATCAGGACTACGTACATCAAGCTTTCAAGGCTGGTGCATCAGCCTACCTGCTCAAACGGTCGGCGGGGACTGAGCTGTTACAGGCCATTGATGCGGTGATGAAGGGCGACTACTACGTAACCTCATTGATTGCAAAAAATCTTGTCCGATCAGTGATCTCTGATACCGAACCGGACACCGGCGGCCAGGGGCGCCTGCCGATGCGCCAGCGGGAGATCTTACAGCTGGTGGCCGAGGGACTGACTCTCAAAGAAATCGCTTCAACGCTTGGTTTATCTCCCAAGACGGTCGAATATCATAAGGCGAAGTTGATGGAGCAACTGGGCCTCCATACGACGGCTGAACTGACCAAATACGCCCTCGCCCACGGCCTCACTTCTTCATCCGAATAACCGATCCATTTCCGCTTTCCTTGCCGTTCCATCCAGTGGAATTTCCTTACGTCCTTTAGGCAAGTGCCTTATGGCACAGGAAGCGGTGCTTTGTTAGATCTTAGATGTGTCGGCCGTTCTTTCAATGAAAGGAGGCATCGTTCGCGGCCGCTAGGGGGTTAGGGAAAGAGCATTGTCCGAAAAAGGAGGTCTAAGCATGGCATCATCACAGGCGACTGTTGAGAAGGGGTATGACATCTCGCAGTGGTACGATTCGAAGCCGGTAAAGATCGGCTGGTTGGCGATGTTAGGGATCGGGGTCTTTTGGGTGCTGTATCAGCGGGCGTTCGGGTACTCGCACGGGTTGGATTCGATGACCCCGGAATTCGACTCGGTGTGGATGGGGCTGTGGCGGTTTAACATCCTGGCGAACGCGGTGTTCTTTGCGGTGACGATCGGGTGGATCTGGGTGACGCGGGATCGGAACCTGGCGAACCTGGACCACAAGCTGGAGCTGAAGCGGTACTTTTACTGGATGGGGTGGTTGGTGTGCTACATCTGGGGCGTGTACTAC
>DATIGP010000163.1:0-10701 GCA_035454625.1 Nitrospira sp.
ACGATGTTCATGACCGAGTTTCTGCAGGACAAGAACGGCGGATCGGCGGCCGAAGATCTCGAGGACTACCGTCCCGGTGCGCACAGGCAGGAAGCGGAGCCGTCCGGCGCCGCCACCGGGCATTAAGTGGTGAAAAGGTGAAGCGTTGTTCGTGAAGCGTGAAGAATATGTCGCATAACTGATTCTCCATACGCGTCACACTTCACGAAGTACGAGATACGGAGCGAAGAGATGAGAAGATTTTCGAGGAAAAGTCACGGTGCCGTTTCCGACATCAATATCACGCCGCTGCTCGACCTCGCGTGGGTGTTGCTCGTGATCTTCATTATTACGACCACCGCGATGGTGCAGGGCATTGAGCTCAAGCTGCCGGAATCCACGCCGCACGAGACGGACATGGAGAGCAACACGCCGACGATTTCGGTCAAGAAGAATGGCGACGTCTACATGGACGAAGAACGGGTGAAGCTCAGCGAACTGGAAAAACTCATCCGCGACCTGAAAGCGGCGAAAGGTGGAAAACTCCCGCTGGTGCTGCGAGGGGATGCCGGCGTCGAATACAAACACGTCGTGGCAGTCCTCGATATCCTCCAGCGCATCCCGGTCGAAGAATTGGCGATTGCGACTAAACCGATCAATGAATCCTAATGGGCGTCACTCGTAACGGCGTCGCAGCCGTGAAGCGTCCCTCGTGAAGCGGATCTCGCGAGCGACGAACGTCGAGATTCGAGCGACGAGACAAAAGGCTTCTGTCAGCCTGCGATCCTGTCAGCTTGTCAGCGGCTTCTACGAACGACGAGAGACGAGCGACGAATCATGGGTGGCTATCGCGGATTTGAAAAGAAGAAAAGCAAGCTTGGCACGACGTTGCTGCTCGTCGGACTGGTGCATCTCGGGATCGGCGCCGGCCTGTACTGGGTGTCGCAAACGGAATGGGGACAGAACCTCATCAAGGTCTATAAGCTGAATGCCTTCAAGAAAGAAGAATCGCCTCCTCCGCCTGAAAAAGAACCTGAACCGGAGCCGGAACCGGAGCCGCCCAAGCCGGAGCCCAAGCAAGAAGCTCCGCCGCCTCCGCCGCCGCAAGCCGAAGCGCCGCCTCCGCCAAAGGCTTCAGATGCCCCAGGTCCGCCGCAGATGGATGCGAATCCGTTCGCGATCGGAAAGAGCCGCGGAAAGTTCGCCGGCTATACGGACATCCTCACCGCGATGATTCAGGCACAATATCACCAGCCGACGGATCTCCCTGATGACCTCGAATATGCCGTCCTGTGTGAGTTGGTGCTCGATCAAGAAGGCCGGGTGCTACAGTACCGGTTGCTGACGTCTTCCGGCAGCTTGCTCTTCGATCAATCGGCGATCGACGCGTTGTCCAAAGTCACGCAGGTCCGTCCCCCGCCAGAAGGCATGGACCGCACCGTTGTCGTCAAGTTCTTTCCGCCTGCCTGAAGATCGGCATTATCCCTCACACTGTTAACTTTCCTGTCACAAAGTGTTTACGACCTGTACAGGGCGACCTGACCTCCCTGTAATCTCCATCTGTTACAAGCACCACCGAAAGAAGCTAGGGATATCCCGAAAGGTAAAGTTTAACGCCGTTTCAAGTTGATATTGAGGTGGTTGTAATACGACTCGGTCATACAGGGGACGCTATGCCGGTGAGGTATAGCTCTCCCAGCAGGATCGGGAGAAAGGAGGCGCCAGACAAGTTTTAGGCGATGAAATGAGGATTATGTCGCAGCGCGGTCATAGCACATCGAGGCCGTAAACATGGAGGGGTGGTAATGAAGAAGATGTGGACGCGAATCGCACAAACAGTCACGGTGGCGGCAGTGGCCCTGGCCGCAGTTAGTGTGAGTGTGCCGGCGCACGCCTTGGTGTACAACACGGGCGAAGCGGTGCTCGTCATCTACGGCAACGAGCAGCAGGGGTATCTCAATTTAGGCAATTGGGATACGTTGAAGGTGTCCGGGGGATCATTCGATGTCGCCGACATCCTCAATACGGCTGGCGTGTCCGGTGCCAATCCCATCGAATATACGATCGTCGGGAACAGCGGCGCACTCACGCCGATGTGGTTCGGAAGTAATCAGGCCATCGGCGACTGGACCAGCACTCAGAAAACGCTGTTAAATACCAACGCCTACAATACAGCGAACACCAATTGGCGCGGCCAACTCACGACCGCCGCCGATCCCACCCGTAAAATCTACGCCGCGGCTGACCCGCTGCTGGCCTTCTCCCTCTACTTCGGAGACACGGACTCGTTGGGCGGATTGAGTAGCGTCCGGGGGTCGTCGGACATCGATAGCATCCTGCATCTCCTCGAACGGACCGGGGTAGCAAGCACCTTGGCGGGAGTGACGACCGCCTTTCTGAACAGCTCCACCAAGTTGTTGACGATCGGTGGCGGCGAGCCCGCGCCGATTCCAATTCCCGCAGCGGCAGTCCTCTTTGCGACCGGCATGATCGGACTGGTGGGCTTTGCCCGCCGCTCGATGGGGCTGTCGAGATAATCGAGGACGTCTCGAGGGAGAGGCAAATCAAGACACTTAACCCCCGAAGGAGCTCATTATGAACTCAGTCAAAGCAGTGTTTATGACAGGTCTTGCCGTGGCAGGCGCCGTGCTTGTGGCCGATCTCGTCCAGGCGCAGGTCGTCGCCAATGGCGCAGGGTCCTCAGCAGGCCGCCAATATGCCGGACTCACTCCCGCCTTCGTCTGCGATGGGGGCACGACCCCTACGTTCTTTCGCAGCCACGAAAATCCTCCGAATCGGACCGAATGGCAATGTTTGCGTGGCGGTGTGCCGCATGTCTACCGCTACTCGGCCAGCGCCTCGGCCGATGGCTACACGAAGCTGCCCAACGGCGCGACGGCCACCGCTCCCTATCTCGACCTGAATTCTTGTCCCGCGCCGGCTCCTGCCGTCGTCGGAGGCAGAAACGTGAACCAGGCGATCTGTGGATCTTCGGCAACTCCCGCTCCCAGCGTGAATCTGGTTGTCCATTTCGGGGCGTCAGACGTGAAACCAAGCTCGTTCAATGCGGCAGCAGGTGGAGCAGTGATCAGCCCACCGGCCGCAGGCCATCTGACGGCCACTCCGATCGTAGCCGTGCCCTTCTCCATCGTCGTGGGTGGCGGTGTGAGGGGATCGAACGGCGTGGATCTTCTTAAGAACCTCACTCAACTGGAAGTCCGGCAGATTCTGTCCGGGGACGTCGAAGCCTTCAGCGGCGACTGGGTGACACTGGGCCATAATACCAACTCCGGCAACAAGGCCATCGTGGTCTGCCAACGGACCGTGGTCTCCGGCACGCTTGCCACGTTGAATCAAACCGTGATGCAAGCCCCGTTTGCCTTCCAAGGCATCAATCCGATCGCGTCTGCGACGAACATTTTCAATGCCAGTTCTTCGAACGTGAAGTCCTGCGTGGAAAACAACCCCAATTCCATCGGGTACATTGACAGCGACACGGTCCCCAGCCTGTTGAACGGCGCCTATCAAGTGGCGCTCGATGGGTTCTTGCCGAGCAATCCTGCCTTGGGAGCCGGCATCGCCAAAACACGGGACCTGCGTTGCGGCAAGTATAGCTATTGGGCTGACTGGGTGATCGTTACACGAAATAGCGGCGTGGAAGTGGCGCCGACCAACGCGGTCGCCGGGACCAATAATGCGATCGCGGCGTACCGCACCGCGGCGATCGCCAATAACCCTCTGCCGGAATTCTGGGGCGCCACGGGCGACATGTTCGTCGCTAAGAACGACGACAAGGGACCGCACCTGTTTCTGCCAACGAATGGCAACGGGGTTGCCGCTTCAGCGGTCTGTGCAAATACGGGATCGATTCAATAGCACATGAGGAACCGATAGTCCCTGGGCCACGAGCACACAACCTACCCTTGGTCGCCTGTACGGGATCGAGGGTGGGGCTTTCTCTTTTATAAGTCTTAATTGAAAGTGTGCTGCAATTTAATTCGCATGTAACACCGTAGAAACACACGAGGGCGTAGTATCTCCACCCTCAGTAGTTCCAGGCAGACCTTCAGTGCACGAAGTGTCTGCAGAAAGGATGGCATTATGGATGGCATGAAGATGTGGTTGCGCGGGTTCGTGATGGCAGGGGTCATGGGTGTGGTCGCAATCGGCGGCTTCTTTGACGCTGCTGATGCCGCGCTGGTCACCCAACTCGACTTCACGAGCGGCGCAGTGAATTGGACTGGCCACAACGGCAAGATCCTCGATGAACTCTTCGCTCAGGACGGCCGCATCCTGACTGGGCAGTATCAGCCCATGGGAGACATTGTCGATTCGATCTCGAAAGGCAATAAGACCTACAGTCTCTTTACCAGCGGGTTCACCGGCGCACCTGCCCCGTCCGGGACCATCAGTGGCAATACCATCGCGATGGATCTCTCGTCACTGTTTTTCGGGTCGCAGAAGGGCGATCAAATCCGCGTATGGAACATCGGCGGCCAGGCCACAGGACTCTTCAATCCGGAGACCTCTCAATTCATGCTGTCATGGGACCATCTGTTTAATAACGGGAATAATGGCTCCAACAATGGCTCTAATGGAAACCTTCAGAGCAATGGCATGTCGGAGTGGGCGCATGGCCGTGTAGCGACATTCTTCCTTCAGGGAACTGCCCTTGTCGACGCAGCGCCGATTCCGCTTCCTGCGAGCCTCTTTCTCTATGGGACCGGCTTGTTTGGACTCGGGTCGTGGTCATGGTGGCGACGCCGTTCGTTATGGTCTTGAGCGGCAGGTCATTACCATTTCCACTGCTCATCACTGTCATGCCAGGGGTGGTTCAACCGTCTCGGAGGGCTCGTTCACGTGATCGCGGGATATGCGGCGGCGGCCTTGGTAGCGATCCCGCTCGTACTCGCTTTTTTTTCTCCTCTCCTGCTCATTTGTCTCGCCTTGAGCACGGGTGCGCTTCCGCTTGCGCTGGGCCCTGAAGGCTGGCTGGCCAGCGACTTCGGCCGACTCGATCTCTACTCCATCCGAGTCTTCGGATTGTGGCTCGCTTCCTTCCTGTTGATCCTGCCTTCCTTCTCACGCCTGCTGGATTATGGTCTGCGTTTCCGGTGGCATGTGGCGTTTCTTGTCTTCGCGATTATGGCGATGGCCTGGTCTCCAAGTTTGGTTTACAGCGCTCGCATGGTTGCGAAGCTCACGGCGCCCTTTTTGTTTCTCCTGCTGGTGATGGTCTCTCTATCTTCGTGGGCCGCTCTGTGCTGGGTCGAGCGAGCCATGTGGTGCAGCGGCCTCTTGGCGGTCCTGCTGTCCCTCGGCGCAGTCGTTGCGGGATACTCGAAAATCAACACCTTGGTTGGCCTGGGTGTTCCAGGCCTCGGTCCTGCCGGTACCAGCTCCCATTTTGCCATCCTCGCCATGCTGGCATTGGCATCCGCATGCACGAGGTCTCCGCGCATCGTCTACGCCCTCATGGCGCTCGGTTTCGGGGGCTTGGTCATCGCAGGCTTTACCCGCATTACCATCGCTGGCTTGTTCCTCGGCGCTGCGGTTGTGCTCTGGATGTCCAGCTCAAGCTGGATCCGCTGGATCTTCCCGCTGACAGGCCTCGCGTCAATCCCCGCCTTGTTTCTGCTCAATGACACATTCCGCCGCCGCATGTTCAAAAACCAAGACAGTATTTCGCTCGATCTGTTCACGCGTGATCCCTCCGCCGTGTTGGATCAGATCCATGGCTCAGGACGGTTCGACCACTGGGCTTATGTCATAAAAACTTTTTTTGATCCTCACCCCTTGTTCGGATCAGGCATCGGCACCACGCAGCACTATTTCTACACTCATCAGCTTGGACTGAGCGTCATCCATTCAGAATATGTGCGCCTCCTGGCAGAAGTCGGTCTCGTCGGTATCGTGCTCGTCGCCTTGGCGTTCGTGGCCTACATAGCTCGATTACGACGCATCTATCGTGTCGCCCAAACAACTCGGACGAAAACCTATGCACTCGCCGGTCTCGGAAGCCTTGTCGTCTATCTCGTTTTCATGGCGACGGACAACGCCATCGACTATGTGACCAGCTCCGGCATCTTCGCGTTTTGCTTGATCGCGATGACCGAAAAGGCACGCGATTTGGAACTGGCTCAGGAAGACGTGCTACGACTCCAGCCAGCTTCGTTGAATAGAGAACCGGCAGAACCGGCCTATGCTGTCGGGCACCGGCGGTATCCCATCCTGGCGGGATAATCATCCGCGATTCCTTCTCAACGAACTTGGAGAACCAGTGAATACCGATTCCTTCCCCTCGGTGATCAAGAAAATACTTGCGTATCGCAGGAAGTCACGCGTCGCGTTCATGCGATCGAAGGTCACCATTGCCCACCAGATGAATGTCGTGGATATCGGATGTGGAGTCGATGGCCGCTCGTTCGATGATTACCTCCCGAGCCATTGGCACATCACCGGCGTCGATATTCTTCCCAAAGAGCGGGTGCATCACTATCATCCCGGGTTCCGTTACATCCAGCAGGATGCCCAGGACTTGAGCCGCTTTAAAGATCACGAATTCGACTGGGCTGTTTCTATCGGCATGTTGGAGCACATTACAGAAGACACGACTTTTAAACGGATCGTGTCCGAGTTGAGGCGTGTTGCAAAGCAATACACCGTCGTGGTGCCGTACAAGTATTGCTGGATAGAGCCTCACTATGGTGTCCCATTTTTTCCGCTGTTTCCTTACGCAGCGAAAGTGGCGACCGTCAAAGCATTGAATTTGAGCAATCACAGAGATCTCGTGGTAAATGATCCGGAGTACATCAACAAACATTTCCGGTGGTTGTCCAACAGGCAGTACAAAACGGAATTTCCAGACGCAACGATTTATCTGTTTCCGACCCTTGAAACCATTGCGATCACCAAGGCCGCTCAGTTGAAACCCGATGATCGCTCGAATTGCCTACTGTGCTCTGCGGTCTATTGAAGCCTGTTGCCTATGTGTGCCGGCGGATCGATACCAACCACAGACTCCCGAGAGGTGACCGCTCAAGCCTTCTGGGGCGGATCCACGATGCTCGTGGCCTCGGGGTTCGGGAACGGCTTGGGATATCTCCTGGGCATCATACTCGCCCGCATGCTGGGGGTCGAAGACTTCGGGCTCTATGCCCTCGGCTTGGCGATCTTCAACGTGACCATGCTCGTCGCGTTGTGCGGAGCGGACACGCTCGTCGTGAAGGGGGTCTCCGGAGCTCTTCAGCGAGGTGACCGTCTTCTGGCTGCCAAAACGGTTGTCATCGCGTTGGTATTCGTGGTGAGCGTCGGACTCCTCTCGGCCATGTGCCTGTTGTGGTCATCACACACCTGGCTGCTCGACGTGTATGCACGCCCGCAGCTCGTGTCTCTTGTGACGGTTTTCGCACTGACCATTCCCGTGGCACTGGCGGTTTCGATACTTGTGGCGGCGTTTCAAGCGACGCACACCTACAGCAAGGTCATCGCCATTCGGTCTGTGTGGGAACCGCTCGGAAAGCTTGTGCTGACGCTGGGCGCCGTGTGGGCAGGGTGGGGACTCGTCGGCGTGGCGGGCGGGGTGGGGATCGCCTCCCTCATCAGCCTTATTCTCGCTGTCTACTTTGCCAGGACGATGATCGCGCAAGGCCTCCGTGCCGGCTCGTTTGATCGTCGTGAGGTTGCTGAACTCGCAAAGTATGGAGTTCCCTTGTTCGTCATGACGATCGTTGGAGTCATCTCTCCACGCACGGATGTACTGCTTCTCGGGTACTGGTCGGAACCCGCACAAGTGGGTCTGTATCAAGCGGCCTATCAGACAGCGGCTATTCTTACATTGATTGCCGCGGCCCTCGATACCGCATTCGCCCCTCTTTCCGCCGGACTTTTTGCCGTTCATGATCTGACCAGGCTGAAGCACCTGTACTGCAACGTCTCACGATGGCTGTTGATCGTATCCTTTCCGATCGCGCTCATCCTCCTCGTGTTCGGACGCGATATCCTCTCTCTGTTCGGGCCGGCCTTCCCACTCGCAGCCGGTTGTTTGTTCCTGCTGGCGCTGGGCCAATGGGTGAACACGTGGACGACGTTTGCGCACACCATCTTATTGATGTCCGGGCATTCGCGTCTTGCCATGTGGAACGGCATCTGGACCGGTATCCTTCTCCTGTGCCTGAATGGCCTCCTGATTCCTCGATGGGGGATCACGGGCGCAGCTTTCGCCGTTTCGCTCAGCTTGACGATCGGTGGATTGCTGCGAGTGGGACAAGTATGGTTGCTTCATGGATTGCATCCGTTCTCGGTTGAATTGATTAAGCCGGTAACAGCAGGCCTCGTCGCACTCTTGGCGGGGTATGTCTTGCGAGGTCTGCTGGGGACGGATTTTCTGGTCGCACTCATACTGGCGGTCGGCCTGTGCTATTTCGCTCTTCTGTATTGCTTGAAATTAGAAGAGGCAGACCGAGTCGCCTTGACCGGTCTGCTGCAGCGGGTCAGAGGCAAAAGCGCGGCCTTGGCAGAAGGACTGTAATGGAGTGCTGGCCCAAAGTTGCCATTGTCATCACCGCCTTTAATGCCGAGCGGTATATCGCAGCCTGTCTCAAGGCTGCGCTCGCCCAAGACTATCCGCATTTCGAAGTGGTGGTGATTGACGACGGTTCGACGGATGGCACCGAGCGGGAGTGTCGATCGATCCATGATGCGCGCGTCCGATACGTCAAGAAAACGCGCATCGGCCGTCAATGCGCGCTGAATGCCGGCATTGCCTGTACCGACGCAGAATTCATCGCGATCAACGACGCCGACGACCTGAGCGTGCCTCATCGTCTGCGTTACACCATGCAATTCTTCCGTCTACATGAACAGGTCGCGCTGGTCGGAACACGGTTCTGGACGACCTCAGACTTCGTCGGGGACATCCCGCAATCCGCATTGGCGGAAGTTTCTGACAGGTATGACACGTCTGTCTACTGGCCAAGCCGGATCACGCTGTACCGGAGAAATGTCTTTACCCACTCGACGGTCATGTTTCCCAAGCGCACGTGGGAGAGGATCGGCGGATACGACGAAGCGTTGACGCTCAGCGAAGATTACGATTTTTACTTGCGCGCCATGCAGTGCGGTCCTGTGGCGCTGCTTCCCGGGCGAACCGTGCTGTGGTACACCAATCCACGTGGAGGGTTCAAAGACAGGAGCGTTCAGGAGAATCTCGAGGTGCATCGCTTCATCAAACAGCGGGCTCACGGGCTGTTGGGATTGCCTGCATGGCTGCGGTTATACCAACCGATTTGGGAAACGGCGGTCCATTTGACCTTTCGCTATCCGGCGTTGCTCGACCTGACGAAGGGCATTCGACGATTGACGACATCGAAACAGCATCCGCTATGAGGACCCTCACATTTTGATTATCGTTTTACTGCGGCAAGGTTGAGAGAGAACGAGTTGCAGGAATCATCCTTGATGCCTAGCGAGTAGGGCTCCTCTTGGTACAAATCCAGCCGCGCTTTCACCTGAAAACCACATTCGTGTAGGAGATTGCGGAGGCTAGGCTCCGTAAACACCATCTTGTGACGAAATTCAGGTGGCAGGTCCAACGCAAACAGCCCGTTGATCCACCCATTCTTGAGCGTGTGCTCATCAAGGGCTAGGCCGCGCGGCCATAGGACTGCTCTCCAGGCCCAGGCTTCAAAGTACGGCACGCAGACAACGAGGAAACCGCCCGGCTTGATGACCCGGCGCCATTCAGAAAGAACGGACCGACAGTCTTTGAGATCAAAATGTTCCAGAATATGGCTGGCACGCACCAGATCAAATTCGTTGTCGGCGGCAAAGGACAACGCACTGGCATTCGAGACGATATCGGGATTGAACTTCTTCTGCACATCCACATTGAGATATGTCGGCAGTCGGTGAATCGAGCAGCCCAGGTTGAGCTTCTTGGAGGAGCGATACATCTCAGGCGGAATGACCGATGTCATCAGTGGAGAGACGATGCGTCGCAGCCGATGCCAGACGGGCATCTTCTCGACGGTCATACCAATAAGGGCGTTCGCCAGTCCGGCCATGAGGAGGCCTCCGCGGGAGTGATGTCGGTGGTGTGAGGTAGAAGTATAACCTGGCCGGAACGTTCGACCGGCTACACACTATCAAGATTCTGTTAACGAAATGTTAAAAGGTGTCTGTCGCTCTTATTGCTGTTTGATGCCTTTCGAAACCCGCCCGTTCAGATAAGAACCGATGACCAGATTCTGCCGGTCGCCGGTAACATCCTGAAACAACACAAAGCCTGTTCTGTAGGCGTCCAGACGACTTCCGATCACGGTATTGCTCGATGAGCCATCGAGAAATCCAATGGTGATACCTTGGGCGTTAGGCGAAGAAACCTTCGCCCCGATGATCGTGTTGTAACTCGCCCGGTCAAAGCGAATGCCGTAGGCGGCGTTGCGCTCTAAGTGGCCACCGAAGAGGTGAACACCCTGATCGCCCGTGACCTGTAACCCGGTCAGAAAGGCTTCGATGTCGGGATTATTCAAATTCACATTCGAATCCTTCACCGTGACTCCCGTACCCGAGCCGGTCCCTACTCCATAGACATTGATGTCAGACAGCGTCACATGCGCGGCGTGCGCGATCGATATACCGCCTCCGCTGCCGGCATTGAAGACCATCACGTTCTCGATCTTGATGGTATACGCGCGATCGATGACGATCGCCGTCTTCCCC
>DATIGP010000164.1:0-4412 GCA_035454625.1 Nitrospira sp.
ATGTTTCCAGGGTATACCATCGATTCCATTACCAACGGCATTCATTCGGTGACATGGACGGCGCCAAGCTTTCAGGAGCTCTACGACCGACATATGCCGGGATGGCGAACGGACCCCTTTTCGTTACGGTATGCAGTGGGGATCCCAAACAGTGAGATACAGGCCGCCCACGACAGGGCCAAAGCTCGCTTGCTTGAAGAGGTGACTCGGCGAACAACGATGTCCTTCGATCCAGCCATCTTGACGATCGGCTTTGCTCGCCGCGCGACGCTTTACAAACGAGCGGACCTGATCTTTGCGGACATCGATCGCTTGCGCGAAATTGCCAAGCGTACCGGCGGACTTCAGTTCATTTTTTCCGGCAAGGCGCATCCAAAAGATATACCTGGCAAGGACATGATTCGTCGGGTTGTGAGTGTTGCGAAACAGCTCCATCCCCACATCCGAATCGTGTATCTCGAAAACTACGACCTGGCCTTGGCTCAGCTTTTGACCGCAGGGGTGGATCTCTGGTTGAACACGCCGCAGCGACCGTTGGAAGCATCCGGAACGTCTGGAATGAAGGCCGCTCATAACGGTATCCCGAGCTTCAGTGTGTTGGACGGATGGTGGATCGAAGGGCACATCGAAGGTGTGACGGGATGGTCGATCGGTCCAGGACCCTCCGAACAAGGAGTGGATACTGTTCATGAAGCGCGGGAGCTGTATCAAAAGTTGGAGGCGACGATTATGCCGCTCTATTACCGCTCCCATGAGCGCTGGCTCGATGTCATGCGTCAGACCATCACCTTTAATGCGTCGTTCTTTAATACCCAACGCATGGTCCAACAGTATGCGGTGAACGCGTATGTATAAAAACGTGATGCCGGCTCGTGAGTACGCCTCGCGGTCACAACGTTTTGTCCTGATCTATGATGCGGCATCCAAGTAGTCGAGGATGACGACGTCAAATCTCTGGATCCCATTGTTGGCTAGCTTGTTGGCGGCCTGCGTGACGACACTCGGGATCTATGTGATTCGTCACTTCGAAGCCTGGGGCCGCAGGAACACCACCTACTTTGCCTGTTTTGCGGCAGGAGTGCTCATATCGGTTTCATTTCTTCATATCATCCCCAAATCGTTCGGCATGAACGTGCAGGCATCCCTCTTCCTGCTCGCCGGGTACATGTTCATGCACCTATTCAATCGGTTTATCACCGCCTATGTCTGCGACAAGAATCCCGAGTTCGCCATTGGTCTCGTGCCGCTCTTAGGAATCGGCTTCCATTCCTTCTTGACGGAGTCATCTATTCAATCACGTTCAGTGTGAGCGTCTTTACTGGGACACTGGCAGCGATCGGGATGGTGCTCCACGAGTTCCCTGAGGGAATCATTACGTATCTTCTGCTCATTCGCGGCGGAGGCAGCCCGAAACAATCGCTGTGGCTATCGTTTTTCGCCGCGGCTGTGAGCACGCCCCTTGGGACCCTCATCTCATTCCCAATCATCAGCCGCATTGACCCTTCCTTGCTGGGAGCGTTGCTGTCAATCTCGGCCGGAGCGCTCATCTACGTCGGAGCGGCGCACCTCTTTCCCGACGCGGAACGGAAGCCCGCAAAATACAGTCTCGTGGCATTGGCACTCGGAGTCCTCGTGGCAGCCGGTATTATTGTCAGCAATGGGTGACGGCGTTGGTGTACAACTAGGCCAAATCTGTTGGCTTAGTCTACTGGCCACCCGGGTAGGTGAATTTGATGAAATGTGCCACGGAGTTTGATCGCGAGATCGAGGTCGCCTCGCGCCTTGCAAGGGAAGCGGGCGACGTGATCCGACAGATCTACCAGACCGACTTCGTGGTGCAATTCAAGGACAAAGAGGGACCGGTGACGGAGGCGGATCGGCGGGCGAGCGAGCTGATCGTTACGCAGCTGCGCCGGGAATTTCGCAATGATCTGGTCGTCTCCGAAGAAGAGCCGATTGATCCGAACGTCACGATTCCGAGTCGGGTCTGGTATGTGGACCCCCTCGATGGGACTCACGAGTTCATCGCCAGAAACGGCGAGTTTGCCGTGATGATCGGCCTCGCGATTGACGAGAGGGCGTGTGCGGGCGTTGTGTATCAACCGACGGCCAAACAATTATGCGCCGGCATTGCACGGCAGCAAGCCTGGCTCGAGGAAGACCGCGAGCGGATCGCACTCCGTGTGTCCGATGAGACGGATTCCTCGCGCCTTCGGCTCGTCGTGTCGCGCTCGCACCGGCACGAGCTACTGGACGAGATGCGCGCTCGGCTTGGAATCACGCAGGAACTGCAACTGGGAAGCGTCGGGCTTAAGGTCAGGTTGCTCGCCTCCCGGCAGGCTGACGTGTATATCGATCCGTCCTCTTTCACACACTCATGGGATTCGTGTGCCCCAGAGGCGATTTTACATGGTGCGGGAGGGCGGATGACTGATCTGGCTGGCGCCCCGCTACGGTACTCACCGCGGGATCTTCGAAACAGACGAGGCTTGGTGGCGACGAACGGGCTGTGCCACGAATTCGTCATCACTGCAATTGCGCCGATCGTCGCTTGAGTTGGATTATTGAAGGAAAAGGAACATGCCAAGAACCGCTCAGATGATTGAACCCATCATTATCGAATCCGCTCGCCTCCCATGCGCAGAGGAAGCGATGGAGATCGTGGAACGGAAAGGATTGGGTCATCCGGATACGATCTGCGACACAGTCATGGAATCCGTCTCGGTGGCACTGGCACAAGCCTATTTGAAGAGTGTCGGTCATGTGCTGCATTTTAATGCCGATAAAGGGATGCTGGTGGCTGGCCAGGTGGCCTGCCGGTTCGGAGGAGGCTCGGTGCTCGCTCCGATGCGGTTGGTCATCGGTGACCGGGCCACCTTTGAATGGAAGAACATGCACATTCCGGTACAGGAGATCGCCGAACGGACGGTGTATAGATGGTTCAAGCGGCATCTGCCGCGCATTAAGCCGTTGAAGGACCTGGACTGTCAGGTAGAGCTGAGACCGGCTTCCGAGGAACTCCGGTCCGTGACCGAGCGATCGAGGGAACCCTTGGCCAACGATACCTCGGCTGTTGTGGGGTATGCTCCACTGACACCGACGGAGCGCCTCGTATTCCAGATCGAGCAGTTCCTGAACAGTCCAGCTTTCAAGAAGGAATTTCCGGACAGCGGCCAGGACGTGAAAGTGCTCGGCGTCCGGACGGGGAAGGATGTGAAAATTACTGTCGCGATGCCGTTTCTCAGTCCGTTCATCCGCAACGAGTCCGAGTACTTTGCACGAAAGGCACAGGCGGCCGAGGCGCTCAAGATCTTTGCGAAACGAAGAGGCGGCACCGGCTTATCTCCGCATGTATTCCTAAATGTATTGGATCGGCGTGGCGTTGCTGAGGCCGGGACGTATCTCACGTTGTTAGGCACCTCTGCGGAAGCGGGTGATTCCGGAGAAGTGGGGCGCGGCAACCGGGTATGTGGGGTCATTTCACTCCGCCGGCCGGCCAGCGGCGAAGCGGCAGCCGGCAAGAATCCCGTGGCACATGTCGGGAAGATCTACAATGTGCTGGCCCAGGTGCTGGCGGAAGATATCCATAAGAAAGTTCGCGGACTCCGCGAGGTGACCGTCTGGATCACGAGCCAGATCGGCAAACCGGTTTCGTTGCCACAAGCCGTCGTAGTGGAAGTGGTACTGACAAGCAGCACGACGCTCGAGGCGGTACAACCGCAGATCCATCGGGAAGTCCATCTCGCCTTCGCCCATATCAAGACGTTCTGTCAGGCATTGGCCCGCGGCGTTTATGCGGTCTGCTGAATAAACACGGGCCATCCTCCCAGCCCGAAAAAGTCCCTTGGTTCGCACGCTGCTTGGCCGTTCGCTGCGACGAAGAACTCTTGTGTCTTGGTAAACACCCGGGCATTGGCCCACGTGGTCAGAAGGACGACAAAGATAGGCCAAATCGCGGGTCAGCGCTATGCTAATGGGCCAGCGGTTCTTGAAAGGTGGATCAGGTCTTTCGCAGCACACGGACGAGATGTATGGGCCTTCCTAAGCCTCAGTGTATGCCGCCAGCAACTGTGGGGGTTTCACTCCGTCGTACGAAGACGCACGCGCCTTCGGGAGAGGGGCGATGGCTGCTGACGCGCGACTTCAGCCTGGTGTGGTGGAGCCAGATTATCTCCCAGGTGGGCGACGGGGTGACTAAGCTCGCACTGGTATGGTTCGTCTACTCGGTCACTGGTTCGCCGATGAAGACGACGATCATCGGTCTGCTGCAAACGCTACCACCGATATTGTTCGGGCCTTTATTCGGAGTCTGCGTGGATCGTCTGTCGAAGAAATGGATTATGATCGGCAGCGACGTGGCGCGGGCCCTCTTGATCGGTGCGATTCCTTGCCTCCTTTCGATCGACCTCTTC
>DATIGP010000165.1:0-32955 GCA_035454625.1 Nitrospira sp.
TTACTTTTTTGGCAGTAATCACACGCCTGCATGGGCATCGACCTCTACGCAAGTTGCCTGCTGCAAAACCTTCGTAATACTCGTCACAGATGGAGAACCCACTCAAGATACCAATATCCCAGCCAGTTTGCGGGACTACGCGCATGGTCGGCATGGAATTCACTGCACAAACTCTGACACGAGTAGTCCGACGGCACCCATTGATGCAACGTGCAACGCGCACCAGGCAACCACCGCCCCCTTTCTATTGGGTGAACATAAAACTGATTATGCCGACAGCGGGAATCACTATCTAGATGACGTAGCCTACTGGGCCCATACCAATGATATGCGTCCATGCAACGGGACTGCGGATGGACAAATTTCCGTCATTAACGTCACCGGCCATTGTCTCCCAGGTTTTCAGAATATTACCTTTTACACATTTTTCGCCTTCGGCAACATCGCTGGTCGTGAAATTCTGATGCACACGGCGCAGCTCGGTGGATTTGAAGATAGCAATGGCAATAGCATTCCTGACTTGGTGTCGGAATGGGACAAAGTCATTAATGCTACCGGTGCCCCAGGCACCGACGGCATTCCCGATAATTACTTCGAGTCTTCGAATGTCGACGACCTGCAAGATCGACTGATGGCCACGATCACCGCCATCTTGCGAAAGAGCGCCTCAGGAACGTCGGTGTCCGTGCTGTCTTCCTCATCGACCGGTGAAGGGTCAATCTACCAAGCATATTTCTTTACCAGTGACATCGGACAGAGCGGAGCAAACGTCAAGTGGACGGGCTATGCGCACGGTCTGTTTGTCGATGGTTTCGGAAACTTCCGGGAAGATACTGTGAAAGATGGGGTGCTGGATTACAAGAGTGACCTTATCGTCACGACGCGATTCGACAATAATCCTTTGAGTCCAACGTACCGAAAAGTGCTGGTGGATAAGTTTGTTGATGCCAATGGCGATGGGGTCGCTGATAGTACAGTGCCGAATGTTCTCGGCGACGATCTGAAAAACATCAAGCCGATTTGGGAAGCCGGTTCAGAGCTCGCCAACACACCCTCCGCTTCCCGTAAAATTCTCACATGGGTTGATCCGAACAATAATGGGATCGTTGATCCCACGGAGCAGGTTGATTTTAGTACATCGAATTGCGCAGCTCTGCGCGATTATCTCCGCTATCCAGGTGATAGTTGCTCAGGTGCCAGCAACGCCATGAATCTAATCAACTTTATCCGGGGTGACGAGGTGTCAGGATTACGTACCAGGATGATTGAGGTGCCAGTCGGGAGTGGAACGTTCAAGGTGTGGAAGTTAGGAGATGCTATTCACTCAACACCCACCATTGTGGCAGCGCCTACTGCCAGATTTGATCTTGTGTATGGTGACTCTACGTATAACACGTTCTACCAGCAGTACCGGAACAGGCGCCAGGTGATGTATCTGGGAGCAAACGACGGCATGCTTCACGCTTTTAATGGAGGCTTCTATCATAGGGGCGACGATCCTACGACTCCTGGAACCATCGAACATGGTTGGTTTACCAAGAGTCCAACGGACAACGCGAGTGGACCAAATTTAGGTGCGGAGCTATGGGGATTCGTTCCCATGCAATTGCTTCCACAATTGCAGTGGCTAGCCAGGACCGACTATACACATGTGTACTATGTTGATTTAAAGCCAACTATTGCTGACGTTAGAATCTTCACGCCGGATGCTGATCACCCTGGCGGATGGGGCACGATTCTGATCGGAGGATTTCGTATGGGAGGTAGCTGCGGCAGATGCGCGGTGGGGTCTGGCGCTCCCCCCATGACGGTCAATATTGGTGGAGTCCCGCGAACTTTTTATAGCGCCTTCTTTGTCCTCGACATTACCAACCCGGAGGTAGACCCGAAGCTGCTCTGGACATTTTCCGATGTCGATCTCGGTCTGACAACGAGCACCCCAACAGTGGTTCGTATGAACCCAACGGGTGATGCCATTACGAGCAGTGTGAATGAGGAGTGGTATGCCGTATTCGGCTCCGGCCCCAATAGTTATCAAGCGGATCTCCCCACTCCTCCGACCCAAGCCGCCGCTCTCTATACAGTTAATCTCGCCGTGGGACCCGGTCTGGCTAACACGAATGTGACGCGCATGCCCGCCGGAAGTTTTAAATCATTCATTGGCCCACTAGTTTCCGCTGATAAGGATCTCGATTTCAGAACCGATGTGGTGTATGCCGGGCGTACTATGCACGACGGGTCCCTTCCCTGGAGAGGGAAAATGTACCGGCTGACCATGGGCTGCGTGGCTGCTCCCTGTCTACCAACTAGTTGGGGCATAGCAAGTGGGCTCAATCGTGTACCCACGGAGATGATCGATACGTTCAATGATCCTCTACTTGGAACGGTTGAAATAGGTCCTGTGACTGTTGCTCCAGCCTGGACGATTGATGACAGTAACCAGGTGTGGGTCTTCTTTGGAACAGGCCGCTATATGGGTAACTCTGACAAGGTCGACAACAGTATCCAACGACTTTATGGAATGAAAGATAAGGTAGTGAACGGAACCTGCACACAAACTAACCAACTAAGTTGTTGGACCAATGATCTTGTCGACGCAACAAACGCAGTAGTCTGCATTGTCTGTAGCGGCTCGACCAATCAGGTGACGGATCCGACCAATCCTGGCGTCACGAAGTTTGATGGCACAGGAACGACCTCGATGATCGGCTTGGTGGCATCGAAGGATGGTTGGCGTGTGACTTTACCAGGACCGTTCAGTATTAATAATGCAGGCTTCGTTACTAACTATTCCGCTGAGCGGTCTGTCGTGAATCCAACTCTCTTTGGAGGGACAGTCTTTTTTCCAACCTTTGCACCGACCGCTGATTTCTGCGGATCGGATGGGACCAGTTTTCTCTATGCACTTTTCTACAAGACAGGGACAGCATCCACTTCACCAGTAGTCGGAACTGCGACTGTCGGTAGCAACACCAATGTGACAACTAAAGTCTCACTCGGGGTGGGTATGGCTTCAGCTCTGTCTGTCCATGTGGGGAATGAAGGCGCCACCCTGATGTCACAGATGAGCAATAGCAATACAACGACACAACTGGCGAGTGTAGGAGATTTCTACAGTCGATTCGTCAGTTGGGTACATCAACGCGATTGACATGCCTTTCAGGCATTGTTTTATGCTCCGGTCATGTTGCTCATTGTTCGCGCCATTACCTGAAATCGGAGACTGGAGAGAAGCAACCATGATTCTGGTCAGCAACCTGCACTCGTGCCGCTCAACCGTTGCCCGAATCTGGCTCCACATTCTTGTAATTAGTTCGCTCGTGATGAACATTTCCTGCACTGGTTCCTCTCCCGGTACAGTCAATGGTACAGGTACTCCAAAGAGCAATCAGCCTCCCATTGTCACTTCGGCTAAGATCCTAAACGACCCCATTACCCTCACGGGATCAGTAGAAATCCAAGTGGACGCACAGGATCCTGAACGAGAGGCGGTATCCTTCGAGTACCAGTGGTATGCAGACAATGCTACTCTTCCGAAGCAAACCAACGCCACGTTACCCGCTGAACTCTTAAGACAAGGCCAATCGGTTTTTGTCGAAATTGTCCCGACTGATGGGAGGCAGAAGGGTCAGCCGTATCGAACCAAGAGCGTGGTGGTCGGGAATACTTCCCCCCGAGTCACGGCTGTTTCGTTGACACCCCAGGTTGCTCGAACGGGGGACAGGCTTGAAGCTCAAGTTGAAGCGAGTGATCCGGATCATGATCGCATCGATCTGACCTACAAGTGGTTTCATAATGATGTTGTAATTAAAGAAGGAGATGAGTCGTTCCTCGATACGACTGAATTTGCTATCCACGATAAGATCATAGTCGAGGTCACAGCCCATGACCCTTCGATTCCCGGCAATTCTGTGAAATCTCTACCACTTATATTAGGGAACAGTGCTCCGAAGATCGTATCGACGCCTTCTACAACTACCACTGAAGATCGCTTTGACTATCCTGTGAAGGCCACTGATCCCGACGGCGATCAGTTGACCTACCAATTGGAGGCAGCTCCAGCAGGCATGACCATTAGCCCGGAATCAGGCCACATCATGTGGCAGATCCCTGCTGATCAACTAGGTACATTTCACGTAAAGGTCGTGGCTAAGGACGGCCAGGGTGGCATCGCTTCACAGGAGTTTGATCTGGAACTTACCACCGCAGCGCCTGCAAAACCTGTAGGAGGTTAAGGCTCTGAAAGATGCTGCAGCACGCTTGTCTCTGCTTTTTGTCGTCTGCTACAATCTCACCAAGATGTAGGAGGGAGACCACCGCAAGCTCGTGCGTAAACTCAAACTGCGAGAAGGTACCAATACCGCCGTCTTGTTCGGTCAGCATGACCGGCACCTAAAGTTGATTGAAGACGAGTTGGGTGTCAGAGTCTCCGCTCGTGGAGAAGAACTGACCCTGGACGGATTCCCCGAGGCTGTTCGCCAGGCCGAACGTATCCTCATTGAACTTGCCTCCCTGACCCACCAAGGGATATCACTCCAAGCTGAAGATGTCACCCATGCGCTCACGGCATTGCGCCGAACTCCTGAGGCCTCGCTTAAAGAAGTGCTTGGTGATTCGGCCATGATCGTCACGAAAAAGCGGTTCGTGGGCCCCAAGTCTCCAACGCAGAAGGCTTACATCGAAGCGATTCAGCAGCATGATATTGTAATTGCCATCGGGCCGGCTGGAACGGGAAAGACATATTTAGCTATGGCTATGGCGGTCAGTGCCTTGATGAACAAAGAGGTGAGCCGGATCGTTCTTGCACGGCCGGCGGTGGAGGCAGGGGAGAAACTTGGTTTCCTGCCCGGCGATATCTACGAGAAGGTGAACCCCTATCTGAGGCCTCTCTACGATGCGTTGTTTGACATGATGGACATGGAACGAGCAAATCGCTTGATTGAGAGGGGAGATATTGAAATTGCACCTTTGGCCTTCATGCGGGGGAGGACGCTCAACGATTCGTTTGTCATTTTAGATGAAGCCCAAAATGCCACGGCAGAACAGATGAAGATGTTTCTCACTCGACTGGGATTCCATTCAAAAGTTGTAGTCACCGGCGATATCACACAAATCGATTTACCATGTGATCGAGTGTCCGGACTCATTCAGGTAAAGGAAATTCTCCGCAACATAGAAGGGATAGGGTTTGTTTACTTCGATGAAAAAGACGTGGTTCGGCATCGACTGGTTCAAGAAATCATCAAGGCCTATGATCGTCATCAGCCGGTAAACAGCGGTGCCTCTCGACAGGCTCGAGGGCAGATCGCGTCTCATTCACGCCCAAATCCCCGCAAGTCGTCCCCCTCCAGTTCGTCGCCACGCGATCTATCCGGCAGTTCTCATTGATGGCAATCTATCTTCGCGTGCGCATCACGAGACTTGCCGTCAGACAAACTGCATTGACCCAGCTCGCTGAACGTGTTCTATCGGCAGTCGGGGGGTCAAAGTTAGAACTGAGCCTAGAACTGATCGGAGACAGACGTATGCGGCGTCTGAACCGTGAGTATCGCAACAACGATCGATCTACTGATGTGCTGGCCTTCTCTATCCGTGAGGCTGTGATGCCTCCGGGTGTGCGCGCAGTAACCCCGATGCTCGGTGATGTCGTGATCTCTCTGCCGACTGCCTTACGCCAAGCAAAGGAAGCCGGACGATCGATCGACGATGAGCTTGCCATGCTTTTGGTGCACGGAGTGCTCCATCTTTGCGGATACGACCATGAGCGTAATTCGCAAGAAGCGGCGCGAATGTCACGTCGCGAACGGGCGCTGCTACAGCTGATAACTCCTGTGCCTCGCCTGGTCACTGTTCGAACGGGACGGCAAACAAGAGGTCGTTGACGATGGGATGGTTTCAACGGCTGAACGACGGGCTCGGTAGAACGCGCAATGTCGTCCAACAGTCCCTGGATCGATTCCTTGGACGTGCCCCGGACGAAGAACTTCTTGAAGATCTGGAGGCGTCGCTGCTCACTGCGGATCTTGGCGTCCGCGTTGTCGATCGTTTGATGCAGCGTGTGAGAGAAGAGACACGTGGAGCGGAGGCGAAAACCTCTGAAGGGCTCCAAAATGTCTTAGGTCGGGCTCTCTATGACATTCTAAAAACCGTATCAGGTCCTACGATCGATCAGCTGGTCAATGAGGGCCCTAGGCCTTTTGTCACGCTTGTTGCCGGAGTCAACGGCGTAGGGAAAACGACCACCATTGCCAAAATAGCACAGCGGATGACGCAGGCTGGGCGGAGACCTCTCCTTGTGGCGGGAGATACTTTTCGTGCAGCCGCCATTGATCAACTTCAAGTTTGGGGGGATCGGATCGGAGTGGGAGTGATCCGCCAGCGGCCCGGCGCCGATCCTGCAGCGGTGGCCTTCGACGGCGTCGTTGCAGCCAAAGCCAGAATGGTGGACGTGGTTCTCGTTGATACGGCGGGTCGCCTACACACGAAGTCCAATCTGATGGATGAGTTGCGGAAAGTCAAGCGGGTGATCGCTCAGGAGTTACCAGGTGCGCCACATGAAGTGTTGTTAGTCCTTGATTCCACAGTCGGACAGAACGCACTGGCCCAGGCCCGTCAGTTTCACGAGGCAGTTGGGGTCACGGGACTTGCCCTAACCAAGCTTGATGGAACCGCACGGGGTGGGATTGTCGTGGCTATTGCCGAAGAGCTGAAACTTCCCCTACGCCTTATCGGTGTGGGGGAAAGGGCAGATGACCTTCAGGACTTCAATGCTGAGGCGTTCGTCGCGGCTCTATTCGGACAGCCGACTTCCCCCACATAAACCACGTATTGTCTTCTGTCGTTCATGTCCTCGTGCTACTCTCTTATTCTAAGCTACATCATTCAGACGTGAGGGGCGCCGGGAGCGATGATCAAAATCTTGATCGTGGACGATGATCAGATGAATTGTGATTTGTTGCAGAACGTGTTCACTCGTCATGGATATCACGTTATATCGGCGACGGGTGGTCGAGAAGGTCTTAATCTATTCCGTGCACACGCACCACGAGTTACCCTGCTGGACCTCCGGATGCCCGAGATGGATGGATTGACTGTTCTAAAGGAAATCCGGGCGCTCGACCCTCATGCGCCGGTCATTATCCTGGGTGGCGGTGCAACAGAAATGCAGGAGAATCAAGCTCGAGCCTTAAGGGCGACGGATTTCATTAGAAAAGGATTGTCATTGGATGTTCTCGTTGAGGCCGTGAATCAGATCTCGCGGCGACCTGCGCAGTCGGTGACCATGCGGCCTTCCGTTGACAATAGAAATGTTATTGAGCAGATTGATGAATCGGTCTTAGTAGTCGACGACGAACCGCTCCTTTGCGACCTCTTGGTCCGATTTCTGTGCTTACGCGGATATCGGGCGTCTGGCATCAAGGATGGAGACGAGGCTCTACGGATAGTCGAAGATGGGCCTCCGAATGCGATTGTGCTCGACCTGATGATGCCCGGAATGCCGGGGATCGAAGTTCTCCGCGCCCTGCGTGACAAGGGTTATTCAGGTGGTATCATCATCATGACTGGAAGTCACAATGAGGAATTGCTTCGAGAAGCATGGAGCCTAGGCCCTCAGGAGATCCTTATCAAACCGGTGGATCTTGAGCGTCTCTTGACCGCGATCCAGCTTGTACTCGTCTGCCGCGAGTGTTAAAACGCTTCCTGATGGACATCAGGACGCGTCTTCTTCGATTTTGCTTCATCAGCCTACTATCGACAGCCATCGCACAGGCGTGGACCGGTGTAGCACTGCTTGCCCAGGAGAACGTCCCCAGTATTCATCACGTCCTATCAGCCGAGTTGGTCCCTGCCACACACGAATTATTTGCAAGCGATCAGATCGAACTGGATGTTGAGCCGCAGGTCACTTCGGTCACATTCACGCTTGCACATACGTTGCACGTCGAGTCCATCGCCATGCGCACAAGCCCTATTTCCGGCGGGCAAAAAGGTCTCGATAAAATCGTACCATTCAAGAGCACGCGTCCTCCTGAGGTCGGAGTCCAGCGTATCGTGCTCTCCATTCCAAAGGAGCATGCCCGAAAGGTGATATTGGTCATGCGTTATCGCGGCCAAATCAATGACCCTCCGAGGGAGCCGCGCCATTTGCGATTCGTGACACCCAGTGAGACGGCGGGGTATATCGGTTCAGAAGGCGTATACTTGAGCGGGGAAAGCCATTGGTATCCCGACTTCATCGGTTCCCTCAGCACCTATCGAGTGACTGTTCAGATTCCACAAGGCTGGACGGTGGTGACGTCCGGACGTAAGGACGGTGAGACGACGAGCGAGGGAAAGACCACATCAACCTGGATCGTTCAGGATCAGTCCGAGGCGTTCAGTTTGGTTGCCAACAAATTTGTTACGAAATCGCGGCAGTGGAAAAGCTTGACGGGACAGCGAGTCGAACTCCAGACCTATTTCTTGGCCGACAACGCCGCCTTGGCAGATGAGTATCTCGATGCGACCGCCAAGTATCTCGACGCGTATGTCAGAATCCTAGGGAACTATCCCTTCGACAAGTTTGCAGTTGTTGAGAATTTTTTTGCGAGCGGTCTTGGTCTGCCGTCGTTCACCCTGCTCGGAAGCGGCAGCATCAAGCGACACTATGTCCAACCCTATGCCTTGGGTCATGAGATTGTCCATTCGTGGATCGGAAATTCGGTGTTCAATCGAGACGATCATGGCAATTGGGTCGAGGGAATGACGACATACTTGGCGAATTACTACTGGCACGAGTTGGTTCAGGATGTTCCGCAAGCCTTCGAACAAAGGCGCATGATGCTTCACGGCTACAACCTCTATGTGAAGCGTGAAACAGACTACGCGGTTTCTCAATTCTTGCGGAAGCATGACGAGAAAGATAATGCCATCGGTTACCACAAATCGGCCTTTGTGTTTCACCTCCTTCGGCAAGAAATCGGAGATGAGCCATTCTGGCGCGGCTTGAAGAGCTTCGTCAGTAGCTATCGTAATCGCCCGGCGGATTGGGAATCGATTGAAGAAGTCTTTTCTCGAGAAAGCGGTCGAGACTTGCGATGGTTCTTCAAACAATGGGTCGAACAGCCTGGTGCCCCCCTCGTATCGGTGGGCGATGCCCACGCTCGTCGCGTGAAGGGGAAGGGTGACAGGGAAACTTGGCGGTTGACAGTTCAGCTCGAGCAGGACGAGAAGCCCTTTCGAATGGCGATCCCCATCCACATCGTGATGAAGGAATCGACGGCAATCAAGACGATCGTACTTGGCCTCTCCCAAACCAGCATTGCCGATTTTCTCCTACCAGATCAGCCGTTGCGGGTGGAGCTTGATCCTCATCTCATGACTTTTCGCCGGCTGACAAGACGTCAAATGCCGCCGATGCTCAATGGGTATGTCACGGATTCACACAAGACGGTGGCCCGGGCGTTTGCTGACCCTGCTTCGCCGTTACAACAGATTGTGTCCCGTATCTCCGATCCTGAATTAACAGGACCATCTAGAACGACAGTGATTTCCTTGAATGAGGATTCACTGCCACAGAACGGATCGCTCTTGGTACTGGCAGATGCCGGCCGGCGACAGGCGGTTCAATCAGCGGTGCAGGAATCTTGCGGTGACCGAATTGCTCTCGGAGAGACGGGTTTCCAGATTGATGGTCAGGCATACGATGGACCGAAGATGGCGGTGCTCTTCTCGTGCCATCGGGCAAATGTGCCGGGCAGTGTCATCACGGTGCTTTACGGCGTAACACCAGACGCGGTCGAGAAAGTTTCGCGCTTTCTGTTCTATTATGGATGGCATAGTTACGTGATTTTTCAAGACGGAGTCGTGACGAGACGCGAGGTATGGCAAAGTTCGCCGGAGGTGAAGGAGGTGCGGATTGATGCAACGTCATAAGATCTGGGCAATTTGGTTATGGGGAATCTGTGCCTTGATGGGTACTCCCCTATTTGCCATGGCCGCTGATCAACCGAAGGAGTCTGTTGCGTCGACTCGTTCGACGGAACGGCATCTGGCCAATATCCGTCAGCTGACCTTTGGCCGGCAGAACGCGGAGGCCTATTTTTCATTCGATGGGACCAAGCTCATTTTTCAATCGACGAACAACTGGATGAAGGACTTGCCGGCCTCCCTACGAAAGCCGGCCGAGGCAGGGCTGGGCTGTTATCAAATGTATGTGATGGATCTGGATAATGAGAGCGTGCGCATGGTCAGTACCGGCAAGGGTATCACGACGTGCGGCTACTTTTTCCCAGGTGACAGTCGAGTGCTGTACTCATCCACCCACGCCGCCGGGGCCGATTGCCCGGCAAAACCTAAACGCGATGGTGCCTATCGGTGGGCACTCGACGATTACGATATCTACGCTGTCAATCTCGACGGTCAGGACATACAGCGGCTGACGGCCTCACCAGGGTATGACGCCGAAGCCACGATCTCACCAGACGGAAGGACCATTGTCTGGACATCGGTGAAGGATGGCGACCTTGACCTGTATGCCATGAACCTCGACGGCTCGAACGTCCGTCGCCTGACGGACGATGTCGGATACGACGGTGGGGCGTTCTTTTCACCGGACAGCAAGAGAATCGTCTATCGGGCATCCCATCCAACCGATCCGTCCGAAATGGAGAAATACAAGGAGTTGTTGGCGCAACGGCTGGTCGAGCCTGGTCAGCTTGAAATTTTTATTATGAACGCCGATGGGTCGAACAAAAAGCAGGTGACAACGACCGGCGCGTCGAATTTTTCTCCGTATTTTCATCCCGACGGTCGACGCATCATCTTTTCGTCCAACATAGAGACGAGAGGTGAAGGCGGACGCCCGAGTTTCCATCTGTATCTGGTGCGGGATGACGGAACCGGGATAGAACGTCTCACCAGGGAAGGACACTTCAATAGTTTCCCGATGTTCTCGCCGGACGGTAAACGCCTTGTCTGGGTGTCGGATCGCAATGCCAAGGAACCCGGCGAGTTTAATGTGTTCCTGGCCGACTGGGTGCCGTAAACAGGGTGCCGACAGTAAGCGATTGGCGATCAGTTCAGAAATACGGGGAACCCGTATCAGATCGTGGCTTGATGAGCGTTCAGTCCCAGTCACCGCCGAACACAGCCTGGTCGATTATAGCACTCGGTTGTTCCTCCGCCGCATTAGTCATCGGCTTCCTCGGCTTAGCCCGGTTCGATCTGCCCATCATCCGGTATGTGCGATCGGTGACGATTCATCTTCCCTGGGACCAACTCACCGTTCCGTGGATGGCGTTCACCAGCGATACAGGAGATTGGATCGGTCAAGGATGGCGACTGACAACCTTCAGCATTCTATTGCTCGTTGTCGCCTGGGCTTTCGAAAAGCCGACCGTCAAAACAGTCGCCATCCAGTCGCTGATCGCGCACGGAGTCGCTGCATTGCTCGCGAACGCGTTGAAACACATCGTCGGAAGGCCTCGACCGAAGTTCGTCCACTCGGGAGACTGGCAGATGACCTTTTCCTGGACATCGGGACTGGACTCCTTTCCATCGGGACACAGCGCGGCGAGCTTTGCCATTGCGACGGTGCTCGTGAAACGGTTTCCCCTCTTCGGATCAGTCTGCATCGCGATCGCATTGTTCGTCGCACTGAGTCGCGTCCTTCGAGGGTCTCATTTCCCAACCGATGTTCTTGGCGGGGCGGTGATCGGTATCCTCAGCGGCTTCATTGCAACCGCGCCGGTAAGACAGTGGCGACGTTCAGTACAGGATGGGTTGCGACTTGCGGCGGTGGGAACGTCGGCACTGTTTGCCTTGCTCTGGGCTCTGTCCCGTCGAATGGAGGATGGAATGACAGACATCCTATTCTTGACACTAGGAACTGCTGCGATAGCCGGGGGCTTATGGATCCGACGAACTCGTTGGATTCGCAGGGGAGCAATAAGAAGGGGCGGGCAATCGGATACCTCAGCGCAGTTAATCGCATACGGCCTGGCTGCCATGACGACCTCACCTCTTGTTCTTTCCTCGGTCGGATTTGCCTGCATGGCCTCCTGGCTCGACAGGATAGGACGGGACGACTACCACACCGAGGAATCGCCGGACTGGCCAGTGATACGGGAAAGTGCCTTGATAGGGGGCCTGGCCATTGCCATTCTAATTCTCGTTGATGCGCGGGGGGTTCTGCCTTTTCAGTAACTCCTCCGGCGCGCGTGAAGGGCCTTCGTGTCTCGTATCCCATAAGATAAATCCTGAGCGTCACAATTCCCGAAATACGTTTCACGAGGAACGTTCACGGTTAGTGCTCGAGAGACCTTACCGGTGGTGAGGCATTGATGTGGGCACCCTGAGGCTGGGTAACCATCTGGTGATTGCTCAACAAGACGTAACCGTAGCGCTTGAGAATCGGTTGAAACGCAGTTGTTTCCTTCGGCAAGCTATCCTGGAAGTATTCCGGGAGAAGGATCATTGTCCGGCCTTCTTTACCTAATGCCGTCCGCAGCCGGTCGATTTCTCCGGCTGGGATGAAAGCCACCGTTCGTCTCGCATAGAAAGCGATGGATGGCCTGGTCGAACCAAACGCGATCAGTTGGTCGGTCGGATTCAGGTTCATCCCGGCCGCATAGGCCAATTCCTGCGGCGGTGCAATTGCGTATCGGTTGAGTCCCGGAACGACTGCCAAGATACCGACAAGAAAGACACTGGCCAGTGCTCCGCCGGCTACCCCAAAGGCAACGCCGCGCCTTTCATCATTCAGCCCGAAATACCCGATCAGCCCCATGGCGAACACAATGATCGCCGCTCCAACGTAGGGACCGATACCCAAATCGAATTGAGTCGCGAGTGGGAATTCTTTGACCATCTTCCCGGAGAATTTACTGAACAGGGAAGGCGCGCTCGCAAAGCCCATCGCCAGGAGATAACCAATCCCCATCATGAAATGGATCGATCCTCGCAGGCCTCCTGTCGAAGGGTCTTTCAGCCCTTGGGTCCAAAACGAGGCAGTCAGGAGGGCACAGGCGGGAAATAACGGGCCGATATAGTGGGGTAAGCGGGTGGATGAAAGACTAAAGAAGATGAATACCCCGATGATCCACAGTCCCGCGAACCATTCTAATTCATCTCCGGATCCCAACGGTTCCTTACGCTCTAGCGATTCGTATTTGCGGTTCACCGCCATGCGAGATTCCCGCCAGCTTGTATAAGCTCGGTAGAACGCCGCAGGCAGAAAGGTGCTCCAAGGATAAAAGCCCAACAGCAAAACGGGGAAATAGAACCACCATCCTCCGCCATGTCCCTCCATCGGAGCGAGGAATCGCCCCACCGTATGAACTTTCGCCTGGGAAGAGTACGCATCTCCATGGAGGAGGAACATGGCTGTATACCAGGGGCCTGCGAGAAGTAGGAAGACCAATGTGCCGGGGATTGGCGCACCTCTCTGCCAAAAAGCCGGCCATTGCCGCGTGGCGGTGAGATACAGAAAAGCAGTGATCAGAGGAACGGCGAATCCCACCGGCCCTTTCGTCAACGTCGCCATGGCCATGCCGGCATAAAAGGCCCAGATCCAATGGCGCCCTCGGCCAAGTTCGTGGAAGCCGAGCCAAAACCCGTAGAGCGACAGGGTCGTGAAGAAAATCAAAACACTATCCGTAATCGCCATGCGGCCGAGCGCCAGTATCTCGATGTTCAACAGCAACATCAGAGCTCCATAGAGACCGACAGTTGGGCCGCGCAGCCGGGTGAGAAACAGATAGTGCATCACGATCAACGCAACCCCAAACAGAGCGGATGGCGCGCGTGCAGCGAACTCGTTGACGCCGAACAGATGGTAGGACAGCGTCATCAGCCAATACACGAAGACCGGCTTGGCCACACGCAACTCGCCATTGAAGGTCGGGGTAACCCAGTCGCCGGAAGCGAACATTTCACGCCCGGCTTCGGCATTGCGGCCTTCGTCGCGATCCGTAAGACCCATACTGCCGAGACCGATGAAGAAAAGCAGACCCGATAGGAGCAGAAGGAGCAGCAGCTGTATGGGTTGAGGAGTGGTGCGATCCATGGTCGGAAGTGGTCGTTATAAGGGGGTGATGCTAGGCGCCGATCGGCGATGTGTGTCTGTGTCTCTCATGTGGGAGGTCGAGGTTGACTCTTGGTTTGATCCGCGCGGTGAATGAGGACCAGATTGCGCAAGTACACGACCGTCCCCAACCCTTGTCCCGAAATAAAAACCGGGTCCATTCGGTAGATCGCGTAAGTGAGCGTAATCAACCCACCAATCAGACTCATGTACCAGAAGGAAACGGGCACACTGCTTTCCGCATTCCGCTCGGAGGTAATCCATTGAACCAACCAACGGCCGAAAAAGAGGCCTTGGCCGAGAAAGCCTATACCGATCCAGATTGTTTCAGTCATGACATGCCAGGGAAAGCGCTGATCGGGGTCCAAAGCGTGGAGACGCCGTGTCTGAGTTGCGGTGGCTCATGTCATTTGTCACGGAATTTGTAGCGCAACACGCGGTCCTGCATCCATCGCACCGCGATGAGGTCGTAGAGCGACTTGAACAGGCGGTTGCCCATGCCGTATTTGGATACTCCGTGGATGCGCGGGTAATGCCTGACGGGTACCTCTGTTACCGTGAATCCGTGCATCAAGGCCAGCGCGGGGAAAAATCGGTGCAATCCCTCGAAGAGCCGGATCCGCTCCAGCACCGGCCGACGAAAGATCTTGAGCGGGCATCCTGTGTCGTGCATGCCGTCATGCGTGAAGATGGTCCGTACGCGGTTCGCGATCAAGGATGAGAACTTCTTTACGAAACCGTCCTGCCGCTGCTGTCTCCATCCGCATACCACGTCGTGTGAGGCGGTATAAGGAAGCAGCTTCAAAATATCCTCGCTGTCCTGCTGAAGATCGCCGTCGATTTGAATGATGATCTCACCGGAAGATTGATAAAATCCGGCCTCTAGTGCGCAGGTCTTGCCGTAGTTTCGGTCAAAGTGGAACACACGCACGCTGGGATGTTCGCGTGCCAATCGGTCCAGCTCGTCGCTGCTGCCGTCGCTGCTCCCATCGTCGACGAAAATGATCTCATAGGGACGTGAGCGTGACCGCTCGTGTGAATCCATGACTTTCAGCAGGCTCACTATGAGAGGAGACAGATTCTCTCGTTCATCCTTTATCGGGATGATGACAGAGGCCCAAGGATTGGGATTGGAGCTGGATGGCGGCGTCATGATACGCAAAACTCGATCAACAGCCGGAGGTCACGATATGAAATGGCGCATTCTAACGGAAGGTGGAGAGAGGGTCAAACGGCGAAGACTTTAGGGATCCGGTGGCATAGATCATCAGCTGCTGCTTATGCTGGTGACTCTTTAAATGGAAGGCATCATAGGTACGATAATAAAGGAGAAACAACCTGGGATAGATCGATCATGACAGGATCTATTAACCAGGCTGTTTCAATCCTCCAAGACAATATGAAGAAGTCCATCTCTATTGTCTGGTTGCCAAGAGTTCCATGTTCGGCACCGGAACCACTTAAGGCAAGGCCACTGTAAGGTTGGGCCAGTAGGCATAGCCCACGGCCCGAGCATGTTGTGCTTCCAACTTCTCGAAAACAATCCTGCTGAAAAACGGCGTCGTTCCCGAGATTCCACTGAATCCACCGGCTCCACCTGTAAACGTAAACTCGCCTTCACATTCGACATGATCTCCAGAGCACTTCCATTCGGCGTACCCCACATCTTTACCCTCATGAGCGAGAATCGTGCAAAGTCCAAGGTAAGTTCTGTGGTTGTTCTTTGTGCTGAGAGTAACGCGAATAGGACATTCGAGTTGAGCCGTGTGGACAATTCCACCAACTGCGCCATTCGAATGACGGACGATCATCACGCCTTTGACGATAGCATTGATGACCTGTTCCCCGTCTGGGAGATCATGGACCTCGCCGCTACCCATCCAGCTCGTGCTCACATACCCGGCTTCAAGACTCTTCGCCGAGACCAAAGAAT
Organism: Nitrospira sp.; assembly: GCA_035454625.1. Lineage (GTDB taxonomy): Bacteria > Nitrospirota > Nitrospiria > Nitrospirales > Nitrospiraceae > Nitrospira_D. The sequence continues at coordinate 15,999 of DATIGP010000165.1, forward strand.
CATGGGTTCCAGCAAGCCCAACTACCAAGCCCATCACAGCGATGAAGTAATAAATGATACTCATAACGGCTCCTTTCAGTTTGACGGAGTTGTTCAACACGTAAAGACTGCGCTAGACGACAATATCCGTCCCCCACGGATTATCCACCAAGAAGAGCCACCGCCCATCTGGTTGGCGTCGTAAGATGCTCGAGGATCGCCCGCTGAGTTGCACGGCAGCTTCTGTCAGATCGGTTCCTTTTATATTCCACCGGGCGCAGTACTGCGCCACGTCGCCTGCCTGCACAAGCTGCTGTGCTTCGATTGTGAGCGTCGGATTGATGGCCATGAACCCCTCCAGTGCTCGACGAACTCCCGATGTCCCGCTCACAACGACGTCTGGATTCAGGACGAACGCGGCACCAGGCTCAAACAGGGTCATAGCCGTTTCCAGATCCTGCGCATTCATTGCCCTAACAAGTTGTGTAATCACATCTAATGGACCAGACGTTTTCATAGACGCTCCTTTCTTATGGCACAGTGTCACTTTCCATCTCTCGAACGGACTTGCCTTGAACTTACTGACGTCGGCGAAGGATCGCGTAAAAGGCCGGCACCTTCACGACGTCGCCTGTTGGGAGACGGTGAACGGTACGGATATGACTTGGTCCAGTCTTGAGAAGCGAATAGCGATCTGCTGGGAACAAGGATGTCAGATCCTCTTCATGCAACATGCCCGGAGTGATCTGGTGCTGAAACACCCGTGCCAGGCCTGGCGGGGGTCCATACTGCCGAATCAGTTGAGCAAAGAAATGCTCAGCGGCTGAAGACAATTCGATTAGATACAAAGTTCCTTTGTTCCCGATCAACCACTCGATACACTGTACGGCCGTCTGTTGGTCTGCCGGTGATAGTTGATGCAGGACGGCCCGCAGATAAATGTTGGCGTCGCCGATCTCGTCGTGAAGGGTCTGAGCATCGTTAGGATCGAGTATATCGAGAAGCCGATAGGAGACGTTGACAGCGCCATTGGTTTTTGTGGCAAGTTCGACTGCCGCTGGGGCGATCTCGGTCCCTATCACTCGCGTAAAATGATCAGCTAGAAAACGTGTTTGCGTGCCGTTCCCACATCCGACATCGATCAACGGCAGCCGTGGATCAACGTGGCTTTGAAACAGGGCCAAATCTTTTTTAGCGGCATGGGCAGGCTCGGCATCCCAAAATATCTCGCCCGGTGTGCCGGTTGTGGTACTCCAAAAACCCTCCCAAGAGGTTAAATACCGATTTGCTGTTGTCATTATCCTCCCCTTTCCTATGGATACGGCATCAAGATGCCATACGCGTTAGTACGATGCCCGCAGGTACACATTGATCCTTGGGCCTGAAGGCCTCAATCGGTAGAATGTTGTACTGTCCCCGTAGCTCCTCGACCTGCTCGCCCATCACCGGCCAATAATCCCAGCCGTCGTTGAGATCCACGTTCATCGCCGCGCCTCGCCGGATCGCGATCATGGCCTTCAAGGGGTCGAACATACCCGTCCGAGCAGTGGTAATGGGAGTCATGCGGATGCCGACATGGAATTGAAGCAACACGAAAAACACAAAGATCCACGGCTCGCGGCGCTGGAAGCCGGCGCTGAAGCAAGCCACCTGGACTTCTTCTTCCGGTGCCGTTCCGTAGCCTGATAAAATATGCGCACAATCATGGAACACGATTTGTTCGGGAGCGCCATTCTTTTGTCCTGGAAGCGCGAACCCATTCAGTTGCCAATAGTCCCAAAGGGAACGGCCCAAAGAGCCGAGTGGACAATGTTCTAGCCCTTGGTAGCGCGCTGCCAACTCCTCGTTCTCATATCGGCCCATCATTCCGCGAACAAACTTGGAGAGCCCTCTGAGGCCCTCCTTGTTCCAGAGCTCGTTGACTTTGGGCCGCAACCAAAATCGGCGCAGCAGATCGAGACGAAGCCGGAGAAGTTCTCCCTTTAGGACATGCCGCAGGTTCTTCACCTCAGGAACATCGACCTCCAGCGCTTGTGCAAACTCTTCAACGAGGTCCGTTTCTGTGGAGCCGGCCCTTTCGTCGATAAGCGTCATGATGACTAATCCTTGCACGAGTTGCCTCCTGAGCTGCGGATCGGGAAAGTCTCGGGCCAGTTCTGCCGGTGTAATCTGTGGGAGCTGCTTCAAATCATACGTCGTGCCGAAGATCTGCTGGATGGATTCCAGCATATGGCGCTCGGACGCATTGAGCGCTCCATCTGCCATGGCGACAGTTTTCATGGCGCGTAATCCCCAGAAGGCTTGTGCAGGACTCGGTATTTTCAGTTCCATGTGGACCTCCCAAAAGTATGATCCCACCTTTCCAGTCGATCGGTAGAATAGACAACAGCCTGGAGTTCGTAGGCCGCGCTGGACCATAAGATCGGCTCGGGCGAGCACTCCTGTAGGTGCATGAATGCCACCTCAATGAGCATGGTCCCTATGATTGGACTCTCGATCACTTCGTAATCCTTCGACAGTTTGAGACGGAGCTTGTCTTCAAAGGACCGTTGATTGTGACACGTCGTAGTCATCTACTATTCCGGATCGTCGACCCGCATCGTTGGATGTCAACTACTTCAAGCCGCTGGGCACGACATTGCCTTCCTCTGGCATAGAGCGTGCCGGTGCTGACGAGTCGGACTCTGAACAGCAAAAGCTATTGACAATGCAATGGATTGTTTGAAGGAACCCAGATCGTCACTAGGTGACGGAGCCTGTACTGACGAGCGCATCTGCCGAGCTGTCGGCAAGTGCCGAGGCGATCGCCATTAGACCGGGCGTACGATGCCGAGCCGTTGCATCTTGGACTGGAGGGTAGTTCGTTTCATGCCGAGTTTAGCGGCAGCCCCTGTCGGACCGCCGATTACCCACTTTGTTGATTTGAGAATTCTTAAGATGTGGTCCCGTTCCGTTTCCTCCAACGTTGCGGGAGTTGGAATTCCGATTCCGGAGCGCGGTTTCAGTTCGCCCAGTGGGACATAGAGCGATGCACCCTGCGTGAGGATCACGGCGCGTTCAATGAAGTTTTCCAGCTCACGAATGTTGCCCGGCCAATCGTACCGCGACAACGCCGCAATGGTGTCAGTCGGAATCGTGTCGATGGTCTTGTCCATGCGGCGTCTAAACTGTTGCACAAAATACCGGACAAGGAGAGGAATATCCTCACGGCGGTCCCGGAGCGCCGGTACGGTGAGCGGGAACACATTCAACCGGTAAAACAGATCGCTCCGAAAGAGTTTGTTCTCCACCATCTCGGCAAGATCACGGTTCGTGGCTGCGAGAAGCCGCACCCTGACCTTGATGGTTCTTGTGCTACCGAGCCGCTCAAACTCCTGCTCCTGTAGCACACGCAGCAGTTTGGATTGCAGTTCGAGAGGGATGTCTCCCACCTCGTCAAGAAACAGCGTGCCTCCATCCGCCAGTTCGAACCGGCCCACTTTGGTGGCGATCGCCCCGGTAAACGCCCCTCTCTCGTGGCCGAACAATTCGCTCTCAAGCAATCCTGTGGGTATTGCCGCACAATTCAATTTCACGAAGGTCCGTTCTCGTCGCTTACTTCGGTCGTGGATGGCACGAGCCAAGAGTTCTTTCCCCGTACCCGTCTCTCCAAGAATCAGTACAGTGGAATCTGTGGGTGCGACAATGTCCACTTGCTTCAGTACCTGCTTAATCGCAGGGCTCTCACCGATGATCTCCTCGAAGTTCAATTCGCTTCGGATTTCATCTTCCAAGTAGAGTTTTTCTTTGTTCAGCTTGTCCTTCAGCGTCGCAATTTCTCGATAAGCAAGTACGTTTTCGACCGCAATGGCGATCTGCTGCGCGCACAGGCTGAGCAGCACGGCATCCGCCTCACCGAACGCATTTTCGCGCGCACTCACGACGCTCAGTGCACCAACTGTACGGTCGCGTGTAATCAGCGGAACCGCACATCCCGACCTGACACCATTTTCGACTGCATGTCGGACCCAGGGGGACGAGAATCGCGTGAGATCAACGACGGGACCGACTAGGACCGGTTGGCGTGACGCGATTGCCTGTCCTTCGGGCGTATCCTCTAACGAGATCAGGACCCCTTCCTCGAACGGAACTGTACCGAACATGTGCAAATCCAGGGCGTGAAGGCGCAGTTGATTGCAACCGGGCTCGTGAAGCGTCAACAGGGCCGCGTCGTGGGGAATGACGCGACGTAGGCTGACAGAGAGCGCTTTGAGGAGATCACGAAGACCGAGGTGCGACACGACGGCATTGTTGATTTCCAGCATCAAGCGTTCGCGCTCAAATCGGCCCTTCATGTCTTTCTCCGCTTGCCGCGCATGTTCGAAGTCCAGCGCGTATTCGACCGCGACGGCGACTTGGTTGGCGACTTGCTGCAGGAAGTCGAGTTCAGCTGCTTCAAAGGAATGTCCCTCGTTACTCCAGACGGCCAATGAACCAAGGCGACGGCGAGCGGTCGTAAGCGGAAGGATGGAAAACGACTGGATGCCTCCCAAATTTACCTTCGGCATGATGTTGAAGAAGCGAGTTTCCCGCTCAACGTTCGTGCAAACGAAAGGCTTCTGATGTTGCCAGACCCAGCCTTCGGGACTGTCCTCGATTCGATATTCATGCTTCTCAGGTAAGGCCGAGGAAGGCAGAAGGGTTTCTAAAAGGTGGACCCGCATGGTGTTTCGGTCAGAGTCATGCAAGGCGAGTGTGATGGAGGAGCATGGGGTAACACGGGGCAGTTCCTGGGCTAGATAGCCAAGAAGTGTCGCCAAGCTGCGATGTGCTGAGAGAGAGATTGAAACGTCTAGGAGGGCGCGGTACCGCTCGTTGAGAGAATCAGACGAAGCCATGGATGGCTTTCTCACTGGCTAAAGCCGAGTCATTCATCGGAATGGTAGGGTAATATTCTTCGCTGCCATGGCGCAAGGATCAACCGTGCCAGGGAATTCTGAAGTCAAATCAAAATGCGAAGAACCCTCCAGATGTTGACGCGCAAGCCAAACTAGTTTTCGGCTGCCGCGACAGCGAAACGCATCGTGCCCATGAGACTCGTCTCGTTGACTTGCTCGCCAGTATGAATTTCAACTTTGTATCGGCCAGGCTTCCACCCTCCTCGGGGTGGTGATAAGGTGAGATACCCGCTTTCATCCTCCAGAGCTATGTGCATGGCGTCTTCGCTGACGACCGTCCCCGGCATGACACCGGCCACCTGTTCTGACATGCAACGACCGAAGACCGTGAAGCCCTGGTAATGCTGATGTAACGAGAACACGATGAAAATGGCGTCCGCATCCGCTCGGAATCGTTCGGTCGGCTTGATCGGTACGATTTCGTGAGTACGCAGAGAACCCAGCCGTTCCTCAAAATCTTCCGCCATGACGATTGAGCGAAACAGGCCTTGGGGAGGAGCATCGAAATCGTAAGCCTTGACGTCCTCGGTGCGGTTTTGGAACTCCGAGATCGGCACATTCTCCGTGAGCGGAAGTTCTTCGCTTACCGCTGCTGAGCACCACAAGAAAGCGGCAACCGTTGCAATGCCGACCAAAAGAAAATCTCTCGGCGTCATTTCTGACTGCTACACCTGCCGAGGTGAAACTGTCAAGAAATCTACAGCCATCGGCCCATTGCACGGGTTTCCGGCCATCTGTTAGGATTTCAGCCGCCGTCCAGTCAATTCGTCGAATCGCTCGTTGGTGACCGAACGACATGTTGCAAGATGCCGACGCCCTCCCTCAGCTGATCGGGGAATATAAACCGCTCGATCAGTGGCAGAACCATCTTAACCAGCTCTTCTATGGGCTGCGAGGGGATAAGCTCCGATCCTACTATCAAACGTTCGCCTCTGCCGACTTTCGTTTAGCTCATGCGCTGGCGGCTGATTATGTCGAGCGTGTCATCAAACGCGAGAGGAGCAGAAATCAGCCTTCACCGTCCAGCAATCACCGATCGATCGATTCTTCACGCGTGACCCTCCACCCCTCACCGTTGATCGTTCTCGAGTTAGGGCCAGGCAACGGCAATCTTGCGGCTTGCTTTCTCAGCTACCTCAAGGCGGTCGACAAAGAGGCGACGATTTATCCGCGTGTGCGGTATGTCATGGTCGATTGGCAACAATCGGTATTAGAGGGTGCATTGGCTCATCCTGACCTGGCGGAACATCGGGATCGGGTGGAAACCCACTGTGCCTCGGTTGAGCATGTGACCGGCGTGGACGACGCCAGCGTGGATCGGATCATCTGTAACGAGCTGTGGAACGATCTACCGACGAAATTGTTGGCGAAACATGGGAGTGAGGTCGAGGAGGAATATCTACGCCCCAACCTCAGTGAATCTCTGCATGTCAAGATCCAAGATTGGTCGTCGTTTGTCAGGGCATTTCAGGAGAAGGATCTGGCAACGCTCAAGACCTTCCCACCGTTCCTCGACGAACTGGTCTGGGAAAAAGAGTACCGCACAGTCGAGTGGAAAGACGTTCCCTACCGAAAAACGATCGTCGAATTCCTCCAGTCTATCGACCAAGAAGTCTTGGTGCCGGTCAACGTCGGTGCCTTCGCGACTTTGAAAGAAGCGAAGCGGATGTTGGCTCCCGACGCGATGGGCTTCAGCGTGTTCGACGCCGGCACCGGGGATATGAAAGTCCTCAACGATCCGGACAAACCTTGCTACGGCCAGTTCGGCGGGCAGTACAGCTTCATGATCAACTTTGCCTTAGTCGAAGCTGTGGCCAAACAGTTAGGGATGAAGCACACGACGCTGGAGCCGCAGCGAGAATTTATCGGGCGGTCCTTAAATACCAACGTCATCACCCTGATGGATCTGCTGGCGACGCATCCAACGGCAGGGCCGGCACTGCAAGCTTCGGAACAAGACAGACTGGTTCTCAAGACCATCCGAGCCCTCGGCGACACGTTCGAGAGCCCCTATCGCCGGCGCCTCGAATTTCCGTTGAGCACCGCCATCCCTCCGGAAGAGCGGGAAGCCCTGGGCGCGATTATACGCTCGCTGAAGGACAATGGGGTTCCTGACACCGTGGCCTACCTGACCGAGGAAGATCTTACCCTCGCACAAAACGATCTTGAAGCGATCGGCTACGATGGAGGTGCGATCAGAATGGCGTTGAACGTCCCTCCCAGCCCGATCGAATATTGCCACTTCGCCTGTCGGTAACCATCAGCCGTGAGCCGTCCGAGAACCCGCCTTTCACCCCTGTATCGTCATGATGGTCATATGGTGCACTAGGCGGCTTTGCGCCGGTACACCCAAACGTTTCCCCGTCTGATTTCCAGCCTGTCGGCAAAGTCCTCCTCTCCGACCGGGGTGGTTGCGGTAGCGGAGGGTCGCAATTGCGATTTAGACTCTTTTGCTTTCCAACTTCCGGTGTTCCATTCCTCGGCCCGTGTGTCGATATCGACCGCGCCGCATCGATTCAAGATGTCGGCAATTTGATCGACGCGACTATCATCGCCGTTGACGCTCACGACTGTCCCACCACGCTGAACACCTTCCTGGTACATGGCCTGGTTCGATGGACCGAAACCAAGGGTCTGTGTAAAGCTGTCCCAAAATCCCCTCGTCGACGTATCGGTTCCCCCGGTGAGCTGAAAGCCAGCTTTGTCGTAGACCTGAACATTAATGGAGGGACTGTTGAGGGCCATAATCTCGGATCTTGCTTGTTCCGCCTGGGTCGGATTGTCGAATAATCCAATGAGTGTGCTGCTCATCATCCATCTCCTTTCATGTCGTTATGGTGAAGCGCCGCGCGTCCATGGGAGCCCTCATGGGGTTGCCCTCATGCCGCGTGCGGCTCGATTTTCCCGCCCTTCCCTTCACATAGGTTTTTAATCGATTGCAATGCGCTCTCCAGACCTTCGAGGATGGTGCGATGGCGGTTTCCGCTTTGTTGGTCGTACCGTTCCGCGATATCCGGCCGTGGCTCGAAGGAGAGATGCACCGTGACGGTTGCGGTCGTATCGGCGTCATCACCGGTCACTTCCAACCAGCCACGGTATTGATTCTCACCATCGGAGCCCCACTCCATCCGTTGACGAGTCTTATCGACATGGTAATAGCCGTCTGAATCGTATTGATGTCCCGCCGCTTCTCCCTGCACGCGCACACGCGCGCTGCCCTGCGGCATGGCGTTTCTGACGGTCGGTAAATATCGGGGCAAGTTGCTTATCTCTGAAACAAAATCAAAAACCTGTTGTGGCCGGGACTTGATGGTCAGGGTGTGCTCGTATTCATTCATAGATCCTCCTGTTAATTACTAACAGGATACAAAATTCATGATGACTGCATCCCTCGGAAGAGCCCTCGCTCTCGTTAAGGCGATGACATCCTAAGGACGGACCGCTTCTCAGGATTCTGGGGCATCTTCTAGTAGATCGGTCCCACCTAACGTAGTGAGATATGAAATGGGTTACGTCTAACGACTAAATGAGGACGATGAAAAGGAGAACGTCATGACGAGGACGCGAGCTCTACTTCACGTGGCTACCATAGCTATTTTCTCGGCGCTTCCCGATCTATTGGCTTTGCTGCTACGAAGAGCGCCGGCGAAGAATCCTTCCTAAGTACCGCGGCACAAGGACAGCAAGGTGATTAGGACAGCTGGCGACTGAAAAGGCATCGAATCCGGATGTGAAGCAGTTCGGCGCCCAAATGATCGAGGATCACCAAAAAGCCAGTCAGGAAGTTCAGCAGCTGGCGTCAAAGGAGGGAGTACGATTACCCATGCAGCTAAGTGAGAAGCACAATAAAAAACAACAGGAGCTTTCCAAGCTTTCGGGTGAAGAATTTGATCGTGCCTACATCCAATACATGGTGCAGGATCACAAGAAAGAAGTGAAACAGTTCGAGCAGAATGCCCAGCAGATAAAAGATCAGGACGTCAAGAAATGGGCGGCCAGTGCCGTGCCCGTGCTGAAAGAGCATCTTCAGAAGGCACAAACCATCGCTGCTTCGATCGGGTTTGGTGCACAATAGATCCGTCAGATTCGTCCGCCATCTGATGCGCTCCGCGCCTATATCGATGGTGCATTTCAGCGCGGTGCAAAAGCGGCTTTCAGGAGAATCAAAAACAACAGCGATCATAGCGAAGGTGTTGAATAAACCGATGGCGAACCGACGGAGGTGTCATGTCAGATAGCACGGTCAAGAAAATAGATTCACACCATTCCCCGAACGGCAAAATGGGGCAAAAATATTTGGTGTCCGGAAAAGCCGTCTCGATGCGATTGTGGGAAGATCTCCAACCGGGGGCTCCGAAGGAACCGAGCGCGCGGGACTACGAAACGGTCGGCTATGCCATCAAAGGACGTGCCGAGCTCGATATCGAAGGGCAGACGATCTTGCTCGAAGCCGGTGATTCATGGGTCGTGCCGAAGGGGAGTCGCCACTCCTTCACCATTGTCGAACCGTTCACGGCTGTGGAAGCAACGGCTCCTCCGGCCGAAATCCACGGAAGAGACGAATAACGCCGAGCCCCCTCTCACTCGTCATCGCCCCCTGGATCGTCAGCCCGTCGGAGTGAGCGGGGCGAAGAGTAGGGAGCTCAGGGGGCTCGCAAGCAGGGGCGCGAGGATAAACCCGAACTGGGGAAAATGATCCTGCAATGACAAAAAAAGACCGTGGTCCTTCAGCCATTGCTCCGGATCCGGCGCAGCCGCAGTTGAAGACCGGTTCAGCAGCAGGGCCTCGGCGCGCCTGGCGAGGATGAGGGCCGCAGGGAGGTATGTTGATACCAGCATCAAGGTAAAGGTGACGCCCCAAAATAGAGTGATGGCTAAGGCACCCCCTAACAATGCTTCGTGAGCGTCTTTGTCGGCAATCAGTGCCGCCGGCCACCGCAGCCACGCGCCCATGTGCAAAACTCCGGCGACAAGAATAGCCGAGGCGGCAGTCAGCACCTCCTTCAACCGCTTCATTTGCAGCGCCCAGAATTCCGGATCGGGCTGATGACCGGTCATCGGTGGGGCGAGCGTGCTGCAAGCGGCCAGCAGGGCCACGACAGGGACCACCAGCGCCTGCACATTGACGATTGATACGACCGTCTTGGCGAAGTGCAGGAGATGCTCGCCGATTCGCTGAGGGCCGGCCTGACGCAGATTATCGTAGCTGAAACTATAAACGGCTCGGTAAAGCGCATCAGTCTCATCGAGTGCCCAAAGAAAGACGAGTCCGATCGAAGCGAAGAATAATCCCAACACGGTGACCAGCAGCAGCCGCGGTCGCGAGTGAGACTGGTAAATGAGCGCCCCGCAGAGGATCGACGCATAGATGCCGGCAACCAAGGCGAGCACCACCGTGGTGAGCCAGATATACCGAGACTTGACCTCGACAAGGAAATGAGTCGGGTCGAACGCCTGCGTAGAGGATTGTGACGCCCGGTGCATCAGCCGGCTCGTGAGATTGTGAAAATTGTCCACGGTGATGTTGGAACTGTATTCGAAGAGGCCGGTAGCGAGGAACAAGATGCAAGTGGGAGGAATGATGAGCAGGAGGAAGCGATACTCCGAAGCAGGTGAGGTGGACGGGGGTGTCATGGCCGTCGGCCGTGGCGATGGAGATCAGACTCTACGAAGTAATCGTGCGCGACCACGGCGGGCATCCTAGCACAATTGCATGTCCGGGACGATGGCATGAGAGATGTTTCGAAACAACGGTTGTGCGTGGCTGGTTCTCGATGCTCTTGACTTTGGTATGGCGAGTCCATAGGATGCCGGAAAACTTGTTCCAAAAGGAAAACTAGGGTTCCGGCTTCCTTCTCCAGAGGGAAGCGTCTGGTCCAAGAGTTTTCGGCCTCGCATAACGAGGCTCCACGGAGGGATAAAAGCCCGGGAGATCATGTACTGAGGTACATGGCCTTTTGGGAATTTAACCTTTCTCAGAGGAGACTTCGTTATGTATGCTCATTTCCATCCAGTCGATTGTTCCTTACCACCAGAGTCTGACCTGCCGCCAAATCGGGAAGAACCGTTATGCGGACCAAAGAAGGTCTGGATGTGGCTTCCGATTGCACCGGCAACCTCTGCATCGCCATCTTCGTTTGAACAGCGGGCGAGTTCGTCACGTGTTGTGCTGCAACCGGGGTTTTCACACAGAGAGTATGAATCTCTTTATCGTTCAGAAAGGAGTTCGTGATGGCGAAGAAAAAATACCAAGGCAAGGTCCCACTGCATGACAAATACGGACCGGAGGCGAAGTTTGCGGTGGAAGCGGAGGCACTGTTGCCGACCACGAAATACGAAGAAGAAATCGCCCATGGCCTTGAAATGGGCCTGCCTGGCGCCGATTCAATCGTAGACCGCCGCATTCCCACGTTCAGCCGCGGAGAACTCCCTCACTTCGCCGGCATCAACACCTTCATCAAGGCTCCGTATGTCGAAGATGTTCGCAAGTGCGGTCAATACGATGTGGCCATCCTCGGGGCGCCGTTCGACGGAGGGACGACCTATCGAGCAGGCACCCGGTTCGGCCCTCAAGGGATCCGCAAGATCTCCGCGCTGTACGGCACCTACAGTTTCGAGCTCGGTGTGGATCTACGGGAATCCATCTCCATCTGTGATGTCGGTGATGTCTTTACGATTCCCGGCAACATCGAGAAGACGTTCGATCAAGTCAGCAAGGGCGTGGGACACGTCTATGCCAGCGGCGCGTTTCCTGTCGTACTCGGTGGAGATCACTCGTTAGGCTTTGCGACAGTCCGGGGTGTGGCGCAGAATATGAACGGCAAGAAGCTGGGCATCCTTCACTTTGATCGGCATGTGGACACGCAGGAGACCGATCTCGACGAACGCATGCATACCACGCCATGGTTTCATGCGACGAACATCCCTAACGTGCCGGCCAAGAATCTGGTCCAGATCGGCATCGGCGGCTGGCAAGCGCCGCGACCCGGCGTCAAGGCCGGTCGAGAACGACAAACCACGATCATGACCGTGACCGACTGCGTGGAAATGGGGATCGAGAATGCCGCGAAACAGGCGCTCGAAGTGGCGTTTGATGGGGTGGATGCCGTGTGGCTGAGCTTCGACGTCGATTGCTTGGACGCCGCCTTCGTGCCGGGCACCGGCTGGCCGGAGCCGGGCGGGTTTCTTCCGCGTGAAGTGCTGAAGTTTCTGCAGATCATCGCCGACACGAAGCCGCTGGCGGGAATGGAAATCGTCGAGTGCTCACCGCCCTACGACGCGGCCGAAATCACCAGCCTCATGGCCACACGCGTCATCTGTGATGTCCTGGCCTGCCAGGTGCGCTCCGGCAACCTGCAGAACCGAAAGAAACGTTAAGATGTACAGATCAAGGAATGGCAGAAAAGGGTGAATTGAAGGGCTTGCAGCTATGCAAGCCCTTCAGCCATTTCAGCTCGGCTAGAAGACCCAGGTGCGACTCGGATTCCTCTCAAATCTGAGGAGTGAGGGCCGTTTCCGTCTGGTCGAGAATATCCGGCTCATCCACGAATCGCAGCATGCTGGAGCGTGCGGAACGGCGGAGGGCCAGCGCCGCTTGGAAGTCTCGGCCCTTCGGCTCAAGCGGCGGACAGATCGTGATCGAAAGCCGGCTGTACCGTGGCAGCCAGTTGCCGTCCGGCAGTACTGCCCGGGTGCCACGGATGACCAGCGGGAGGAGAGGGGCTTGGTCCCGAACGGCGATGGAGAAAGCCCCTAACCGAAACGGCAAGAGACCGGGAGGACGTCGGAACGTTCCTTCCGGAAAAAACACGAGGCTTTCTCCTCTCTGTAACAGACGCGCGAGCCGTTCGGCGTCTTCGACGCTCTTGTCGAATGCGAAGCGCTCGACGAATTCAGCACCGATTTTCTCGAGAAACGTGCGCAAGACCCACACCCTCGTGAGTTCGCCCTTGACGATGAATCGCGGGCGGCCGGGCAACCACGCGAACAGGAGTAGGCCGTCAAGGTAGCTGGCGTGATTGGACACCAGAATCTGAGGGCGGTGCGGATTCACATACTCACATCCGTCGACACGCGGGCGGAGACCGCAGGCACGAAACAGCGTTCTCGCCGCCGATTGTGCCAGTCCGCGCGCGGTTCGTCCAGCCGGCAGCGCCGCCACCAGCAGCCATGTGATTGTGCCGAAGATCGCAAAGAGACCGACCGCGTAGAGCCCGAACGACCCTCTGGCGAACGCACGCAGCGCGTGCCGCGCTCTGATCTCGAGACCAAGGCCTCGGAACTGCGCGAGCTGCCCCCAACCGGTTCGCGGTTCGATCCCGATGAGGCCGCCTTCATATCGGTCGCGCATGGCGGCGCGGCGGATCTTTCCACTGGACGTTTTCAGTACGGCATGAGGTGATGCCAGCACGATGTCATCCGGCGGAGACCCTACCACTTCGGTAGCCAACGCCGTGATCTGGCCTCTCAGCCGCTCGCGCATCACGGGGTCTCGCTCCTTGGTTTCCGCGACCACGATCAGCCGCTCTCCGACGCCGTGCGTCTCGCGGCTGCCGAACACCGCCACACAGCCGCGGCGCATACCGGGTAGATTGCCGATCGCTAACTCCAGATCGTACGGGTATAGATTACGGCCGCCGCGGATGATGAGATCTTTGGCGCGACCCGTAATAAAGAACTCTCCGTTCGAGGTATAGGCCAGATCGAATGAATCCAGCCACTCTCCCTTCTTGATCTGTGCTGTCTCTTCGGGATTGCGGTGGTAACCTGCCGTTGCGGAGGGGCCTGTAAACTGAAGATGCCCTTGCCTGCGGTCCGGCAATTCCTTCCCCTCCTCGTCCACAATGCGGATCTGATGACCCGGGAGAGGAGATCCGCAAGACACATAACGCAAGGCGTCTCTCTCGTCGGCTGAGGCGGGAACGGCCAGCCCTTCTGAGCGGAATGGTTCAGGCTTGATGTGGTCGATCACCGGCTCTCGACTGGGAGGCGGAAACGTCAATCCGACCGTGGATTCGGCCAGTCCATACGCCGGAAACATCGCGTCCTTGCGAAAGCCATAACGGGAGAATCGAGAGGTGAATCGCTCGATCGTCTCCGGACTGACGGGCTCGGCTCCGTTGAGGGCTACGCGCCATGTGCTCAAATCCAGGCCTTCGACTTCCTTGTCGCTGATCTGCGCAGCGCACAATTCGTAAGCGAAGTTCGGGGCGGCCGACAACGTGCCGCCATGGCGGTGGATCGCTTTCAACCAGCGAGCCGGTTTGCTGAGGAATTTCAAGGGCGACATGATCGCCAAGGTGTACCCGCAGCACAGTGCCCCTAGCCAGGCTCCGATCAATCCCATGTCGTGATACAGCGGCAGCCAACTCACGAAGACGTCGTCGGGCGTCACGTGAAGAGTGGAGCTCATCGCTCGGATATTGGCCAGCAGATTGGCATGGGTCAGCACCACACCTTTGGGATTTCCCGTGCTGCCCGACGTGTATTGGAGAAACGCCGTGTCTTGCGCTGCGACGTACGGTCTGTAAAAGGCGTCAAGGTCGTCCTGCAGGTCCGAGGTCGTGGCCACGCGTTTAATGGATGGGACCTTCGCCTGCAGCACGTGCGCCACCTGCTTTGCATCAGGGATGGTGATCAAGGCCACCGCCTCGGCGTTGGTCAGGATACCCTGCTGCCGGAGCAAGTGGTCGCTGAGCTGGCTCAGCCGAGTCGGGGGATAGATCGGCACCGGAATGCCGCCGGCCAGTTGGATTCCGGCAAAGGCGGAGAAAAACTCTCGACCGGTCGGAAGCATCAGGGCTGCGGTATGACCGGGTTGGAAACCTGACCGGCGAAGGCCTACCGCGAGAGCCTGGGCATCCCGATACAATGTTCGGTACGAAATCGGCTCGATGGTCTCGCTTTCTCCATACAAGTGAATATGGATGCGATCTCCGTGATGGGCGGCTTGCCAAGCGAGTGCGTCAGGAAGGGTCTGTATCCCCGTTGGAATCGCGGCGCCGGCTTCCAGGCCTTGGTGGAGACTGGGTTCAACAGCCGGCGCGGCCTTGGTGCCTGCGCCCTTGAGGATCATGCTCAGAAAATCGCCAGGGGTCTGTGCCTCGGCGAGCAACGATTCAGGAAGATCGACGTGGAACTCCCGCTCCACGCGCGCAAACAGTTCGACGCGCGACAAACTGTCGAGTCCCAACTCCCGGTCGAGGATGCTGTCCAAACTGACGGCATGTGCAGCGGTGCTGCCGGGATGGACTTCCATCACCAGCTTGCGCACGACGCCCAGTAGACGCTGGATATGGTCCTGATCGGCTGGTGTGGCGATGTCCGCGATGCTGGCCACGGGATTCCTTTGAGACCGACCCCTACGATAAGCCTCTAGAGGGTCGGACTCAAGGGGGCGGGATGTGGTAGAGCCCGGTAGATGGTTTACTGAAACCGACGCGCGTTAGAACAGGCAGCTACAGGTGAGACGGCGGACACGAGCGGCTGGCGGGAATGGAAATCGTCGAGGGCTCGCCGCCCTACGACGCGGCCGAAATCATCAGCCTCATGGCCACACGCGTCATCTGCGACGTCTTGGCGGGCCAGGTGCGATCGGGCAATCTAGCTAACCGAAGAAACGTTGAGATGCATTGATTTGGGATGAAGAAGCAGCTACTTGGGGCTTGCATAGCGGCAAACCTTTACCGTTTCTCAGCGAACAGTGTCTTTTGGTGTTGATAGAAAAAAATCATCGTGCTGCAAAGATTTCTGGCCAGACAAAAAATTCCCGACCCCTTGGCTGGGTTAATGGAAAGATTTCAAGAGAGCTAAGCAACGCTACGTCGAATCCGTGGAGGATGGATGCCGGCCCGTAGGCGATAATCACCAAGCGATGATTGTGCCGTTGACTTTCAGTACACCTCATCCGTGAGGTTTATGAGTACTTCATCTAAGCGCACCGGCCGTACAACTCACGTATCTGTCGAATAAATTGTGTGTGCCCGCCATAGCTTGGATGCCTGACCTGAACAACGTCGTGCAAGTCGGTGAGGCGGCGAGTCACATAGGCAGCATCATTGCCGATAGCAATCAGACGTCGAGGCTTCAGGAAATCGATAAGCTGGCGAAGCAGTTCTTCACCTGCGCGTCGTTCAAGAGAATTATGAGAGCGATTGGTAAAAGGATCGTCTGATTCATGAGGATGCAGTGGGAAAACGTTCCATAGGAAAATACGAGCTTCGATTACCGAGAGAACACCCAAGATTACAGCCGCAGTGCGCTCTGCGACCCGGCCGGCTCTTTTCACCGACGTTTCCACCGCTCGTCTGCCCGTTGAATCCAATAATTCCACGACGCGCTATCAAGTGACGACTCTGTCGTCAAATAGCATGCCAAATGAGGATCCTGCCGACACCTGCCTGCGCGCCGGGATCTCCTTCTCTTTCACGGCACTTACTATGAATTCACGCTTTACCAAGCCCAGATAGAGTGATACGATGGATCTACATTGTATCACCAACGGGGAGACGGAGATGATTAAGAAATTGACCAAGCACGGCAACAGTCTGGCTCTTGTCATTGATCGAGGCGTACTCGATCTGTTGGACATCGACGAGGAGACGCCGCTCAATATTAAAACAGATGGGAAGTGCCTCATCGTAGCGCCCGCGCAGGACACTGTTCGCCAAAAGAAGTTCCGTGCAGCGCTGAGCGAGGGAAATCGACGGTATGGAAAGATGTTGAAACGGCTAGCGTAGCTCATGGCTGAGCCGCGATTTCTCTCAGTGGAGGATGTCATCGATATCCATGCCGACCAGATCGAACGGTATGGAGGAAGTCTGGGCGTTCGGGATGTCGAACTGCTGCGGTCTGCGATCGGAATGCCTGAAGCTGGTTTCGGGGATCAATATCTCCATGCCGACCTCTTTGAAATGGCCGCAGCCTATCTGTATCACATCGTTCAGAATCATCCATTCATCGATGGTAACAAGCGAACGGGAGCCATGGCCGCATTCGTGTTCTTGAAGCTCAACGGATCTACGTTAGACACAGATGAATCT
>DATIGP010000166.1:0-7462 GCA_035454625.1 Nitrospira sp.
TTCTTGTGGAGCAGGAGATAAGGAAAGGTCGGAAAGAAGATCGGACCCGGCCTCGCTGGCCGCTTCGACCAATAGCATGTCGTCCACTTCGGTTAGAGCGAGATCGAAGTCGGTTTTAGCGCGAGGGCCTGTCTCCATTGATACGCAGAAACAAGTCGACAGCGCCCTGGTGCAGTTCACGGCAATGATGAAGAGCCCTTCACGGCGAGCCGCATAGTAGGGATCGCGGTACGCGTCTTTCAGAAAAATGCGATCTTGAATGGCGAGGCCGGCGAGATCGCAGGCGCGAACGCCGATGACCGCAATCTTTTCCGATTGAGGGGCCGTTTGACGAGCGGCGAATCCGTCTTTTGTTCGCTCGATCTGCAAGAGCGGCTCGCGCGGCGCAAAAACAAACGGTTTGAGCGATTGCGGCCCATGGACCACTCCGAAGATGTCTTGAGATCCGGTCTGTTCGAGTCGATAGCGTGCCGGTTCTTGTCGATCTCGCCAGCCGATCGGCAGATCGGACACCGACCGGATCGTATCCCACACCACGGATCCATCATGCACAGTGGGGCCCTCCATACGATATCCGCGTATTCGCAGAGCGTCGATCAATTGCTGCAGCGACGATTTGGATAGGACGTGGTGTGCAAATTTTCCCATAGCCTCAGCGGTGTCGTCTCGACGTGATGATCGAATTGACGAGAGTGATCCTTTACTGGACTAAATCTTACTTCTTTCTCGATGACCGTGTCATGCGCAACGATCATGCCCCTCCTCTCAAGGACGCATCAAGGTTGGGTTACATGTGGCAGAGATCGTACAGGCTCACAGGATTGGCCGTGTTGACAATTGGGTGCAGAGGCGCCAAGAATCTTTCGTGCTCAATGAGTGAGTGAGAACGCCAAAAGGCGATTGCACCGGCCCTTTTGGTGACATCGGAGAAGAGGCTCGTGACCGGAGAACGCACTGACAGCACAGTCGGTCTAGAACGTGCGGAGATCGACGGGACTCTCCAAGAACTCGCGGCCGTCCGTGAGCATATGGTGGCCGGTCTAGAGGCCGCGCGGCAACGGCTTGGTGAAATCCATGCGAATTATCGAGACAGCGCCAGAAACCTGCTGCATTATCTCGCGCTTCGTCGTCAAGACCTCAGGCCTCTGCAGTCCCGCTTGGCAGCCCTAGGACTTTCCTCTCTCGGCCGGGCGGAATCCCACGTCCTAGCTGCCGTCGATAGGGTCCTGGTGGTACTGCACCGCCTGGCGGGACGGTCCTGGAACCCGCCGATTCAGGAAGCTGGGATACTCGATTTCTCGAAAGGGCAATACCTGCTGGCGGAACACACGGGTGCCCTGCTGGGACCTTCCACGCCAGGCCGCCGCGTCCGTATCATGGTCACCATGCCGAGCGAGGCCGGGACCGACTACACCCTTGTCCGCAATTTACTGAAGCACGGCATGGACTGCATGCGGATCAATTGCGCCCACGACGATAGCACGACCTGGATGCGGATGATCCAGAATTTGAGACGGGCTGAGCAGTCGCTGGGGCGATCATGCCGGATTTTTATGGACCTTGAAGGTCCGAAGCTTCGCACCGGACCGCTGGAACAGGGCCCGGCAATCCTCCGGATTCGCCCTCACCGCGATGTTTACGGTCGCGTGACCGCCCCCGCGAGAGTATGGTTGACTTCGCAAACTGCTCCTTGCCCACCCCCGTCGCCCGCGGACGCGTGCCTTCCCGTGTCTCCGACATGGCTCGACTGTCTCCGAGCAGGAGAGCGCGTGAGATTCAACGACGCACGCGACGCCAAGCGGACCCTCACGATCGTTGAGGTCACTGAGCGAGGGTGCTGGGCGGAGACGACCAAGACGGCGTATGTCGTCCCCGGTACGGTGCTGCATTATGAGGGTGGAGCAGTCGCGGAGGACGATCGGGATACTCCTGTCGGTGCGCTCCAGCCGCTCGACAACGCCATTCTGCTTCATGAGGGAGATCTCCTCATGTTGACGCAGAATCTCACGCCGGGACGACCTGCGACGTATGACACCAGCGGACGAGTTCTGACCCCTGCCATGATCGGTTGCACGATCCCCGAGGTGCTGGATGACGTTCGGTCAGGGGAAGCGATTTGGTTCGACGACGGCAAGATCGGCGGTATCGTCGAGAGCCTGGAAGCCGGCCAAGTTCGCGTACGAATTACACGGGCGCCCTTGCGGGGGGGAAAGCTGCGGGCTGACAAGGGAATCAACCTGCCTGAGAGTGCCCTTCGACTTGACGCCTTGACTGCCGACGATTGTGAGCATCTGAGGTTTGTCGCTGAGCACGCTGATGTCGTCGAACTGTCCTTCGCGAACCGAGCGCGGGACGTAGAACTACTCCAACAACATCTGGTTCGCTTGGGCAGTCGGCAGCCGGCCGTCGTCCTGAAGATTGAGACGCGTTGCGGCTTCGAAAACTTGCCGGACATGTTGCTGACGGCCATGCGGGCGCCGTCTTGTGGGGTCATGATTGCCCGCGGAGACTTGGCGGTCGAGTGCGGTTTTGAGCGTCTGGCCGAAGTCCAGGAGGAGATTCTCTGGATCTGCGAGGCGGCGCATGTACCTGTCATTTGGGCGACACAAGTTCTGGAGTCCCTCGCCAAGGAGGGACTGCCTTCACGGGCCGAGATTACAGACGCCGCGATGGGGCACCGCGCCGAGTGTGTCATGCTGAACAAGGGACCTCATGTGCTCAGTGCGGTACGGGTTCTGGACGATATCCTCCGCCGCATGCAGACGCATCAGAACAAGAAGCGCGCCATGCTGAGAGAGCTGCATTTGGCGCATGTCCTGTCGGTCGAGCCATAAGGATTCTCTGTGTAGAGAAGCTGAGCGAACAGTCAAGGGAACGGTAGTGGCCATAGATCCCAGTTGATCCTGAACGATTGTGGTGAATGTGGTGTTGCCGAACAAGAAAAATTGATCGTGGGGGGCTCGTGTACCAGAGGACTCAAGGATCACGCGAGGGAATCAGATCGTGTGCGATTGGACGATGTAAAAGTCGGCAGACCGCCACAATCAGATATCTCAAGACGACGGATGGATTGATTGCTCAATCCATTGGTCTTCGCTGATGACTACTGAATAAGGAGGCGACTATGGCAACAGCATTAAAGTTTCATACGAAAGCGTTCGTCCCATGGTTGATTCTTCTCGTCCTGGCCGCTGGGTGCTCTCGCCGAACAGTCGCCACGACGGGGGAGGATCAAGCTTCCATGCCGAGTTCATCTTCCGCCGCTGCCGTGGAAACAGTGAAAGCAGAGGAACTGCCCACGGTTACGACTCCGATCGAAGAGGTCCGTGCGGCGGAACAATCGGTCTCTGTTCCCCCGGAACAGGCGGCCTCTGTACCGGCTCAACCGACGCCGCTGCTGTCGGACATTTTTTTCGATTTCGATCAGTACGCTATTCGGAGTGATGCACGACCCAGGCTCAAGGCCAATGCCGCTATTCTGAAGGGGCAACCATCCCAGAACGTTGTGATTGAAGGCCATTGCGACGAGCGGGGAACCAGTGCATATAACCTCGTTCTTGGGGAGCGGCGCGCAGGGGCTGCAAGCCGGCATTTGCAGACTCTCGGATTGGACGCATCTCGAATCCAGACCATGAGCTATGGGAAAGAGCGGCCGTTCTGCACCCAGCACACCGAAGCCTGCTGGCAATCAAACCGGCGTGCTCACTTCAGGCTGCCTTAATCCAGCCACTCAAACCGGTTCGGTAATCTGACTCGGACGTTGGACGGGAAAGAGGAGCGTAAAAGTGGTCCCTTGGCCGGGAACACTGTCCACCGTAATAGAGCCTCCGTGTTCTTCAACAATACCCTGTACGACGGTAAGCCCCAGGCCTGTTCCCTTACCGGGTTCCTTAGTCGTGACGAAGGGATGGAAAATCTTCGCGAGCAATTCGGGGGGAATGCCGTGGCCGGTATCGGTAATGCTGAGCCGGACCTGCTGATTCTCTTTATGGCTGTCGGCCCTTACCGTGAGATGACCACCGTTCGGCATGGCATGCACGGCGTTCAGGAGAAGATTGAGGACGACCTGCATCATTTGATCATGATTCCCATGGATCGGATGCAGCAGGCCATCAAAGTCGGTCACCGCCGTTATCTTGTGTCGGCTCAATTGTTCTTGCATGGCATCAAGACAGCCGGCAACCGTCTCGCGGAGGCTCACCGGTCCCCGTGTCACGGGGCCGTGATGGGTGAAGGACAGGAGCTGTTTGAGAAGCCTCGTCACCCGGTCCACTTGGGCCACAATCGTGTTCAACCCCTTCTTGATCGTTTCATCGCTGGTCCGTTCCAGCAAGAACTCCGCGCGTCCCATGATGACATTCAGAGGTGTGCCGATTTCATGCGCCATGCTCGCAGCTAAGGTGCCCAATTCCGCGACACGCTCCGTCAGCCGGAGTTGCCGCTGCGTTTCGACGAGCGCTTGTCGATTGCGATTCAATCCTCGCTCCAACTCATGGCTCAGGCCCGCAAGCTGTTGGGTCGCGAATTCTTGGGCTTCCGCAGATTTGTCGATATAGGCCTCCATCGCCAGCTGTATGTCCAGAAAGATGATCTTGGTCAGCGTGATGCGGGTCGCCATGTACATCTCAGGCAGATCTTTATATTGTTCGAGGATCAATGGATCGAGGAGTGATAGATAGAGAGCGTAGGCCCCCAAGTACCATTCGGGAGTCAACCCTAGGCGGGCATGAACTCTTCCGATCTGACGCCGACTCTCTTCATAGGTCTTGTCATACGGTCCGGTCACCAACGAAAGCAGATACCGCTTCTGCGCTTCAAGCAGCCGGGTGCTGATCAATTCGTTGCTGAGGAATTTTCTCGTTCCTGGGAACGTCAACAGATGCCGATAGAAGGCCGCCACAAGTTCATCTACGTGTCTTGCGACGAGGGGCTGAAGAACGGTGATGGTCCGCTCTTCCTCTTTACTGAGGCATAGGAACTGCTTGCGGTGCTCCCAACTCTGCATAACTTCTCCAGCCTGCAATAGAAGGTGACAGCAAGCCTAAGAGAAGAAATGCTTCAAATGCAATGAAACTGCCCCAGACCTACCCGAAATGGACCCGGTCAACGCATCTAACCGGCTGTTTATATTGCCAGAACACATGTCGAGATAAAAACGTTGCTCCGTGGTGAAAAGGTATGGGAAGCTTGAGCGGTCATGCATAACGGACCTACTGCCCAACAGCTAATCGCCACCCTGCTAAAGTCCATTGCTCCCCTAGCTCGATATCTTAAGGAAGGACGTCCGCTCACGAGTCTTCAGATAGAATCCATTTTGCTCAGCCTGGGGGTACTCGAATCGTTTCTCCGCTTGTACACACCTACCTTGCCGCGCCATAACATCGGGAGAGAACCGTCGCCATTGCACACACGAATGCGCAACTCCGCCGCTGTTGCATTAGGACGCTTAGGGGGAGTGAAGGGCGGAAAGGCACGGGCGAAGATGTTATCTCCACGAAGACGGGCCGCCATAGCGCAACTTGCTGCAAGAGCCAGGTGGGCTCGACGACAGGCTCACGATGTAGCAGTAGCTGGCGGGCGAGATTCAGATCCACGGACTTAAGCTAAGGTTCGTTTACTGCGGGCGATACTGTCTTAAAGAGTGGCATTGGTCGGCGTCGATGTCCGGCCTGCTCTCGCTTTATCGCCATGATGCCAAGGGCGCCTCATCCACGACCGCTTCATTCTCCTGTACGATTGGAGGCGCAATGGGGACTGGCGAGAGTGGTCGGTCATCGGGGTGTCGGACTTCGCGATGTTCTATCAAGAAAGGGGCCCCACGCTATTCGCCAACCGCCTCTTTCCTTTATATCGCTACCGCCAAGATCTTGCCGCTGACGACGTTACAATAGAGACGCTCTTTGTGCGTCGGCACCACTCCAACCGGAAAAAGGTGAGGATCGATTCCTGCTGCTCTGGGAAGCAGCATGGCAGCGACAACAGCCTGGGTGGGAATTGGATCTGCCGGGTATCCAGCCGGTCACCTGGTTCCACCATGAATCGAATCCGGCTGGCCTATCTGGCGTAAGTCGATCATAAACTTCGGCCCCAGGGTCCTCTGCAAACGAACCTCCTAGTACGTTCGAGCCGAAACTCGCTTATTCTGACGCAATAGGCAACAGACCATTCATCAACTTTGGTGACTTTTTCCTCATTTGCAGCAATATGCATGTATTGGTTAGTCCAAACCTCTCTTCTATCTCCATGATATGGAAGTATTCCGCGTAAATCCATCACTCGGTGGTACAAGCATTGCTCTGCTTACCACCCACGACAGCAATGCGTGTCCTGCAGTCACATTCTGAACCTTCGCTGTCCAAGGCTCTAGACAACGTGTCGATAACTTGAAGCAGGAAATCAGTTCAATGAAGGGATAACCATGCAGCCACCAGAGGGATGCAACATGATTACACAGGCGAGGAAGGTTTGGACCATTGCGGTTACGCTTGGTTTTGCACTCACACTGGCCGCTTGCGGAGGAGACGATGGAGGGGTCCCACCGCCTCCCCCACCAGCCCAGATAATAGTCTCAGGAACTGTGCAGGCTCCAGCTGGCCAAGTGGCACTATTTACGAAGCCAAGTCGGTGGGAGCGGATAGGTACCTTGGTGTTCCCGGAGGCCGTGGCGGCACTCTCTGGTCTCAACTCCGTACCGGACGGCACACCGGTTCAACTGGTCCGCATTGACGATGCTGGTAATGTAGCTGCCACGCTTGCCTCAACCTCGGTTATCGGTGGTCGGTATTCCTTCAATCTCACCAGCCTTGGCCTGAGTCCAGCCAGCAATCTCGCTGTACGTGTCGTCAATCCTGGCACAGGAGCTCAGCTACGAGCCTTTGTGAGCGGAACCACCGTTGACCTCGATCCGATCTCTGAAACCGCCGTCCGCCTTGTCCTTGAGCGAATCGCTCTTACCCCGGGGACGACGTTGAATCAATTCACAGTTACGGAACTTCGTGATATCGCTGGCGCCACCAATCAACTCGCAATCGCTAAACAACTCACCGCCGGTCTGAATATCGAGGCAACCGTCTCAGCGATCAAGACAGCCGTCGCCAGTGATACCGGGCTGACGGGATTTATCCTGGCAGCGGCTGGTCCAGGCGAAACCCCTGAAGGCCCTGGAGACATCGGCAATTACCTCCCTCTGACTCAAGGTAACACCTGGCAGTTCCAGGGAACCCATTCGGAAACGGGTCAACCTACGGTCCAGTTCTCCAATATAATGACGGTGAACGGTACAAAACCTATCGGACCCGTAACCACGACTATCCTGGCTGAGAGTAATCCGCTTAACTCAGGTGCGGCAGAAGAGATCTATTACCTCAAAGACTCACGAGGTCAACGGATGGCCCCCGGTGGCGTCCTCGTCGTCGGGAAAGGCGAAAGATTGCCAAACGACGACTTCGGCCTAATTCCGTGG
>DATIGP010000167.1:0-5422 GCA_035454625.1 Nitrospira sp.
ACTCTCAGCCCCTCGTCAGGCAATGGCAACGGATCCATTGCCGCCCACGTTGCCTTATCCTCGGCGGTTGTCGGCACGAACAACGCCACGATCACCGTAACGAGCGGTGGTGTGGCGAGAACGACTTCCGTCACGCTAACCATGTCAGCCGCCTCATTGACGGCGTCTCCCAATAGCGTGGCTTACACCGCGACGCAGGGCGCGGCAAACCCTTCTGCCCAGACCATCGCCATCAGTTCGAATAGCGCCTGGACCGTAAGTGACAATGCTTCTTGGCTATCGCTTAGCCCTACGTCTGGCTCGAACAATGGAACCATCACGGCAAGTGTCAATACCGCCACCGCGACTCAGGGGAATAATTCGACTACCATCACTGTGAAAAGTGCCGGCATAACCAGAACTGTAAATGTTACTCTTGCGCTGAATGCTCCATCGAGTTCGTCCGTCACATTGACCTGGAATGCAAATACTGAAAGCGATCTGGCAGGATATCGAGTGTATCGAGCGACTTCATCAGGAGCCTACGGAGCTCCCATTGCGACGATTCAAGGTAATACAACAAGCTATATTGCAGCAGGACTCCAGTTCGGCACGACGTATTTCTTTGTCGTGACGGCCTACGACATCGCGGGGAATGAAAGCGCTTATTCAAACGAGGTCAGCAAGAGCATTTTCTAATCTATTTAGAAGTCTACGTTCTCGCAAACACAGATATCGTCGGGGGGACAGCGTTCTATCTGATGACGAAGTCTTTCTAGGCAGCGTTTCGCCAGCAGGCTACAGAAAGTAAGGGTCGATTGGCCAAAATCTTGCGCCGATCAGAGTCTCACCATACCAGCTCGACATACAAAACTGTGTAGCTAACGGAGGCCACAAGGACCAGCCCAACTGGATATGGGAGATGAAAACTGTTCGGGCTATCAGCAATGCAATTCAAGGCGAGTCGCGAGCCAGAGTAGAAATCCACAGGCGACATCTTCATCAGCCAAAGAGGTCATGCGAACACACGCGCCTTCCAAAGCGCGCCGAGAGGCGGGCATAATCTAAGATCTATTCCCAAACCAAAAAGTGCACTCATTCGGATATCCATTACGAAAGCGTCCCCTCTCTCATCTTCTGGGCTTTTCCTTTGAGCCTATTTTGTTCCGTAGTATAAGAAGATTGATTGCTGGCACAGACAATGCTCAACGCTGTACAGAAAATTGCAGGAACACATATTGTGGTTCGTCAGTCCAAGACGTGTCTCTATAATCGAATGATAGCAATCCTCCCGGCTGTGGGAATAATGGTGATGTGCAGTTGCGCCCTATTAACGTCTCCTGACGTCAAGCGAGGAGATCGGCATTTGGCCGAGGAGCGTTGGGAAGAGGCGGTATTTGCCTACAAAGAAGCCCTCAAGGAGGATCCGTTCAACCTCCCTTTGCAGAGTAAGTATGTTCTGGCCCGTGAGCGAGCCGCAGCGATGCATGCCGACCGCGGTCGGATGTTTCTAAAAGAAAAGCAATTGGATCTGGCTCTGGAAGAATTTAAGCGAGCCCTCGCCATTGAGCCCTCCAATGGTGAGATCCAGGCAGCTTTTCAGGACGCCACTCGCGTGAAGGAATCCCGGTCTCAGTACCGCGAGGCAGAACGGTTGGCTCAGCTGGGACGAAACGATGAGGCGATGAGCAGCTTTCAGCGGGCCGCGGAGCTCGACCCCACGTACCGAGACCCGCTCGAAAGCATCAGCCGGCTTACTGAAGAACAACAGGCCCTCATGCGAGGAGATCGGCTGAAACAGACTGTTACGCTTAAATTTAAGAATGCTGGCATCAAAGAAGTAGTGGAGAGTGTGGCGAAAGCTGGTGGCTTCACCGTGATCTTCGATAAGGACGTCCGGAATGACCCGATTTCCATTTCGGTTCAAGACACACCCTTTGAGGATGCTCTTCAACTGATTCTCAGCAGCAACAGTCTATTTTCGCGTCAGATCTCTTCAGCCGTCCTGATCGTCAGCCCCGACACCAAGCAGAAACAAGAACAGTATCAGGATCTGATGATCCGAACCTTCTACCTTTCGAATGCGAAATCCAAGGACATGTTGTCGCTCCTGAAAAGCATGCTCGACTCAAAGCGCGTGCATGCCAATGAGCAGTTGAACACGATCGTAATCCGTGACCAGCCTGAAAAGATCCAGATGGCTGAAAAAATCATCCTGGCCAACGATCGCCAGGAGGCAGAAGTGCTCTTTGACGTCGAAGTGCTGGAGGTCAATCGGACCGTCAATCAGACCTATGGACTAACATATCCGAAACAGCTTGCCTACGCGGTGGTTCCCCCAGGGGCTGCTGGCGTTATTGCCGGGACCGTTGCCCAACAGTTTACCTTGCGCCAGTTGACCAACTTGGGACCGGATAATTATATCTTCAAGCTCCCGACGAATGTCCAGCTGGATTTCTTCAAACAGATAACGGACGCGAAGACGCTGGCCGCGCCGAAGATCCGGGTCGTGAACAATAAGAAAGCGGAGATCAACATCGGCGACAAACAGCCGATCCTCCTGTCTACGACGAACGTGCTGCCCGGTCAAGCTGCGACGGGCGCCGTGCCGACGACATCGACGGTGACCTCGGTTGAGTTTCGGGATACCGGCGTCAAATTGACGGTGGAACCTTCTATTAGGCTGGGGGGCGAGCTCGGATTGAAAATGAAGATCGAAGTGATTCGACTGGGCGAGCAGGTCACGCTGCAGGCTTCTCCGCCCATCACGCAGTTCAAATTCGGCAATCGGTCTGCTGAGACGATGCTGAGCATCAAGGATGGGGAAACCATTGTCCTGGGCGGACTCTTACAAGAGGAAGATCGGAAAATAAGAGTGACGATCCCGTGGCTAGGCGACCTTCCTTTGATTGGAAATCTCATCAGTTCGTTCAAGACCGACCGAGTCACCACGGAAGTGATTTTGACGATCACGCCGCACATTGTGCAGAATATGACCCCTCCGACACTCAGCGCGCAAGCGTTCTGGTCCGGCACCGAATTCACCTATGCAACTGGTCCGAAGTATTCGATCCCTGCGCGGAAGGCATCCACGTTGCTGGGGGCGGGGTACGGAGAGCATCCTGTTGCAGGCAGCAGTGCGGCGAAAGGTGCCGGAGAAACGAACCCCGCCCGTTCTTTGGCTCAACTGGCTGTCCCCGATCCACTGCTGGCCATCCTCCCAGATGAATCAGCCGTCCAAGCCGGGCGAGAAATCAAGCTGTCGATTGTGGATGGGCGGATCGGCACATCGGACCGCAACATATTTACGTTCGAATATGACCCGGAGGTGCTTCAATTCAAACGGCTCACTGATGCTGAACTTGTCAGCCCGTCGGATCTTCCTCGTGGAGATCAGGGAAAAGCCGTGGGAAGTATCGCGTTCCGGGTGGCCCGTCCGAATGAGCAAGCTCCGCGGTCCGTGAGCATTGTTTTTGTCGCAAAGGCACCCGGGGTGTCCCCGGTTCGCGTTGAACTGACTGATTCTGGTAGTGCCGTACAGGCATCACCTGGAATTATCGGGACAGGGGTGGTGAGAGTGCGGTGAGGGAGGATGGGCTAACACTTATTGAGATTCTCGTCACCATGGCCATTATTATGATCTTGGCTTCGGTCGCCATGCCCCTGAGTAAGGTATCGGCGAAACGAACCCAGGAGCTAGAGTTGCGGCAACATCTTCGGTCTATTCGCGGGGCAATCGATCTGTTCAAGATGGAGTGGAACCGTGATGGGGACGTCCTGCTTGGAACGGTATGTATGAAGAATAGGTTGGTGTGCAAGGAAGTTACAGGGCCGTATGGCTATCCCAAGTCGCTTGATGTTCTCTTAGGAGTGAAACTGACGGGAGAAGAGGCAACCGTACGAGGCACCACGGTAAGACGTTACTTGCGGAAGATGCCGATCGACCCCCTGACAGGTAAATCCGATTGGGTTCTGCGTTGTTATAGGGATCGTCCAAAACCTTCAAGTTGGTGTGGTGAAGATGTCTACGATGTGATGACGCAAAGCGAGGAGTCTGCGCTAGATGGTACGAAGTACCAGGATTGGTAAGCTGGGCGGACGGAATGCGAGGGGATTTACGCTGATTGAACTCATGATAGTCGTGTCCATTGTAGGTATCTTGGCGACGATTGCTGTTCCGTCCTATCAGGCATCATTAATGAAAGCAAGGGAAACGGTGCTGCGGCAAGACCTTTTCACGCTACGCGAGTTGTTGGATCATCACCGTGCGGACAAAGGGAAGTACCCTGCGTCCTTGGACGGTTTGGTAACTGCAGGATATCTGCGTGCCCTTCCGAGGGACCCCTTTACGAGTACGCCTAACTCTTGGCAACAGATCATTGAACCGACAGAGGGCGGTATTTTCGATGTGTATTCGGGATCGGACCTTGTTGGAACAAACGGGATTCCATATAACCAATGGTGAACAGGTGTGGGAGATTTGCTCAGAGTACATTTTACTCTAAGCAGAGAACGTTCCGAGTGATGGGGAAATGGAGGCCCACGTCCATCGGGATCCTTCTTTTGGGAATGTCGGCCTGTAGCCCACTCGAACCCATGACCATAGAGCCAGAGATGTTTGATCTCCAGCTCACTATGGATACCCTCAAAACCTCATTGCGAGATGCCCAGCGAACGGTGGCTGAGTTGAGAGGAGAGCTCGACGTACGCCGCCAGGAGTTAGCTGATGTGCAGATCGCCCGGGCGCAGCTTGAAGGGCGTCTTCGGGAGACGGAACGTCGGTTGACTGAAGCCCGCCATGTGATTGATCTCCAGCGGCAAGAACTGGCTGGCTCGCGTTCGGAACGAGAACAGATGGGGCGGACCAAAGCCTCACTGGAGAATAGACTGAAGCAGCTGCAGAAGCAGTTATCCAAACAGATGAAGGGAAATGTGACTCCTGCAGCTATGGTTTCTCCACGAGATGGACAACTCGAGCGGGGAACTGTCGATCTTCATCAGGATACCCAGTTGACTGATCGAGTGCAGTGCATCCCAGTTGTCCAGGAGCTAGCAATCCCCGTGTCGGGAGCATCATCAGATGGTGGAGTGTTGGGGGGGGCTCATACCGTGACCGAGACTCCCAGCGCACACATGTGGGTCAAACCAGGGGATACGTTGTGGAACATCGCACGGCGATATCGCACTTCCGTCAACCGCCTCATGGTCCTCAACGCGCTTTCCGATGATCGTATCCAAGTTGGTCAAGCTCTCTGGATTACGGAGCCAACTCGCGAAGAGTCTCGGTGCGAGCGAATGTAGTGGCCCGCGATTGGCGATGTGGCAAGCCGTGAAGGTCTATTATGGGAGTATTTGTTTATCGCGCCGCGCGGTCTGATGGATCCACAATCCAAGGGCATGTGGAAGCAGAAAATGAATCGCTGGTTCGTGCCCAATTAGATTC
>DATIGP010000168.1:0-5324 GCA_035454625.1 Nitrospira sp.
CTATACCTTCACTCCCATTTTCTCGGCTTTAGCCACCACTTCTTCGATTGGGCCGACCATGTAGAATGCCTGTTCCGGCAGATGGTCATACTTACCTTCCAGAATCTCCTTGAAGCTGCGGACCGTATCCTTCAGCTTCACATATTTGCCGGGGGCACCGGTAAACGCTTCAGCCACGTGGAACGGCTGTGAGAGGAAACGTTGGATCTTCCTGGCGCGAGCCACAACCATCTTGTCGTCTTCCGACAATTCGTCCATGCCGAGAATCGCGATAATATCTTGGAGGTCCTTGTAACGCTGAAGCACAGACTGTACGCCTCGGGCGACCTTATAATGCTCCTCCCCGATGACCTGCGGGTCGAGAATACGTGAAGTTGAGTCCAGGGGGTCGACCGCCGGATAAATGCCCAGCTCGGCGAGTGACCGGGACAACACGGTGGTCGCATCCAAGTGCGCAAACGCCGTCGCCGGTGCCGGATCGGTCAAATCGTCTGCCGGCACGTAGATGGCCTGCACGGAAGTGATTGAACCTCGCTTGGTCGATGTAATACGCTCTTGTAACGCCCCCATCTCCGTCGAAAGGTTGGGCTGATAGCCGACGGCTGAGGGCATGCGGCCCAGCAACGCGGACACTTCCGAACCCGCCTGGGTAAACCGGAAAATATTGTCCACGAAAAGCAAGACGTCCTGATTCTCTTCGTCGCGGAAATATTCTGCGACCGTGAGACCGGTCAACCCCACGCGAAGTCGCGCGCCGGGTGGCTCATTCATCTGGCCATAGACCAGCGCGGCTTTGGATTTGGTGAAATCGTCCGGATCGATGACCTTCGACTCCTGCATTTCGTGCCAGAGATCGTTGCCTTCACGGGTCCGCTCCCCGACTCCGGCGAACACGGAGAATCCGCCGTGGTGCAAGGCGATGTTGTTGATCAGTTCCATGATAATGACGGTTTTGCCGACACCGGCTCCGCCGAATAACCCGACCTTGCCGCCCTTGCTGTACGGCTCAAGCAAGTCGACCACCTTGATCCCGGTCTCCAAGACTTCAGTCCTGGTTTCCTGGTCTTCCAACTTCGGGGCGGGGCGGTGAATGGGATACGCCTTTTTCGCCTTAATCGGCCCCCGTTCATCGACTGGCTCACCGAGCACGTTGATGAGGCGACCGAGCGTTTCACGGCCAACGGGCACAGAAATCGGGGCTCCGGTATCCTGCACATCCATCCCGCGCGTCAGACCATCGGTCGTGGACATCGCGATGCTGCGGACTCGGTTTTCGCCCAAGTGCGAAGCAACTTCAAGAGTGATCCGGATGGCAGGCGTACCCGCCGCCTTGTTCTCTTCCTGTGTGACTTTGATCGCATTATAGATGTTAGGCAGCTGGCCGGGAGGGAATTCCACGTCTACGACCGGTCCAATGACTTGAATAACTTTTCCTGTGCTCATCATTCACCCTCTATGTAATGTTCAATGTTCAATCGATCGAGCCAAAACTTACACATTCAAAATTAAACACTGCCCATTGGCGTTATGCGAGCGCTTCGGCGCCGCCGACGATATCCATGAGTTCTTTCGTAATCGCCGCCTGTCTGGTCTTGTTGTAGTAGAGCGTCACTTTCTTGATGAGCTGACCGGCGTTGCGGGTCGCCCCGTCCATGGCGGCCATACGGGCACCGTGTTCGGCCGCCGCGGACTCCAGCAAGATCCGGTAGGCTTGCACTTGAAAATGCTTCGGCACCAAGGCGTTCAACAAATCTGCCTCTTCCGGCTCGTATAGGTAACTGCCGCTGATCGCCCCTTCCATTTGCGCAGCACCGAACTCCACCTGGGCATCGACGGGGAAGAGTTTTTCGACGATCACGCGCTGCTGAATGGCGGACTTGAATTCGTTATACACGACGTACAACTCGTCGAACGTGCCCTTGACGAAGTTCTCCGTGAGGTCTCCGCCGATGTCGATCGCATGTTCGAAACTCAGTTTATCGAAGATGCCGGTCCACTCCTGACGAATCGTCCAGCTGCGCCGTCTAAAATAGTCGCGCCCTTTGCGGCCGATGATGCTCAGGTTTACTTGCAAGCCGCGAGATTCGCACTGCCTGACGAATTCGGAACTCTTGCGGACGATGTTGCCGTTAAATCCGCCGCACAACCCGCGATCGGTCGTGACGACGAGCACCTCGATCTTCTTCCCTTCGCGTTTCTGCAGAAGCGGATAGGACGAGCGATTCACTCGACGGCTCAGATTACCCAGCACCCCACGCATCTTATGGGCATAGGGGCGTGCGGCAAGAATACGGTCCTGCGAGCGCTTGAGCTTCGCCGCCGCCACCATCTTCATGGCCTTGGTGATCTTCTGGGTATTTTTGAAGGCCGCTATCTTTCGGCGCAACGATTGAAGACTAGGCATTGTATTCCATCAGGACTGTGGACTGAGTGCCGAGGACTGAGGTCGCAAACCCCACTCCCTGCCGTCCGTCTCAGCCCTGAGTCCTCGATACGCGCCCTGAGCCTACGCTTTCGCTCCGTATCCCATCTTCTGCTTGAAGGTCGTGATGATCTCTTTCAAGCGTCCACCGACCTTGTCGTCGATCTTTCCGATTGTCGTGACTTCTTTTTTCAGCTCCGAATGATGCTGTTGAATATAGTGGAGCAGGTCGCTCTCGAACTGCTGCACCCTGTCGACCGGCACGTCGTCGAGGTACCCGTTGACGCCCGCATAGATGGAGAGTACCTGATCGGCCACCGGCATCGGCTTATACTGACCCTGTTTAAGCAATTCGACCATGCGCATACCGCGCGCCAGCTGCTTCTGCGTGGCCTTGTCCAACTCACTCCCGAATTGAGCGAACGCCGCCATTTCGCGATACTGGGCGAGATCCAGTCGCAGCGTCCCGGCCACCTGCTTCATAGTCTTGATCTGCGCCGATCCTCCGACCCGGGAGACCGACAGGCCGACGTTAATCGCGGGCCGGATACCGGAGTAAAAGAGATCGCTCCCCAGGTAGATCTGACCGTCCGTGATCGAAATGACGTTTGTCGGAATGTAAGCCGACACGTCGCCGGCCTGCGTTTCAATGATGGGAAGCGCCGTCAGACTGCCTCCACCCAGTTTGTCGCTCAACTTGGCTGCTCGTTCGAGCAACCGGGAATGCAGATAGAACACGTCGCCCGGATACGCTTCGCGTCCCGGCGGCCTGCGAAGCAACAAGGAAAGCTGGCGATAGGCGACGGCGTGTTTTGACAAATCATCATACACGATCAACGCGTGCTTGCCGTTGTCGCGAAAATATTCTCCGATCGCGGCTCCCGAGAAGGGTGCCAGGAATTGCATCGGCGCCGGTTCGCTGGCGCTTGCGGAGACCACCATGCTGTACTCCATGGCATGGTTTTCTTCAAGCGTCTTCACGACTCGAGCGACGGTCGAGCGCTTTTGACCGACGGCGACATAGATACAAAAGACATTCAGGCCTTTTTGATTAATGATCGTATCGACCGCAATGGCCGTCTTCCCAGTCTGGCGGTCACCGATGATCAATTCACGCTGGCCCCGGCCGATGGGGATCATGGCGTCGATGGCCTTGATGCCGGTCTGCAACGGCTCGCGAACGGATTGGCGGGTGTTCACACCGGGCGCCACGACTTCGATGCGGGAGAAGAGTTGCGACTTGATCGGACCCTTGCCGTCGATCGGCTGACCGATGGCATTGACAACGCGACCGATGAGGGCCTCGCCGACCGGAATTTCCGCAATGCGACCCGTACGCTTGACCGAATCGCCTTCCTTGATGCCGACATCGTCGCCCATCAACACGGCGCCGACATTGTCTTCTTCGAGGTTCAGCGCGATACCGTAGAGCCCGCCGGGGAATTCCAACATCTCGCCGGCCATGGCTCCGTCGAGGCCGTATACTTTGGCGATGCCGTCTCCGACTTGGATGACGGACCCGGTCTCCTTGACATCGACCTGTTTGTCGAAGCCTTTGATCTTCTCTTTGATGATCGCACTGATTTCTTCTGCCCTGATCTGCATGGCTACTCCTTATTCTCGCGTCAACAGGACTTGCAAATCGCGCAAGCGACCTCGGACGGTGCCGTCGACAACCGTACTGCCGATATGTATCTGCAAGCCGGCGAGGTGACTGGCATCGGTCAGAAACGTCACATCGACTTCGCGCTTCAGCGTGTCGCGCAAGCGCGTCTTGATTCGATCTTGTTCCGCCGGTGGAAGAGTTGTCGCGGAGGAAACCGTCACCGGTTGCCTCTGTTTTGATTGATCGACCAACTTACCGAATACCTCCGCGATTTCCGGCAAAAAGGCCACCCGGTTCTTTTTCACCAGTTGGCTCAAAAACGCCTTGCCGGCTTGAGGACAGCCCAGCTTGTCCCCAAGGGCGGTCAGGACGGCGATCTTATCCTCCACTCCGAACGCGGGGGAGGCCACCACGTGACGAAGCTGAGTTGACCCCTTCATAGCCTCCCCAAGGCTGGTCAGCGTCCCTCGTGTGGCTTCGATGGTTGATTGATCGAGAAGCTCGAAGAGGGCTTGAGCGTAACGTCGCGCAACAGTTGTCTTAATCACCGTTCCAGATCCACATGCGTTGTTTGGACGAACGTAACAGGTTCGTGCGAGGCACGAAGCAGAGCTGCGAAAAGTAGCATCGGGACCTATGAGCTGTCAATACGATAAGACCGCGGGTCTAGCAAGGCAACCCGCCAACGCCAGCGTGGGACAATACGGTGTATACTGGAAATCGAGCGGCTAACGAGCCTCAAGTCGTCAGGAGGTCCCCACCTTCACCTGGTAGTAGGCCGGCGGAGGTATCGGTGCGCAAACGATTGGCCTTATCGGCCTTTGCTCTCTGTCTTTTCCTGAGCCTGATTCATTCATCTGCGCGCGCGTATCGCGAATACTTTACTCCGGAGCAAAAAGGTCAGCTTGAAAAGATCCAGACCATTTTGATCGATGTCATCACCATCACAGACAAGGGAGAAGTGGATACCGGCCCCTTAGCAGACATGGTTGCACAACGCTTGAATGAAATGGAGTACGTGGTCGTTCGTGATCCGACAAGACCTCATGATGTCGTCCTGCGTATGAAATGTGAACAACGCAAGACCTGGGAAGGCACCACGGCAACGGGGGGCGATGCCGACCTTCCCGATTCCCCATCGCGTCTCTGGAGGGGACCAGCCTGCCAGCTGACCTACCTGCTCGGAGGGATGAAAATTAAGTGGCAGAAAGAGGTGCGGACGGAGTTTGAGGATTCCGTGACCGCCGCGCAGTCGGCCGGCGCAGATGATCCCGGTCTGTATGCCATGGCCAAGTT
>DATIGP010000169.1:0-21500 GCA_035454625.1 Nitrospira sp.
AAGGGCGTGAGATGACGGTCAAGCCAGGCACGGACCCGATTATCGAACGCAATCATTGTTCGTGCGTCCAGGTTTTTGAGATAGACCGCAGCATGAAGCGCCGAGTAGTCTTCGGATACATGATGCTGCAGCGACAAGACCGCGGGCGTGTTGTCTTCTGCGATTCGTCGATAGCGCATCAACGATGATGGGTCTCGCACCCCCACCACGTGGCGGATTCGAGGAAGATCGGCGATGGTCACCACACGGTTTACCTCTGGCTGTGTCCGCAGCCAGAGTGCGAAGGCCTCCATCTTTTCCAAGAACACCTGCTGGAAAATCCCGTACCGCTGGCCTGTCTCGAGAGAGTAGCTCATCTTATTCACACCGCTAAACTCTTCATCGATCAGCCTGGTAGCTCGGCGGAACTCATGGCTGTCCGGAAAATATTCAAAGACATTGTCATTAATCTCATTACCAAACACGCCCGCAACGGAAAGAAGAGCCACCAGAGTAAACGATACCAAGATCAATCGAGAATTGGTGGTAATGAATCGGATCAACCAGGGAATCTGAAATACGGCACGCAAATCGAGACCTGGATTCACCTTCACGCCACAGAGCAATACCGGCAAGAGAATCACCGTCAGCAGGAACGACAACGCAATGCCGAACGCAACAATATACCCGACAGTGCGTACCGGCGGCGAGGGACTGAATGCGAGTCCCAAGAATCCCAAGATCGTGGTGAAGCTGGTGAGAGCGAGCGGCAACAAATTGAATGTCAGCGCCTGTCGGACACTCTCCTCCGGAGTCTGCCCGTCCGCGCGGCTATGGAGATATGACGTAGTGAAATGAACGGCACTCGCGATGGCCATGCTGGCAATAATCACGGGGACATACACAGCGATGGATGCCAGCTCGAATCTTAACCAACCGGCAACCCCGAAGGCACCCACCACTGCGAGAAGGGCGTTGAAGAGGATGGCGACGGCGACCCACAAGCTGGAAAAGAGTACCCAGAGGGTCGCCAGGAAAAGCAGAATCAAGGCCGGCAAGAACACCTTCAAATCATGTCGAACCACCAGAACATAGGCTTCTTTCAGGGCTAACGTACCGGTGTAGTGGGCGATGATTGGAACCTGAGCGAGGCTGATCTCTTGCTTGACGAAGGCCCGCAGTTCCGCCATGGCATCCAGCAGGACATTGGCGTTTCCGTTGCCGGGCAGGGCAAACGTTATTTCGATAAGCGCAAATCGACCATCTTCCGACAAGAGCAGGCGGCGTACATATTCATCACTCAACAAACGGTCGCGATTGAGATTGACGAAGGCAGGTTTGGTTGAGGTGGCTCCGTCATGTCCCGAACCACGCCCCTTAATCTGGACGGCATCCATTTCTGGAGAGCGATCAACGAAGTCGGCAATGGAACTGACGCGCTTAATAAATGGGAGGGCTCGTTCCGCAGCTCTGATACGATCAATGACCGCATAATGGGCGGGAACGAGCATGTCGTCTTTCAAACTCTCGAGAATAACAATGACGCTTTCGTCGCTGGCGTACTTATTAGCCAGATCATTGTTAACGGCAAGCAGCGGATCATTGCTGTCGAAATAGGCGTCGTAACTGGCGTTCATACGCAATCCGCTGGCGCCGTACCCAAGAGCGGCAATCAAAACCAGGACGGCGGCAACGGTAACCAATGGGTACTTGAGGGCTTTCGCGATCAACAACAGGACCTGTCGGCTAGGTTTTTGATCTTCTCAGTCCATTGGTCATCACCTTTTTTGATGTTGCCCGAGAGATCTTCGAGCCAGTTGTCTCTGACGCGCAGGCTGTAGTTGAGGTACAGTTTGCCTGCATGGATGGTCCACGCTTCGGGAGCCGTTGACGCTATGAAACCTTTGCTCATCGCATAGGCACAATACCCGCCGTACTGGGGCATGTACACCTCAGGGTCATTGGCGAATAAGTCGCGGTTCCTTTCGTTCTCAAAGTGCCACGTCGCTCCTGCAGTTTGGTGCATGAACTGGGAGCGACCCTCGACTGGCCTGCCTTGGCTGAAGTAGGCCACCGGGTCATAGCCGTGAATCGCCACACCATCTGTGTTGAACGTCCTGTTTTCCAAGGTGGTGCAGCCCGCAACGGTAAACACCAGCAGGGTTAGGACATAACGGAGTCTCATGCGTATCCCACCATCTCCGTTCCATTTATAGATTATCGCTACGTGGGCAACAGATCTGTCTTTTTGAGCTGATCAGCCGCCATACCCAGGAAAAACCCTCAATGAGGGCCTTCTGAGACTCGCGCGTTGCGCGAGCGCAAAAGATCGTCAGGTTCCATTCCCTCACCCTCGCCTCATCCACTCGAACAGTTTAACCAAAACACGCTTGGTTCCCTGCGTGAAATGGGCCTTACGCCAGAGATTGATCACCTTCTTATTGACTTCGGCCTGCGTCGGATAGGGATGAATCGTCCCGGCGATCGTTTTGGCTCCGGCCCCCGCTTTCATCGCGACGGAAAATTCACTGATCATCTCGCCCGCATGGGCCGCCACGATCGTGGCGCCCAGGATCTTGTCCGTTCCCTTTTGAAGGTGTATGCGAGCAAACCCTTCCTCTTCTCCATCAAGAATCGCCCGATCCACTTCTTCCAGCTTGTACGTATACGTTTCAACCTTGATTCCCTTTTCCTTGGCGTCTTTTTCGTACATCCCGACATGGGCGATTTCAGGTTCGGTGAAGGTGCACCAAGGCATATTCAACGATTCGATACTGGCGTACCCCAAACCCAAAGGGTGAGGAAACAATGCGTTTTGGATGACGATCTGCGCCATGGCATCAGCGGCATGCGTAAACTTATAGCGGGAGCAGACGTCACCGGCGGCGAAAATCTTGGCGTTGGTCGACTGCAATCTGGCGTTCACCTTGATCCCGCTTTTATCGTACGAAACTCCTGCCGTCTCCAGACCGATCTTTTCGACGTTCGGGGCCCGGCCGACACCGACCAGAATCTCGTCGACGATGACGTCATACTGTTGACCATGGGAATTGACCGTCAGACGTTTACCGCCTTCGGTCTTTTCAACTTTTAGATGTTTGCCGCAGCAGAGCAGCTTCACACCATCGCGAAGCATCTGTTGCTCAACGATATCCGCGGCATCGCGATCCTCATTCTGCAGGATGCCGTGCATGGCTTCGATGAGATAGACCTGGCTCCCAAAGCGGGCAAAGGACTGCGCCAGCTCACATCCAATAGGCCCCGCTCCAATGACGCCCAGACGCTGCGGCAATTCCGTCAGTGAAAAGATGGTTTCGTTCGTGAGATATCCGGTTTCCTGAAGGCCGGGTATCGCAGGTACCTCCGCTCTGGCACCCGTACAGACGGCGGCTTTCGCAAAGTTGAAAGTCCGATTGCCGGCCGGGCCATCAACTTGGACCCTATCAAAACCGAGAAAGCGTCCGTTGCCGACATACACGTCGACTCCGAGCCCGGCATACCGCCGAGCCGAGTCGTTCCGACTGATGCGAGCCCGCAGCTTCCTCATGCGCGCCATCACAGTCCCGAAGTCATACTTCACACCGGCGGGAATATGGAGACCGAATTCAGCGGCTTTTCGTAAGTCGGCCCAAGCCCTGGCTGCTCGAATCACCCCTTTGGACGGCACACACCCGACATTGAGACAGTCTCCTCCCATTAGATGCTTCTCAACCAATGCGACTTTTGCGCCGAGGCCGGCGGCGACGACCGCCGTGACCAAGCCGGCAGTCCCCGCTCCGATCACGACGATGTTGTAGCGGCCGGTCGGCTCGGGATTGACCCAATCGGCAGGATGCACGTTGGCGACGAGCTCTTGATTGTACTCGTCGTTCGGAAGCATCAGGGATTCGTCATGTTCACTCATTCCTATGGCTCTCGAAAGGAGTTGGGTAGTCATAGCCTGACATCCTTTGGTGCATACCGTCAATGGAAGGGAATAGTGGTCACACTGGTTTCGCCGCAAACCGCTTATACGCCGCCGGCACCAGCGCGAGCAGTCCCAACAGCACGAATGCACCCACGACATGCGGGGATGCGATCTCCTTCAGAGAGTTGATCGCACCCAGCTGACGTCCCGCATAGGCATAGACGAATGAACCGGGGATGATTCCGATCGCCGTGGCAGCGACATACGTCCCCACGCTCACGCGAGTGAGCCCGGACACAAGATTCACCACGAAAAATGGAAAGAGGGGAATGAGTCGCAAGGTCAGCAAGTAGCTGAATGCATTTTTCGCAAACCCCTCTTGGAGTGGCCCCAGCGACTTACCGAACTTCCGTTCGACCGTATCTCTCAGCAAATACCGCGCGGCGAGAAAGGCGAGAGTCGCTCCGGTCGTCGCACCGATATTCACCAACAACGTCGCCGATACGGCACCAAACAAGAATCCGCCGGCCAGTGTGAGAATCACCGCACCAGGAAGCGACAGCCCCGTCACCATCGCGTAGGCGACGACGAAGATTCCCATCGCCGCGGCAAAGTTGGCCTCGGTAAACGCCAGCAGACTGTCTCGATTTTCTTTCAGCGCGGCCAAGGACAGGAACCGTCCGAGATCAAAATAGAAGAATGCGCCGATGGCCAAGGCGATACCGACTGTGATGGCGATCTTGCCAGAATTTGAACTGCCGGACTCAATCCGATTCGTGAGGGGGGGTCTCATAGCGGCATCGTGGCGTATCATGGTGGCTCCTTGGTATTCTGTCAATGAGATAAGATCCTTGCCTGTCGTCCGACTAGGCCGGGAAGTCTTACATGGGTGAACCGCCGCCAAGGGTCCTATGAGGCCTTCTGCTGAACGAAATGATGAGTTACCCTTCCGGCGCAAAGACTTGCCGCGAGTCAGCCGTTGCCTGATCGGCTTCATTCCGGTAGTCTGAACAGAGGGAGGGTGCAATGGACGATGCGAGCAGACTGACAAGAACCAAAGAACAGTGGGCCAGGGCCCGGCGAGGCGGAGAAGAGCGCGAAGTCTTTTATGAAGGCGATGATCGTTTACCTCCCGGTCAACACCTCGTCGATAACTTTCCGGTACTGGACCTCGGCTTCAAGCCTGAGATTTCAGAAAGCGATTGGACGCTCGACATCGGTGGGTTTGTCGCTTCCCCGGTACGATGGACCTGGGAGCAATTTTTGGCACAACCGCAAGTCAAAAGCCGCTCGGATTTCCATTGCGTCACTTCATGGAGCCGTTATGACAACGACTGGGAAGGAGTGACATTCAAGCACCTCATCTCCATCGTGAAACCTCTCTCGCTTGCCCGATTCGTTTTGTTCAAGTCCTACGATGACTACACCACGAATCTCCCGCTTGACGCCTGCGACGATGACGATGTGCTGCTTGCGCATCGCTGGAACGGCAAACCCCTATCCAGAGACCATGGTGGACCGGTACGGGTGATCGTCCCCAAACGGTATGCCTGGAAAGGGGCGAAGTGGGTGAAGGAGATTACGTTTTCCGATAGAGATGAGAAGGGGTTTTGGGAAGTCCGCGGGTATTCAAACACCGCGCTTCCGTGGAAGAATGATCGCTACGGATAGGCCATTATTTCTTCACCCACCCGCCCGGGCCCTCGATAAAATTGCCCGGCTTGGTATTCTGAATGGCTTTTTGTCCGGCGAGCGTTTCAACGGCCCGAATGTCGGTGCGGTTTCGTTTTGCAATATCCTCGTAAGCCTGCCGCCGCTTTTGATTGACGTCCTCCATCAAAGCCTGGGCATCGGCATCTGAAGGGTCTACCGCTCCCAGATAGCCGTTGATCTTCTCCCCGACCAACCCCTTCGTTTTCGCTTCATCCAACGACAACGCAACAGCGGAAGAAGCGAGCACGACCCAAAGAACTGTCGCGCTGGCCGCGATTGTCACCCGTGCGATGAACATCATCCCCTCCGGCGGTTAGAACAGTCCGCTGTCATCCGACAAAACCTGATCCAAGTCTTTGTCGACTTTCAAACGGATCTCATGATCAATCTTCACGTTCAAATTGATCGTAATGGGCTTCTCCGGCGCAGCGACCTCGACTCGCGGAGTACAGGCCCCTACGGTCATGAAGAGCGTTTCCCATACCAACACACCGGCGCCTATCCGTATGGTCGCGCTCCGCATAGTGCGCCTCATAGTGATCCCAGCCGCTTATACTTCTTTTCGATGGTCCCGTGGACATCCTCAACCAATCGAAGGCTTTTGAGGAGGGTTGGGACATGCTCCTGCACGGTCAAGTTCAAGTGAATCGGTGGGGTATTCCTGAGGTCTGGATTCCTCCCTTCCAACCGAGCGTTCAGATCCAACATCCCGGTATCGGCGTATTTCACGCCGACGCGCAACAGAGAGTACTGAAAGTTGCTGAGGGCCTGCGCAACGAACTGTAAGTGCCGATCCGATTCTGAAAGGATCTTTGACGATTCCGGCGTCGATACATACCGTATGGTCCCTCCTGGAGGTTGGGCCTCGATCACTCCGTCTTTCACGACGATCCCGCCCGACCTGATGGTCACGGGAAGTGTCCCGTTAAGTGTTCCGGTTCCCTCAAGTCCCTTCTGTTGTTCCAGGCTGAGAAGTTTCGCCAGATCAAGATTACGCAAAAAAAACGTGGTCGTAACGGGAGGTCTAGCCAA
The DNA here is from genome assembly GCA_035454625.1 of Nitrospira sp. GTDB lineage: Bacteria > Nitrospirota > Nitrospiria > Nitrospirales > Nitrospiraceae > Nitrospira_D. The sequence continues at coordinate 6,632 of DATIGP010000169.1, forward strand.
GTCTACGACCGGACCTGGAATGCTCAGCGTTCCTCCAAACAGCTCGCACTGAAAGTCCCGCACGTCGACAATCGGCAAATCATCGGTCAGTTTCCATCGTATCTGATAGGAAGCGACAAGATTCGCCACGTCAACACCACTTTGTATGGCGGCAACGGAGATCGCGGACGGTTGGGTCATGACAATTGATTCAAGTCCCTGGGTATACAGCACCATTGTCGTGCTCAGGCCCTTGAGAACATACTCGTTGTAATGCCCGGAGAGTTTCTCGGCCACAACATTCACATTCCCCGATATCGCATTCAAGACATTGATCCTGTCGCGGAAGCTGCTCGACCAGGACGCATCGACGGTGGCGGTAAACATCCCCTCGATCAGATCGGTTGCAGGAGGAAGACCCATAACCATCTTGCTGAGCCGTCGATCGGCGGCGTTAAACGTCAGCGGGCCGATGATACCATGCATCGCTCCTTTGGCCGTCTGCAGCGGTTGCTCGATTCTGGCAGTTACGAACCCTTCCTGCATCGGGGTATCGACTCGGAGATCGGCCTTGATACCGGCCTGAGTGGCCGCGAACTTTACCGTCCAATCAGTCGTAGGAGGCCACCAGGCCCCCTGTTCCGGACTCACCCCGCCGATAGACAACGTCCCTTGGGCAGCCCATGCGGCCTTGGTCGTATCCGCTTCCTGGATTTTCAAGACACCTTGCTTGATGCGAATGTTCCGACCGCTTATTTTCATGGTCGGAGCCCGAATCGTCGCGATCATGGTTCCCCCATTACAATGGATCACCGTCAGATCGCATTCCACTGTCAGCGGCTCCGACAGATTCAGCGTGACACTTGAAATGAGGGTGGGGCCCTGTGCGATCTGCCTCGCCGTCACTGAAGACGGCGGCAATAACACTCCGCGGACATGCGTCCGGGCCAGCTTCACCGTTCCTTGCACTCCACCCATCGCCTCTTTCGCGGAAAGCAGGTCGGTAATGGCCTTCGGGAGAAGGCCCTCCAGCCGATAAGCCCCTTCGGCCAACACCAACTCATTCCCAAGCCCCTCGGCGTGGGTGGTTTCAAACTGCGCAACCAATGGACCCGCTGTGCGACCGTACGTCACATGCAAGGGTCCCTGCGCCGCCGTGCGTATAGGCGTTTCCTTCCAATAAAAAGTCCCCTGCACCGGCTTCCTGTTCTCGATCCGAACCGGTTGATCACCATGTGGAAGTATCAGCCGGACCGCTTCGGGAATAATGCGGGGTTGGGTGTTGATCGTCGCAGTCAGCAATACACCGGGGTTCATGGCCCACTCCGCTTGTTTGGCATTGCCTCCGAACGTTCCTTCGTAGGCGATTGCAATATCCTTCGCCACGCCTTTCAAAGCCGGCAACGTGACATTGACCCGCATATTGCCGTCCAGATGCGTTCGTTCATCTTCCCATAAAGAGCTGAGTGCGGCCTCCGCGGCTGCTGTTCCTGCCCAATCTATCGCCACGTCTCCCGTAACCCTCTCCAGCTCTGGGCCGATCGGGACAAGGAGTGCAATGAACGGAGCCAGTTCCTGCACATTGATCCGGAGACGGCCATTGACTTGAATCTGTGAGCCGCTTGGATGCGCTAGCGACTGCCAGAAAACAATCGGTGTCGCTTGCGGTCGCTGCGACGCCAAGGTTACCGACCAGGTGCTGGCGGAATGCCCGACCACGACCAGGCCGTAGGGCGCGGTGTCACGCCCACGAAACGCGAGGTGACCACCGACCTCTCTACCGCTATACGTCAGACTCCCATCTATCGTCACTTTGCGAAGGGGTCCCGTCGCTTGTTCACGAAAAATAGTGAGATGAACAAGTTGCAACTCGTCGAAGGGGAGAATCGGGAAGCTGCGCAAGAGGTCCCCGGCCGTCAACAGTCGCCACGGTGATTCCCCGTCATCAGGCTGATCCGCCTCTTTTCCATCTTGCGCAGTGGGTTCTGTAGACTGCACGTTCAGTACATGGATGGCAGCATCTCGCAATTCGATGCGATTGACACGCCCTTGAAGCAGTTGGGTCATGTCATATCGTATGTCTGCATCTGTCAGCGAGACCATCAGTCGTTCATCGCCCAAGTCCTGCTGAAAAGAAACGACCGGAATGCGCATGTGCGACCAGCCCGGGTAGCCAAGCTGGAGGATGACATTGCTGTACCCATTGTCACGAAGCCGATTTGCAAGCAGATAGGACGCGCTCAGCGGCAGCAGTAAATAGATGCTGACGAGCGTCACCAGCCCAAGGAGAACGGCAATCTGGTATCGTTGGGCCAACATAGTCGCCTGATCCGATTCTGTAATCGGCAACGTTGTCGAACAAACACTCAAGCCCTGTCAAGAGGTCCGAACGGCTCTGCCGGGGGAACGGTCTGGTCGGTGGGTTCTTCGCACTTTTTGCAATTTAGATGAGTACCTAAATGCCGGTCACGCCCAGTGATGGTAAGAACCCACGGGCGATTCGTGAATGGAGGCTGATGTCGTACATGTTGCCCATGACCGCACGCCAGCTCGGCAACCCAATCGCCATAGTCATCTTGGTGATATCCGATGATGGGCTGTTGCATCTCGTATCGCGGAAGGGCGTTGAAATTGAAATCCCGGAACAGGTTACCGTTGTTGTATCATCGGCACCACTTTGTCCGACCGACGTCACCGCTTCTCGAACGGAAGCTCCGGCCGCTGAGTGGCAGAAACATACGACCAGTGCTTGCGGTCATCTTGGTCGAAGCTGCCGAGAAAGACAACGTCGCGGTCGAGGTGACGAAATTCTGAGAGGCTCGTGACGCAACTCCGTGAATCGATGACGCGCGCATCATACTGTCCGACCACATAGACTTTTCCTTTTGGCGCCTGATAGATGTTGCGTCGACCAGCATAGCCGGTATCCGGAAACAACTCGGTTGAGGAAGAACAGCCACTTGATCCCTTGACGTGCAGTGTGAGATTAAATCGTTGAAGGAACAGATCGGTCGCCATTCTTACGATAGTCAGCCGAAGTCCCGCTGATGCTATGTCCACCGAAGCGGGTTCAGGAACATTGCTATTGCACGCTGTGCCGACCAGCACCACGCTTGCCAAAACGGCGAATGGCAACCACTTCACTTGGAGGCCGGCACCTTCGGGGCGGCACCGATAGCGTCGAGTCCTTCTTGAGCGCAAGCGTCATCCAGATGGGCACCGGGTGCTCCACCCACGCCGATTCCTCCGACCACTTCTCCACCGATCTCGATGGGAAGCCCTCCGCCGAGAAACAGAATGTCGCTGTTGATGTCGCGAAGGGCCTGCAGGGTGGGGACTTTCGCGATAAGGTCTGCTAATTCACTGGTAGGACGTCGTACACTTACCGCTGTATAGGCTTTTTTCCGGCTGCTATCGATGGTATGAGGTCCTGCTCCATCGGCGCGTCCCATCGCCCGCAAGGCGCCGGCACGATCGACCACAGAAGCGCTGACTCGATATCCGTCCTTCTTGCAAGCTTCCACTGCTGTGTGAATAGCCTTGTTGGCTAGGCTAAGCGGTAATACGGACTCCTTCGGCAATGCCTCGGGCGATGTTGATATTGCGGGGGAGATTACCGCGCTGGACAGGAACAACAATATCATACCTGCCACAATACGCGGATTATAGAAAGTCCTGGCGAACAGTTTCTTCATAGAGAAGTCCTCCCTCACGTTCGCACTCAGACTACGGATGCCTACGACCTCTGTCAAGCGACCAGGAATCCTTCCGGTTGGACGTCAGTCGTTTTGCCGGAAGCTGTTTGCGTGGGGATGAGCGAATTCGCTCGGTGTCATCAATACTTCGAGGTCTTCAACCAGTGCGCGGAGAGGCTCTGCGACGGACCAGGCTTGAGCCGGACAGCCACCCGGGTGGTGCGGTGCATCTCCGTCAAACACTTCAGATACTTGGCCTAAACAAGCTTCTTGTAAATGAGACTCCAACCCCTCAAGAAACGATCGGCCTTTGATCCTGGCCTTGGCGCTCCTTCCATAGGTGTTCAGCCATGCCGTGACAAAGAAACCCAACAGGAACGGCCAAACCGTTCCCTGATGATAGGCACTATCTCGTACCATAGAGCCGCCTTGGTACCGAGGACGATATCGCGCGTAACGGACACGCGTGTCATCTTGTTGACTGTGTGCAAAATACCGGTCGACGGCGAATATGAACCAAAGCGACGCATCGATGGAGTTGTATTCCGGATTCTCGCCCATGTCCGGAAAACAATTGGGCACCATACCTTCTCAAACGTAGGAGGAAACGGTTTGGATGATGTACCAGGCCGCCTCATGCCGTCTTGTCACAAGGCAAAGTCCGGGAAGCGAGATAAAGGTGTCCCGCCCCCAATCCGTAAACCAAGGATACCCGGCTATCACCGTATGTTGAGCGCGTCGCCGGATCAAAAATGAATCCGCCGCCAGCCACAATTGGTCGAGAGGAAAACTTGCTCACCGTCGATATGAAGCCATTCCTCAACGTGATTGACGAGCGCGTAGCGATTGTTTCCAGGTTGCTGCGCCGCCAGCAACAGCCCGTGGTACCGGCGGGTATTGGCACCGGAGACCGTGCCCGACGCAAATCCCTCCGACCGTTTGTATCCAACCATTCCAAGCTCAGTGCGCTGGTCAAGTTTCGGCAATCCGCCGGCTCGATGTTCAACGTTCATCCGCCATTGAGATTCTGCGCCGCGTTACTCTCCCGATTGTTGGATCAGCTTGGCAACAAGTCCTGTCCATCCTGTCTGGTGGCTGGCCCCGATACCCGCGCCGTTATCGCCGTGAAAATACTCATAGAAAAGAATGGCGTCTCGCCAGAATGGATCTTCCTGGAACTTCTTCGTGCCTGCAAAGACCGGCCGCCGGCCGGTGTTGTCCCGGAGGAAGATATGTGTCAGCCGCCGCGACAGTTCTGAAGCGACCTCATTCAAGGAAACGAAGCGACCGGAACGTACCGGATACTCAACCCGGTACTCGTCGCCGAGGTAATAATGAAACTTCTGAAGCGATTCGATCAACAGGTAGTTGACGGGAAACCAGATGGGACCGCGCCAGTTCGAATTCCCCCCGAACAAGCCCGTGCTGGATTCTGCGGGCTCATAGTCGACCCGATACTCTCTGCCCATGATGGTCAGCACATAGGGATGTTCTTTGTGATAGCGTGAGAGCGCGCGGATGCCATACGGGGAGAGGAATTCCTCTTCGTCCAGCATGTACCGCAACACCGATTTGAGTCGGGCGGGATTGACCAAAGACAAGAACCGCCGCACTCCGCCATCGTGCGAATGGGTCTCGACGTGTGCGCTGAAATCAGCCCTGTTTTCGATGAACCACTGCATGCGGTGCTTAAACCGAGGGAGGCTGTCCACCACCTCGGAGTCCAACGTTTCCACGGCGAAAAGCGGGATCAGTCCGACTAGGGATCGGACCTTGAGGGGAAAGGTTTGTCCATCAGGGAGGTGGAGCACATCATAGAAAAATCCGTCTTGTGTATTCCAGAGTTCTATTTTTTCCCCGCCGATGTTGTTCATGGCCCGACAGATATACACGAAATGCTCAAAGAATTTGCTCGCCACATCTTCATAGGCTCTGTTCTCACGCGCCAGCTCCAGTGCGATGGAGAGCATGTTGAGGCAATACATCCCCATCCAGCTCGTCGCATCCGACTGTTCGATATGACCGCCGGTCGGCAACGGGGCGCTCCGATCGAAGACGCCGATATTGTCCAGTCCCAAAAAACCTCCTTGAAAAATGTTCTTTCCCTCGGCATCTTTTCTATTGACCCACCAGGTGAAGTTCAATAACAGCTTGTGAAAGACTCGTTCAAGGAAGACCCGATCACCGACTCCTTTCCGCTTTTTCTCGATCTTATAGACACGCCAGGCAGCCCACGCGTGAACCGGAGGGTTGACATCTCCGAACGCCCATTCATAGGCCGGAATCTGACCGTTCGGATGCATGTACCATTCTCTCAGCATAAGAATCAGCTGTTCCTTGGCGAAGGTCGAGTCGACAAGGGCAAGCGGGATGCAATGAAACGCCAAGTCCCACGCGGCATACCAGGGATACTCCCATTTATCCGGCATCGAGATCACATCCGCGTTGTAAAGATGTGTCCAGTCTGAATTGCGCCCGTGAAGACGCTGCTGGGGAGGATCCGGCATCCCCGGATCACCGACAAGCCAGCGTTTCAAGTCATAATGGTAGAACTGCTTGCTCCAGAGTAATCCGGCGAATGCCTGTCGCTGGACCAGCCTTGCATCGTGTGACAGATCAGCTGGAGCTAGGTCGTCATAGAACTCATCCGCTTCTTTAATCCGTTGCTCGAAGAGTTTATCGAAAGCTTGAACGACAAACCCTGCCGCCTCTGTTCTATTCGTCAGACGCAGACGAACGATCTCCGATGTGCCTGAAGGCAGTGATAGCTGATACAGGGCTGCGGCTTTTGAGCCGATCTGTTCGGGATTGACCGCATCGGTTCGATGGTGAACGACGTAGTCATGAAAACTATCTTTCACATATTTGGCACCGTCTTGATCGCCGTATAATCGGCGCGTATTCGTCTCATTTTCAGTAAAGAGTAACGGGGGCTTCCCTTCGCACCAGAGACGGCGTTCGCCATAATACTCGTGGTTCAGTGTAATCACGCTCATCTCACCGACGGCTTCTCCCTCCCGCATTCTCGGTCGTCGGGCATCGATTCCCCAAGACCACGTGTTCCGGAACCAGAGAGTAGGCAGCAATGTCAGTTCTGCACGATCAGGCCCTCGGTTCGTGGCTTGAATACGAATCAACAGCTCCTCCGGCGTCGCCTTCGCATATTCCATCACAATATCGAAGTAGCGATTTTCATCAAAAATTCCCGTGTCGATCAGCTCGTACTCCGGCTCACCACGTTGCCGACGGCGGTTTTCCTCCACGAGCCTGGTATACGGAAACTCGGCCTGCGCATACTTATACAGATACTTCATGTATGAGTGAGTAGGCGTTGAATCTAAATAAAAATAGTACTCCTTTACATCTTCTGCATGATTGCCTTCGTTGCCCGTCAACCCGAACATTCGCTCCTTCAGAATAGGGTCGCGCCCATTCCAAAGAGCGACGGCAAAGCAGATATATTGGTGACGATCCGAAATCCCGGCTAGCCCATCTTCATTCCAACGATAGGCACGCGAGCGGGCATGATCGTGAGAAAAGGCTTCCCAAGCTGTTCCGAGTGGGCTGTAGTCCTCACGCACCGTTCCCCAAGCACGCTCGCTCAGATAGGGTCCCCACCGCTTCCAGTGTCGCTTCCGGGCCGCATCTTCACCAAGCCGTTGCCGTTCGGCGAGTTGAGGATCATGAGAGGGAGATGATGTCGGAGCTGGTTTTCCCACTGAACCTCATTTCGTATGCACAAGTCAGAGGCGCGAAGGGGCCTACGATGCACGGATTAATGACGCGAATCAAGCCGGCGTTTACTGGATGAAACACCTGGGCCTATTTTCCTTTTCGGTCTGCCGTAGGCCTGCCTGGAGGACGTGTCAGCCATGAGTCGAGAAGAGTGCGAACACTTACCGTCGCAAACGGATCTATGAGGGGATGGCAGCGGGGAAACCGGTAGGCGTAACGATCAACACCTAACTCCAGATCACTCGTTCCTGATTAAGCAGATATTCAATGACTTCGATGCTGTTCCGCATCTGGATCTGGGCCTGCTCGGACATAGGCAGCACCGCCCCGACCAACTTTCCGGATTCCATGTCCATGAGCGAGGGGATGCCTTCATTCGACGGCTTTTCAAGATTACTGCGAAAGCTAGCCAAGGGATACCTCCTGGTTGAATCCTTCTCGGCTCGCTTGTGACGTTACTTTAATTGAAAGTATCGACCGGAAGGATGCGTGTTATACAAAAAGCTTACCATACGCATTCTCCACAAGGGAGCATCGCCTATCTCGTTGTATAGGCGACGTTATTCACGATCTTGTGAAGGAACAAGAAGCGGAGGAAGCGCTCCAAGGTAACAAAACGCTCCGCGATTGAGCAGAGTCGTGTCGGGCTTCAGCCGAAAATCGTCATGGTCGGCATCGACAAAACGCGGATCGACCGCTATATCCGATTCTGCTTGGAGTTCCGGTGCCGGTATGTTCGGAGAGCCGATTCTCATGTAGCTCACCTCATTATTGAACAACGCGTTGTACGAGGTCTTAGCCAGACTTGAAGTCGCAATGAGGAAGCCGACCTTATTGAAGCTCAGAATGTTCCCAGAGGCTTCGATCGTCGACAAGCCTAGGAATGCGGCTCCGCCACCATTTTTGGCTAGAGTATTACTGAGCAAGACCGCATTTGCGTGGTCGCTGATCACGACGGCCTCGAATAAGTTTCTGGCAATGATATTGCGTTCAAGCCGAACCGAAGACTTGCCGGTCACATTGACACCGTGGTCGTTGTCATGAATAAAATTTCCGATCAGAAGGGCCTGAGAATCGGAAAAGTGCACGCCCGTGGTTTCGCTTCCCTCGATCACACAGTCTTCGATGCGAACATCCTGCACCTGTTGGCCAAAGACCATCCCTTTCACATGCATCTCACGCAACGTAATACGGTTTCCGTTGAACATGCCCAGGGCATGTCCTCCATGCTCGTTGACCGTGAGGCCGCTGATCTCAATATCCGTCGCCCCATACGGCCATTTACCGACATGCAATACACCGACCATCTCGCCTCGCCCAAGTAAGACGACTTTGTCGACTCCCGCACCGACGATTTTGATCTTCTCTTTGCTATGAATGGTCAAGTCCTGAGCGTACGCCCCGGCCTTGATCCACACCGTATCGCCCTTCATAGCGTTATCGACAGCTTCCTGAATCGATGAGAAATCCCCCGAGCCATCGAGCGCGACCGTGATTGTTCGTGCCATGAATACCGGACTTTCGGCCATGGCTTCGGAAAACCCGGTCATCGCCAGTCCGAGAAGCAGTGCCGTGAGAACAACAGGTGGCATGGTGAGTTTCATACAAGCGGAGAACCGACCCTGTCAATCGCCCTTTGTTGCACGGCATACCACATGATATGCTCCGCCGCCATGATGCTCGTTGGGCTGACCGGTGGCGTGGCGACCGGCAAAAGCACGGTCTCCAAAATGTTCAAGCAATGCGGCGCCGTAGTGATCGACGCCGATGCATTGGCACGAGAGATCGTCCAGCCCGGCAAACCCGCTTGGCGTGAGATCATCAGAGTGTTCGGAAAAGATATGCTGAATCCCGACCGTACGATCAATCGTCACTCCTTGGGAACGATGGTCTTCCACGACAAGAAGAAGCGTCGTCGGCTTGAACTGATTATCCACCCTCGCGTCGCGCGTGAACAGACCAAGCTAGCCAAACAAGCCGGAAAGAAGGATCCACATGCGATCGTAATCTACGACGTTCCGTTACTCTTCGAAGCCCACATCGACAAACGCGTGGATAAGGTCATCGTCGTGACCGCCGACCATAAGACACAGCTGGATCGACTCAGAAAACGGAATGGTCTCTCACGAGCCGAAGCACTTCGTCGCATCAGAAGCCAGCTGCCTTTGGCACAGAAGCGCCGTCTGGCAGATTATGTGCTCGATGGCACCAAAAATCGAAGGCAGCTTGCCAGAGAGGTCTCCCAAGTGCTTGAGGATCTCCGGACCCTTAACTGACCGTGGAAAGCCTTGGTCCTCAGAACGACCTGCATGATGCGCTATTTTCTACCGAGCCATATCTGACGTTCTACCTTCCGCTTCCTTCGGTATGATACAGTCGAACTCATGTACAACACGATTATCATCGGGTCAGGCCCAGCCGGGCTAACCGCAGCGATCTACGCCGCCCGTGCGAATCTCGCGCCTCTCCTTATCGAAGGCTGGCAGGCAGGCGGCCAGCTCACGACCACCACGGAAGTCGAAAACTACCCCGGTTTCGCAAAGGGCATTATGGGGCCTGAATTAATGAAGGAAATGCGCTCGCAAGCAGAGCGGTTCGGAACAGTCTTCAAAACTGGTGATGTCACATCGGTCGATCTCCATGTTCGGCCTTTTAAAGTCATTGTGGACGGCGAGGAAACTTTTGAGACTAAAGCGCTGATCATCGCGACCGGGGCCTCTCCGATCACACTCGGCCTCTCAAACGAAAAACGATTGTGGGGCTATGGTGTTTCCAGCTGCGCGACCTGCGATGGATTCTTCTTCAAAGGCAAAGAACTGGTGGTCGTAGGCGGGGGAGACAGCGCGATGGAGGAAGCGATATTCCTTACCAAGTTCGCTACTAAAGTGTCGGTGATCCACCGTCGCGACAAGCTTCGGGCTTCCAAAATCATGCAAGATCGGGCCATGAAAAATGAAAAAATTACCTTTGTCTGGAATAGCGTGGTCGAAGACGTTCTCGGACAGGATGTCGTGACCGGTGTCCGAATCAGAAATATCGTCACCGGAAAGGTTTGGGACCTGGCTTGTGCCGGGTTCTTTCTGGCAATCGGCCATCGTCCGAACACGTCGCTCTTCGGCGGCCAGCTGAAGATGGACGGTGCCGGCTATATTGTGACGCATCGCGGAACCGCCACCGATGTTCCCGGCGTATTTGCGGCCGGGGATGTGCAAGACTCCCATTATCGACAGGCGATTACTGCAGCCGGCACCGGCTGTATGGCTGCCATCGACGCGGAGCGATTCTTGGAAGCTTCAGGCGGAGATTGAGGCCCCGGCTGAGCTCTCAGAAAACGACGCCTTACACCTTAACTTTGACCTTCTTCAGCATGCGTTGTGTCATCGCCCATTACCATGAACTGGCTCTGAAGGGCCACAACCGCGATTACTTCGAGCAATGCCTCGTTAAGAATATCCGGAGTGCCCTCAAGGATGTCGGAGTCCGGCAGGTTGAGAATCTCCACAGTCGAATCCGCTTATGGCTCCCGCCCGAGGCCTCTTCCAAGTTGGTTCGAGACCGGCTCATACGTGTATGCGGGATTGCCAACTTTTCGTTAGGCCGTGTGGTTCCGCTCCAATTGGCAGATCCCGATCTGGACACCCTTACAACAGCCGTCCTCGGAGAGGTTCGATCGCAAACCTTCACCACCTTCAGAGTCACAGCGAAACGGGCTGACAAGCGCCTGGCATTGACTTCGATGGACATAGAAAAGGCGCTCGGCACGGCTGTCTGCGACAGAACCGGCAAGAAAGTCAGCTTGAAAAATCCTGACTTGACTATTTATGTCGAACTCCTGTCGAAGGAGGCGTTTTGCTCCGCGGAAAAAATCGAAGGTCCTGGCGGCTTGCCGGTGGGCGTGAGCGGAAGGATCGCTTGTCTGATTTCGGGAGGGATCGACTCGCCGGTAGCCGCCTATCGCATGGTAAAGCGGGGCTGCTTCGCATCCTTCATTCACTTTTCGGGACGCCCGCTGGTCAGCCGGGCCTCTGAGGACAAAGTTCATGAACTTGTACGGCACCTCACTGCTTATCAATACGATTCACGTCTTTTTGTGATTCCCTTCGGGGAGATCCAGCGAGAAATCATCCTAAGCGCGCCGGCCCCATTCCGCATCGTCCTTTACAGGCGAATGATGGTCCGAATCGCCGAGGAGTTGGCGAGAAAAGAGCACTGTTGGGCGTTGGTGACCGGCGACAGCCTGGGTCAGGTGGCTTCCCAAACGCCTCAAAATTTGTGTGCGATTGAAGAAGCAGCCGAGCTGCCCATCCTCCGTCCACTGATCGGCATGGACAAACGCGAGATCATCGACGAAGCCAGACGTCTCGGTACGTACGAAACGTCGATAGAGCCGGACCAGGACTGTTGCAAATTATTTGTGCCTCCCCATCCAAGCACCAAGACTCGCCTTGAGGATGTGCAGAAGGTCGAACGCATGATCGATGTCTCCACCTTGGTAAAACGAGGGGTGGAGAAGGCAGAATTGACCGAGTTGTCGTTCCCCCCTTCCACTGTGTAACTCGTACACGATTTCTGCGTGAAGCTGAGGATCGTAGGTGACATGAGGTTATTGCAAAACCACATCGACCACGGTAAGCTCGGCTCACTCATCGAGCATGTTCTCCTCGCCTGCTCGATAATCAAACCAGCCGACGATCCGCCAGAACGGAGAGGTGCGAGAGCGGCCGAATCGGGCAGTCTCGAAAACTGCTGTCGGGGTAACTCGACCGTGGGTTCGAATCCCACCCTCTCCGCCATACCAAACTTGCTCGACCCGGAGCCCATCCCATTGCTCTTGGCGACGGGATCAACACACCAAGTATTGTGGGCGAACCTCTTCATCTGTCATCAAAGATGAGGGTCAGCCTTATCTCTCAACCTTCTTCGCAATTCGACCATCGCGAAGGTATCTCGTGCGCAATAGCGTAAGAGGGCGTCTCGTATCGCCGCCTGTTCTACCCAATCACTTTCGAGAAAGACCATCCGGTAATACTCTGCCGCCGCCTGCCCACCTTCTTGAATCGTGAGATCGCCATATCCCAGCGACGGCACCACTGCCGGCAACACCGACTTAATCGAATAGGATCCGCAAAAGGCGGGATGATAATAGTGACTCTTGATGACGGCGAGCAGATCCCATAACCGGTTCACAATCGTTTTGAAAGCCGATTTGAATTCCGGAAAGAGCTCCGCCAGCTGACGAATGATCGCTTCTTCATAGGCTGAATAAACCACAATGCTCCCCGTCTCACCGAGTGATTCGATCAGAGCTTGAACCCAACGTCTCCGAGGGTCCGACGCCTCAGCGTGAAGAAACTCTTGATGCATGATCTCCCCGGATTCCAGTTCAATGTGATTGGACCATTGAACCGGAAGGGACTGATAGGGACGCGTTGAGGGAAACCGCGGCACTGCCAGCATGACGGTTTCGACATCGAGATGGTGGATCGGGTACCGGACAGAACGAAGGATCCGACCCAATTCCGGAGAAATCCATTCGACGTTATCTTTGACTTTGCGTTGTACGTCCGACAACCTTATTTCGTTCGGAATTTCATCGATCGTCATGATGCCCTGCCGGACAAGCTGACTGGCAATCTCTTTCTTGCCCGGCAGGTGATGGATCCATCGCGACGGTTTCTCCTTCGTGCAATGAGACCAGAAAGGACATTCGTAAGGAGAATGACAATGCTGACCCGGCTCGACCGCCGGAGCGTGCGGCTCTGACACAATGGCTTTCATGGCGGCTAATCGTTCCGGTACCCCCCGCTGACGATCCTTCACCACTGCCGATAGGTCTTCAATCGAAAAGAGCCTATGCAGATCAACGTCCCCACCTTGATAGAGATATCCCGTGTCGATATGCATCAGGCAGGTTGCATCAAGTCTTAGTCCCACCCCTTGGACGACATGGCTTTGTAGAGACAGGTCATCAAGGTGAACATTTTTCACCCTCGCCGATGACTTCACCTCGATCAAACGCCAGGATTCCCCGGCGCCATTGCGTACACGCTCCAGAATATCGACCCGCACAAGCACTCCATCATATTCGAACGCTCCTTCGAAGATGGCGGGAGTCAGGCAATCTTGAAGTAACGCAGCGGTCTCTGCGATGGCCGTTTCTCGATGACGGAATCCCGACTTGACCAGCACACCACCACGAAAACGCCGCTGTGCAAGGATCCCGATCTCGGTTCCCATGTCCAGAATGGCCTGCATCGACGCATCGGGCGGGGTCGCCAAGGTAGGTTGATGAATCTCCAGATACAGTCGTTTATGACATTGAAGTCCCGAGAGAAACTTCGATTTCGACAAGCGTGGTGGTGCCATCGTCACGGGAGATCCGTTGTCAACGTCGGTCATCGACATACCAGAGCACGAACAACGATCATCACATGGTTGAAGCGGAACTCTGTTAGGATAGCCTGCCATGAGCAACGGTGTCACTCAGATCCGACGGTCCGTGATAAGCTTGGCGCTCCCCGTCACGCTCACCACACTACTCCAACGGGCCGAGGGCATTGTCGCCGTCTTCTTGGTCGGCGGGCTGGGTGCCACTTCGATCGCCGCGGTCGGTTTGAGCCAACTTCTGGCTTTCATGGCCACGACGCTGGTTTCCGGTATTTCGGTCGGCACAAACGTCATCGTCGCACAGTTATGGGGAGCAAAACGCCGACAAGACGCGGGAGAAGCGGCCCGCCATTTCTTATGGCTTTCGATCGCCGTATCGATCGTGTTGTCTGGTCTCGGCTTAGCCGGCAATCGGTTTGTCATGCAACAACTCGGCGCCGAATCCCCGGTGATCGAGCACGCCCTTCCCTATTCAACGCTCATCTTCCTTGTGATCCCCTGTACCGTCCTTATTCAAGTCTTGTCGTCTATCCTCCAAGGCACCGGCGACACGCGGACACCCATGTACGGCCTGATCGGTGTCAATCTCCTCCATGGTTTCCTCGCCTATCCTCTCATTTACGGACGCTGGGGCGCTCCTAGTTTGGGGCTCAACGGCGCAGCGATCGCCGTCGGCATCGCCGAAGCGACGGGGATGCTCTATCTGTTGCTGCGTTGTCGCCCGATCCTGAAAGAGTCGTCCGCGCTTCGCTTGGACTTGATCCGGTCGATCTGGGAGGTGGGGGCGTCGGTATCCGGAGAACGCATTGTTCAACAAGCCGGCATCTTTATCTACACCAAACTGGTCCTCCTCTACGGCACCGTGGCCTACGCCGCGCATCAGGTCGGGTTATCGATTGAATCCTTCTCGTTTCTACCCGGCTATGGGGTCGCCATCGCCGCCGCCACCATGGTGGGGCAGAGCATCGGAGCGGGCAAATATACGAAGGCAAAAATAGAAAACTGGGAAGCCAACCGGCTGGCCATTATGATCATGGCGGGCATGGGCGTTTTATTTTTATTCTTCCCTTAAA
>DATIGP010000170.1:0-7489 GCA_035454625.1 Nitrospira sp.
TGCCCCGCAAAAACAAATCAATACGGCCAGAAATGCCAATACTGTTCTCCGAAATGGAGAAGGGAACAATCTTGCAGACATTGAACACACTACTTTATTCCTGAACGGGTATTCAACGAGTTCACTCCTCCTTTTCGTCCAGGAGCAGCCTTAACGACCGGAAGATGGTGGGAACGGATCGTTGCGATGGAATTTGAGGAGGACCTGCTCGGGTTTGGAGATGGGCGTGGCACTGGGTCTTGCAGCGTGTAGGCGCACTGACCCTTGAGGGCCCAGATGCAGCACTCTAACAGCATACTTGCACTTAAAACGCCCACTCCCGCGATCCGAATACCAGACGGCAGCCCGCTAGATAAAGCTCACCCTGCGTCTCGACAGATACTGCTTTTGTCCACTGTACTTCGTACAAGCTTAAGGAATATTCCTTCTGCGTTTCTGCCACATGGAGCTCCAGCAGCTGCCGCGCTCGAGGCCGACTCCCCATCAGCACGAGGATCCCATTCTCACTTCTGTTGATGCAGTACACCTCGCCTTGCACAATGTTCACTTGCTGGCCATCGACCGACTCGCACAAGCTATACTCGCACACCTTTTGTTCGCTCACCCGTGTCTCTCGGCGTCGAGAGGGACATACCCCTTCCCTGCTTTGATGGGCACCGGCCATGGCGGCATCAGTGCTCAGTTCTCCGACAGGGCATTCAGACCCGACTTCTCTTGTTCCAAAATTCATGATGCCTCCAGATTTCAAACCAGCGATATCGTATTGGGAGCAAGGGCCATACCATCAGAGCATTTACATTGCACGCGATTGTTCATGTATCCCCTCTCAATTCCTCGATCGAGAACGTATCGAAAGTAATCAGCGAAGGGATATGGATTCATCATTCCGATGTATTGTCCTCATAAAACCTTGATTCCCAAAGACCTTCTCAAGTGGATGGACAACCATACACGGTAGAACGTCCGGCCCTTCACCGGAAGGTAGGTGGGACACGAAGAAAACGATAACGACCTTACATAGTTCATCAGCTCAGCTTCTCCACTCGAAGGCCGAGCAAGCGGATCAGCTTCCGATGCGGGTTCTCACGCCGATCGAGAAAGGGCAGCATCATTTTCATGGCCTCCCGTTTCAATATGGCCGGCTCGTTGATCGCCATAGCCAATGTAAGGGCCCGTGACTTGGTTGCAAAATCCGCAAAACGAACGGTCAGCACGATCGTTCGAAACGAATGAAATCCTTCGTGGTGGAGGCGTTCCATCACACCTCGGACCAACTCATCAAGTTGACTGAGGAGCGTATGGCTGTTGAGGGTATCGGCTTCGAACGTTTCCTGTTCTCCGATGGACTGTGGCTGCGAATGTTCCTCAACCGGTGAGTCATCTTGCGCGCGAACCTTCGCATAAAGATCCACGCCACGTTTCCCCAGCAAGGCTTCGAGCTGAGCAAGGGGCAGTCCTCTCAAATCCGTGACGATCCTGACGCCCTTGGCCTTCAGGATGCTTTCTGTTTTAGGGCCGATACCGGGGATGACTCGGATCGGAAGGGGAGCCAGAAATGCCTCGGCCTCCTGTTCGCGCACAACCGTGAGACCGTCGGGTTTTTGCCAGCCCGAAGCAATTTTGGCGATTAACTTATTCGAGCCAATACCGACCGAGGCCGTCAGGCTTTCTTTCGAACGAATCTCCTCTTTCACAAGGCGACAGACCTGTTCCGCTTCTTCATACGATCCCGCCCAACTCAGGTCGCCGTATACTTCATCGATGCTTGCCTGTTCCACATGAGGCATGAAGCGTCGTACGATGTGCATCACTTCCTCCGACACCCGCGCATACTTCGGCATGTCGACCGATACAAAGGTCACCGGCGGCTTCCCCGCCCGACGAGCGGCTTCAGATAAGCGCCATGCCGTGGAGATGGGCGTCGCCGAGTGTATTCCGTACGCTCGCGCCAGATAGTTCGAAGTTGAGGCGACCCCGCGGCCCTTTCCACCCAGCGGGTCAGCACCCACGACCAGAGGTACCCCACGGAAGGCCGGAGTATCTCGCTCCTCAATCGCCGCGAAGAACGCATCCATATCTAAGTGGGCGACAATCCTAGGCATATTTCCACCTCGTACTGCAATGCAAGCGTCATACATCCTATCGGGCGCAGGCATGAGTTGGGTACTTCATGAGTCAGTGCCGTTTTTTCTCCGTAGCTTTTCGAGCCGGTGGTGACGTACAATTGCTCTCCGGTGGAGAGCAAGACGTTCCATGCATTCGATTCTTGCTCACAAGCTCAAGATATCGATGAAAGGGGGAAGTCCATGGGTTTCCGATGGTTCAATTTCATTGGATTTGGGATGCTGCTCTTTGCTCTCTTCCTAAACGAGATCGTGTACTTCAATGTGTGGTACGACTTCAACCTCTCCGTGATCGTTCCGGCTATTTTGTACCTCGGTGTCGGCCTTTGGCTTTCACTGTGGGGAGGCGTGCCGCGCCGTCAAGATGCATGATGAAGTGGTTCGTTCCGCTGACTGTCAGTCAAGTCGTAGTTCGAGCATAACGTGGGTTTGACACAGTTGAGGACCGCAATTCATTGAAGAGTTCATTGACCGAAGGGTAAAGGCCCCATCACCGGAAAGGAGACAACCCATGGGAATGAGTTTCATTAACTGGATGGGATTTGTGATGTTGGTGCTTGCGCTCCTACTGAATGAGCTGTTCCTTGGAATAACCGCATGGTATGACCTGAACCTGGGGGCGGTTGTGGCAGGGATCGTGTACCTGGTTGTGGGAGTATCATTATCACTGTGGCCAAGCCCGAAAGACCAGAGAGCCTGACCGATTTCTCTCCCGCTTTCTTGAAAGATTAAGAGCGCCGAGGTTACCTTTGCGCTCTCAACCGCGACCCTCACGGATGTCCGGGGAAGGGTACGTGAGAGCGATTTCACTGCCTGCCCTTCCCGCTCAGAAAACAGTCGCATGTATGATCGCTCACCAACCCCACTGCCTGCATATAGGCATAGACGATCGTACTGCCTACAAATCGGAAGCCCCGCTTTTTCAGGTCTTTGGACAAGGCGTCACTTTCAGGCGTTACAGCAGGAATCTGGCGCAGGATCTTCCACCGATTGACTCGAGGCTGCCCGCCGACAAATCCCCAGACATACCGGTCAAATGATCCAAACTCTTTCTGCACGGCCAGAAAGGCCCGGGCGTTCGTCACAGCCGCGTCGATCTTCAATCGGTTACGGATAATGCCCTCGTCCTTCAGCAACGCTGCCTTTCTCCTCGCCGTAAACCCGGCGACGGCGGAGGGATCAAATCCGGCAAACGCTTCTCGATATCCTTCTCGGCGCAGCAGGATGGTCTCCCATGCCAGACCTGCCTGGGCCCCTTCGAGCAACAGCATCTCGAAGTGCTTGCGATCCTCATGCACCGGAACACCCCATTCGGCATCATGGTAGCGAATGAGATGCGGCTTGTTGCCGACCCACCCGCACCGAATCTTCGCGCCTTCCGTGCTCATGATCCGTCCCTCTGCCGCTACGCGGCCGAGAAGTGTAAAAGAGATTTGAAAATGAAACAATCGCTCTGCCGCCTGTCACACGCGCCGGCTCTTGAATAGCTCCATGACCGTCTGAATCGTGTCGGCTTGGGAGGCCGTCTTATCCGGCCGATACCGTTTCACTCGGGCAAAACGAAGCGCAAGTCCGGCAGGATACCGCGGCGATTCTTGAACATCGCTGAATGCGATCTCGACGACCAAGTCTGGGCGTACGAAGACGGTGGTAGTATCACGGGACATTTCTCGAGCAAGCAACTGCTCCGTCTGCCGGCGCAGCATGTCATCGGTCAACCCTTTGAATGTCTTACCCAGCATGATGAATTGTCCGCTCTCAGGATCCCGCGCCCCAAGGTGCAGGTTGGACAGCCACCCTTCCCGTCGGCCGTTGCCCCATTCGGCCGCAAGGACCACCAGATCCAGCGTTACGGCTTCTTTCAACTTCAGCCAATGAAATCCGCGCTGCCCCGCGCTATACCCGGCGTGTAACGATTTCGCCATGATTCCTTCATGGCCCGCGCCCAATGATGCCTGCAGGAACGCTCGAGCCCTATCCGGATCATTCGTCTGTATCTGCGGAACTCTTGCCGAAAGAGCCGCTTCCTCCAGGACTTTGATACGGTCTCGATACGGCTGAACGATCAATGATGTTCCGTCGAGATACATTGCATCGAAGATGTAGGGTGAGAGAGGGATTTCCTTCTGAAGAGTCGCCACGTCCTTCTGCCGGCCAAGACGACGCATCGTGACTTGGAACGGTTGTGGCCGGCCGTCTGGTCGCAGACCCAGCGCTTCTCCATCCAGCACCGTCTCTCGAACCGGCAATCGCTCCGCCCATTCGACGACTTCCGGCAATCGCTTCGTGACGTCTTGCAGCTGTCTCGTGAAGATGCGGACATCATTGCCGCCTTTGTGCACCTGAATACGGGCTCCGTCCAGCTTGTATTCCCAGGCCGCATCGTCCAGCCGATTCAACGCCTCATCCACGTCCTCAGCGCTATGTGCCAACATCGGTGCGACGGGTGTGAACAGCCTCAGTGAGAACCGGCTGAGGCCGGCCCGTCCTTCTTCGAGCACCGCCCGCGCCAGCGCGCCGATGCTCGGCGCAAACATGGCGGCTTGGCGGATTTCGGATGGGGCCAGGTGAGCCGCCGCCGCGATAGCCTCAAGGAGAAGGCCCTCGAGCGCACCCTGCCTGATCTCTCCGATCAAAAGTTGTGATAAAAAATGCTTCTCGCTCGGTGTGGCACGGCTGAACAGCCGGGCCAGCTCACCAGCTCGGCGGTCCGTCGAGCCGGTCCCCTGCTCGCCCGCGAGGCGGCTGATCGCGTCATCTATGTCCTGCAGCATGAGCGGCTCGTTGGGGGACTGGCTCATGACCGTCGCCTTCTGAATGAGGTTCCATCCGATGCCGACCTTGCCCTGAGGCAGCGATCCGGTGAGATAATAGGCCGTCAGCTCGATCTCACGTGCGCGAGCGCTACGCAACGCGTCGGCCAATATGCGAACTTTCTCCGATTTTTTAGTCGTTCCACGGACTTGATTCACCGTTTCAACAAGCCGACCTAGTTGCATGTTTCATTATAGTCCACTTACTGCTTCGACTAGGCCAGCCATTACTTTCACCGTCGAGAGCCCGGCTTTCCATGAAAAACATGACAAGCAAAGGATAGTAAGTGAGCAGGCTTGGCTCCCCGAGTTGTTAGGTGTTGATCTACTCAGTACGAATACTCTACGATCCTATCCACTGAACAGCTCGAGCATAGAAATCGTGAACGAGGCATTCTCCCACCAACCCAACCCCAAACAGGAGGAGGAAGTCATGGCAGCCAAACAGTACAAACAGCTCGGATGTCTGGACGTCGAACCGGCCGCCGGCTGTGGATTCCAAGTACGAGCCGAAACCGAGGCGGAACTGATGCAGCTCGTCGCAACCCATGCAAAGCAGTGTCATAAGCTGGACTCGATCCCGCAAGAGATGGCTGCCAAAGTCAAGTCGGCGATCAAGACGGTGACGGTCACGGTCTAGGCGCATTGAACCACGGCAACACCAATGAGGCCTCCCACATCTTCTTCGACGGGAGCCTCATTGTCCCGAACGTCGCATATTGTGGAGGAGCCTAATGGATGGCAAAGCTGTCTTATCGATCGGCGCACTGCTTTTCTTGTTGAGCATGAGCGGCTGCAGTTACCTGTTCTATCCCCATGCAAAGGAGTTTACTGAAAAAGCCAAGGGAGCCACGGGTGTCGACACGTTGATCAATCTGACCACTATGGCGGAAGCTACGGCCAAAGCCGCGAAGGGAGGGAAGGGAGTCGATCAATCATTCGACGATCTTCACAATCAGTTCCATGCCATCGACAATAGCATCTGCTGCGTCGAGAAATCGGTGAAAGAACAGCCGGCCTATGCACTGGCCGTCACACACAACAAAGAACTTCGAACCATCTTCAAACGGCTCTGGAAATTCAAGGAGGAGCAGCCTCAGCGAGATCAACACCTGGACCTCTTTGCGTCCGAACTTCAAGAGCTGCGTCAGACCCTACAAACCCTGAGGTAACATCGTGACATCACCATCGCCGGAGCAAGTCATCGAGAACCAGCGTCAGGATTGGAACCGCGTAGCCGGTGGATGGGAAAAGTGGGATCGTTTCTTCGACGAACAGATGGCCTTCCTCAACCATCGGCTCGTCGCCGATGCCCGATTGCGCACCGGCCTGCGCGTATTGGACCTGGGATCGGGCACCGGCTATCCGGCCCTCCTCGCCGCTCAAACGGTCGGGGCAAAGGGGAGTGTGGTGGGAATCGACCTCGCCGAGCGGATGTTGGAAGCCGCCAGACGAAAAGCTACTTCGCTCGGCCTTGCCAATATCAGGTTCCAAACCGGCGACGCCACCACCCTGCCTTTCGACACGGCGTCGTTCGACGCGGTGACCAGCCGTTTTTGTCTCATGTTCCTGCCTGAGATTGCGAAAGCGGTCGCCGAGATCGCCCGCATCCTCAAGCCCGACACCTGGATGTCTGCTGCCGTGTGGTCTGCGCCGGACAAGAATCCCTACCTGAAGATTCCGTTGGACGTCATCAAACAGTCCATCGATCTTCCCCCGCCTGATCCGGCAGCGCCGGGAATCTTTCGTCTAGCAAAGCCCGGTGAGCTCGTGAACATGCTGCGACAAGCGGGCTTCGCCGACATCGCTGAAGAAGAATTCCTGGCTGATGTCCGATTTCCGGCGGCAGAGGACTATTTCTCCAGCCTGATGGACATCGCGGCACCGATTCAGAATCTATGGATGAATCTGAGCCCAACCCAACAAACCGAGGCCAGACAGCGCATCGTTCACACAGCCGAGCGACACCGGAAAAACGAAGTTATCGCGCTTCCGATCGCCGTGCGACTGGTCGCCGGACGCAAGCCCGGATGATGAATGCCTCGACAGAACGACGGCTTCAAAGACTTCGTGCTCGATCAGCTGTCGGAGGTGCGCGGTCTGACCTGCCGGGCTATGTTCGGCGGCCACGGTCTCTACAAGAAGGAAAAGTTTTTCGGGATCATCCATAGAAGCCGCCTGTACTTCAAAGTCACTACGATCACGGTTCCTCGTTATAAGGAACAGGGCATGTTACCGTTTCGGCCCAACGCCAAGCAGACACTGAAATCCTTTTATGAAGTACCGATCGATATCATTGAGGATGCGGCAGCCTTGACTCAGTGGGCGACAGAGGCGGTTGAAGGATGAACTGCTCATGTCGAAAGTTCTCTGGACCATCGGTCATTCCACAAGACCGATCAATGACTTCATCTCGCTGCTGAACGCGCATGGCATCCGGCAGCTCATAGACGTGCGGACCGTTCCCCGCTCGCGTCATAACCCGCAATTCAATGCCGAGACGCTGGCGCAGAGTTTGGTCCGTGCGGCCATCCAGTATCGACATGCAGACCG
>DATIGP010000171.1:0-4176 GCA_035454625.1 Nitrospira sp.
GAATTCCGGCTCTTATCGTCCTTGTCTCGGCGATGACGGTTCTCGTTCATATCTGCGGTGTCGCTCTGGCTCAACAGGCTTCGACATTGGAAGTCGGCATCTTTTCAACGGCGGCGTTGGGAACGGCCCTGCCCGATGGATGGAAACCTCTCACGTTTAGAAACATTGCCAAGCACACCCTTTACGAAGTCGTCAAGGACGGTGATCGACGCGTCATCAAAGCCAGCAGTGAGGCATCAGCCTCCGGTGTAACAAAGGAGGTCAAAATCGATCCGAGAGAATATCCGATCGTGCGGTGGCAATGGAAAGTGCAAAACCTGCTCGCGACCAGCGATGCCACGAGAAAAGACGGCGACGATTATCCGGCGCGCCTCTACATCACGTTTGAGTATGATCCCGGCAAGGTGAGTGTGGGGAAAAAACTTAAGTATAATGCTGGAAGGGTGTTGTTCGGGGATATCCCAATCGGCGCCATCAATTATGTCTGGGAAAGAAAAGCGCCGGTCGGTGCGATCATCGACAACGCTTATACAGATTTCGTCAAAATGGTGGTGGTCGAAAGCGGATCGCAAAAGGTCGGTGTGTGGATCGATGAAGAGAGGAATATCTATGAGGATTACAAGAAGGCATTCGGAGAAGAACCTCCGATCATCAACGGTGTCGCGCTCATGAGCGATACGGACAACACCAAAGAGCGCGCGGTGGCCTACTACGGCGATATTACGTTCGCCAAAGGCCGGTGAAAGTACGAAATGGTCGAGATTATGCAAGAGGGCCGGCATGGTTCATGGCGGCCCTCTTTGCGACACAAGGATGAAATTACTGAATCGAGTTGGCGAAACCTCCACGGGTGATTTCAGCACGCACTGGATCTCCAACCTTTTTGGTGCCGCGTAATCGTTTAGTTTCTCGGCTTATATAGAGTCGGACGTGATTGCCTTCGTAGTCTTCGACCGTGTAGATCTCGCCCTTGATGTGCTTGATGGTTCCGCCGATGGTCTTCCATGCCGGACCCGGTTTACGGTCGAAGGGACCGGCGGTGGAAGAGGTCGCAGTGTTTCCCCTAGAACCAAATTTCGATGTAGTTGACGAATAGGCCACTGGTTCGTTCGCCTCCTGAGAGCTTGCAACGGTTATGGAGGCTGTGACTAAAGAAAGAGCGGCTAGACATCCCACCACACCTGGAAGGATTTTCATACGATAAGTCTCCATCAAGCACCTCCTGATTCGATGTTGTGATTGTACGAGTGGGCAGCAAAGTACGTGCCTATTAAAAGAGAAACAGAAACGATGGCTCTCGTTCAGTTGCAGGAATATTGCTGCCGGAAGATACCTTGTTGCTGGAAAAAGCGGGAAAAAAGGCACACCGGTGAGCAAAACTGCACGGCGGTCGGGTGGTCTTGTTATGCTCATATTCATTGAACGATCCCCGGCAGGAAGCGAACGCCAAGCGCTATTCAACGCTGCACAATTCGACAAGTCAGAGAGCCAAACATCACAATAAATGGACGTTTTTAAGGCAGCCTGATAGACAAGTCCTGGCGGAAGAAACGGCGCTTGCGATATCCATCGAAGCGATCCATGAATGTTCAGCGAATGTTCAGCACGGCCTCGGTCCGCTCACGCCAAATCCGGCATTCCGCATGCGTCCACACCCTGTTAAAATGCGCTCATGGATGTCATCGCTACGCATAGCAATGCGGATTTCGATGGCCTTGCATCCATGGTTGCGGCTCGCAAGCTCTTTCCCGAAGCCAAGCTGGTTTTGCCGGCCGGCGGCCAGGAGGCTGTCCGGAATTTTCTTGCCGTGCACGATCTCGATATCACGAAACTGAAAGAACTCGATCTCGCGCAGGTCACCAGCTTGATCCTGGTGGATACCCAAGAGCCGAACCGTATCGGAACGCTCAAATCGTGTCTTGAAAATCCGGCAGTGGAGGTTGTGGTATTCGACCACCACATCGAGCCGGATTCGGCCTGCGCCGTCCGGTCGAAGCAGTCTGTGATCGAATCGGTCGGAGCTACGACCACACTTCTCATCGAACAACTCCGGCGGCGGCACATTCCCGTGACACCGTTCGAGGCGACCGTCATGGCCTTGGGCCTCTACGAAGAGACCGGATCGTTTGCTTTTGCCTCCACGACCAGCCGGGATTTCGAGGCCGGAGCGTTTCTTGTCGCAGCCGGCGCGGATCTGAACATGGTGACGGATACGCTGCGCCGCCCACTCGACCCGGATGCCGTCGCGCTGCTGAACGATTTCTTACAACACTGCGAAATCTATTATCTGGAAGGCCGCAAGGTGCTCGTGGCGACCAGCACGATCGACCGCTGCCGCGGGGAAGCAGCCGGTGTGGTGCACACACTGGCCGAATTGCAAGGAGTCGATGCCGTCATCGTGGCCGTGATGATGGCCGACCGAGTAGAAGTGATCGGGAGGAGCCGCAAGCCGGAAATCGATGTCGGCTGGATTGCACAGGAGTTCGGAGGCGGTGGCCATGCCGTGGCGGCAGCCGCGACAGCGAAGGGGCAGACGCTCGCTGAAGTGAAGGAGAAAATCGTCCGATTGCTGACGACCCGGTACCGCCCGACTCTGCTGGCGCAGGATGTCATGACCCGTCCGGTCAAAACGATTGGGATCGACACCAGCATCGCGGAGGCAGGACAGCGGATGACGACCTACGGACTGAATGTCTTTCCGATCGTGGATGAGAAAGACCATTACACCGGGCTCGTCAGCCGGGAGTTGATTCAGAAAGCATTATTTCATCGGCTCGGCAAGATGGCCGTACGTAGCATCATGCAGACCGACGCGTATAGTGCGCAGCCGGACACGCCGTTTCATGAGATCGAAACAGCCATGATCGAGCGCAACCAGCGGTTTGTGCCGATCGTCAATCATGCAAAAGTCATCGGCGTCATTACCAGGACGGATCTGTTGCGAACCCTGCATGACGACGTGTTGAAGGTGGCGAGAATACGGACCATGCGTCCGGGCGAGCCAGAAGCTGAAATCGGCGGGCCGCGCCGGAACATCAAGGGGTTGTTACGGAGCCGCTTGCCCCATCGCCTGGTGACACTCCTCGAAGAAGCCGGACACTTGGCCGACCGCTGCGAGGCGCCGCTCTTTCTCGTCGGCGGATGTGTGCGGGACCTCTTGCTGGGCATCGAGAATCTGGATATGGATCTTGTGGTCGAGGGCGACGGAATCGCCTTCGCTCGAAAGCTCGGTGAAGTGCTGCATGCGCGGATCAAGGTGCATGAGAGATTCGGCACGGCGATCCTCGTGTTGCCGGACCGCTTCAAGCTCGATGTGGCCACGGCGCGGACGGAGTACTATGAGTATCCGACCGCCTTGCCGACGGTGGAAGAAAGTTCAATTAAGAAAGATCTCCATCGTCGGGACTTCACGATCAATGCCTTGGCCGTTCGGTTGAACGGGAGAAGCTTTGGAGATGTCCTGGATTTCTACGGGGGGCAGCGAGATTTGAATGACAAGGTGATCCGGGTCTTGCACGGCTTGAGTTTCGTCGAAGATCCCACCAGGGTGTTCAGGGCCATTCGGTTTGAAACCCGATTCGGATTTCATTTGGGCAAAGACACGACGGCATTGATCGCCGGTGCCGTCAGGATGAATCTGTTTCATCGATTATCGGGTCACCGCTTGCTGGAAGAACTGAAACTGCTGCTGGGGGAGCGAGAGCCGAAAGAGGCCCTCAAACGGCTGGCGGAACTCAATCTCTTGAAGTTTATCCATCCGAAACTGAGTTGGTCCGACCGGTTGGACAGGTTGTCGACGGCTCTGGACGAAGCCGTCAAATGGTACCGGCTATTGTATTTGGATCGGCAGATGGACGTCTGGTTGGTCTACATGATGGGACTTCTCGAGGTCTTGTCCGAGCGAGCGGTGAAGGACGTCCTCAAACGCTTTCCCTTTTCAGAGCAGGAAGCCACTAAACTCAAAATGGCCCGCGTGGGCTGTCACAACGTGGTTCGCCGACTTGCGTCGAAACGTCCGTGCAAACCGGCAGACGTATATCACCTTTTGACGGGGCTATCCGATGAAACACTGTTAATGCTCATGGCCAAGAGTAAAGGAGACACGGTGAAACGGCAGGTGTCCGCTTTCCTTACAACCTATCAGCATGTGAAGCCGATTCTGACGGGTAGGGATCT
>DATIGP010000172.1:0-17818 GCA_035454625.1 Nitrospira sp.
CAGCCATATTTCATACTTATGCTTCAGGTCCCAGATGGCCTTCATCTGAGAACGCGTGTACCGTTCAATCACTGTCCAGTCTCCTCCAAATCGCCCGATCCGGATCCGCCCGCTTCGCGGCCAGTCTGGCCTCGGTCGCCAGGGCCTTATCAAGCACCGCGTTCACGAACTTGGAGGCATCGTCATCGCCGAAACTTTTCGCCAATTCGATCGCCTCGTCCATCGTGACCTTTGCCGGCACCTCGTCCAACCACAGCAATTCGTACAGGCCGGCACGCAGGATATTGCGGTCGACGATCGGCATGCGGCTCACTGTCCAGTTGGTGGCATATTTACTGATAACGGCATCGAGCTCTTTCTTGTGCTCCAGCACACCCTGGACCAACCGTTCCGCGAACGCTTTTGACTCATCAGATACCGAGTGTTCACGCCAAAACTCGTCGAGATGCACCTCGGCTTTCCCGTGAATGTCATGCTGAAACAAGATTTGCAACGCCCGCTCGCGCGCTTGGTGACGAGAACCCATCGTTACACAGCGGGAACGTCAGAAAGTAGAAAAGTCGCTACGCGTGAAACGTGGCAAAAGAGGCGCACGGAGATCATCGTTTCCTTCTCTCCTGCATCCGTCCGCTTTGATTTGTTGACGTTCCACTTTCCAACGTTTCAACATCCCCACTGATCATCTGCATCACCCTCACCATCTCGATCGCCGCCCTGGCCGCTGCACCGCCGCGATTCAATTTCTCGGGGTGAGCTCGCTCTTCTGCCTGCGCCACCGTATCGGTCGTCAACACGCCAAAGATGATCGGCACGTCCGTATCCAATGCGGCCTGGCCGATCCCCCGGCTCACTTCCGAGCAGATGTAGTCAAAATGAGGCGTATCTCCACGGATCACCGCCCCCAAACAAATGACCGCGTCGAACCGGCTTGACCGGGCCATCGTGCGGGCTACAAGCGGAATTTCAAACGCTCCCGGTACCCGCACGACATGAATATCCTGTTTACGGACACGATGAGCAGTCAGTGTATCGACGCAGGCATTCAATAATTTACTCGTGACCTGTTGATTGAACTTTGCCGCGACGACGCCGAACCTGCATCCGACCGTGCTGTTTGAGCCTTTTCGAAGCGTCATATGCCTTAGAAAGTGCGAACGTGCCGATGTTTGAATGGTCCTCGCGCAGGTCTTCGACTCACCTTCACACTTTTTTGAGAAGATGGCCCAATTTCGCCTTCTTCGTCCGAAGATACCGGACATTCGCGGCGCGCGGGGGAATTTCGATCGGAACCCGCTCCACAACCCTGAGGCCATACCCTTCAATCCCGACGATCTTCCGTGGATTGTTGGTAATCAACTTGATCTGGTGCAGGCCGAGATTCGCCAAAATTTGCGCGCCGACTCCATAGTCGCGAAGATCCGCCTTGAATCCCAGTTGCAGATTGGCTTCGACCGTATCACTCCCTCGATCCTGCAGTCCGTAGGCCTTGATCTTATTCAATAAACCGATTCCACGACCCTCTTGATTCAGGTACAAGAGCACGCCTCGGCCTTCCTTCTGAATGATTTCCATCGCGGAGTGCAATTGATCGCGGCAATCGCAACGCAGCGATCCCAACGCGTCAGCCGTCAAACATCCGGAGTGCACGCGGACGAGTGTCGGTGTTCCGCCGTCGACACGGCCTTTCACCAAGGCAATATGCGTCACCCCGTCAATTTGATTCTCAAAGGCCACCGCTTCGAACTCGCCGAACGTCGTGGGCAACCGCGCGCTGGCCATTCGTCTGACGAAGGTCTCTCTCTTCATACGGTATTCGATCAAGGCCTTCACCGTCACCATTCTCAGCCTATGCATCCTCGCGAATTTCGCCAGCTCAGGGACGCGGGCCATGGTGCCGTCCGCGTTCATAATTTCGCAGATCACTCCGGCAGGGCGCAGCCCTGCCAACCTTGCCAGGTCGACCGATCCCTCCGTTTGCCCGGCCCGTCGGAGCACTCCACCCGTCTGCGCCTTGAGCGGAAAGACGTGACCGGGCCGGGCGAGATCACTGGGTTTTGATTTTGGGTCAATCGCCACATGAATCGTCGTGGCTCGATCGGCAGCCGAGATTCCCGTCGTAATGTCTTTTCGGGCATCGATCGAAACCGTAAAAGCGGTCCCGAACATCGCGGTATTCTCGGAAGCCTGCTGTGGTAACTGCAGTTCTTCTACACGCTCCGGTGTAAGAGCCAGGCAAATCAGTCCACGGGCATGTTTGGCCATGAAGTTGATGGCCTGCGGGGTGACTTTTTCGGCAGCAATGACAAGATCCCCTTCATTTTCCCGGTCTTCGTCGTCAACCAGGATAATGAACTTCCCTTTCTTAATGTCCCGAATGGCATCTTCGATGTGGTTGAACGGCGTGGGCATAAGGAAATCAATTTAGCATTTCAGACTGAACCTTGAATATGGTTTTTTTGAGATTGATCGAGTATCGGGAGATACTCAAGAAAGGAGCTCGACCGGCGAAGACCTCTTGCTCCGTAAAGCGACCATTACCGTGCCCCATGCACACACAGAGAACCCGGCAAATAGCCAGAGCCCAAGTTCGTAGCTGCCCGAGAGTCCCTTCACTGTAGTGATGAGTATAGGCAGCAGAAACCCGCCGATGGAACCGGAAGCCCCAACCACACCGGAAGCCAATCCGATGTCCTTAGGAAACCACTCTGCGACCAGTTGAAACACAACTCCGTTGCCGAATCCCATCGCCGCTGTTACCATCACCATCATCACGACAGCCATCGTGGGCGAAGGGCTGATGACTGCCACCATCGCCCCCGCAATCACCGGTAAAACATAATAGAGCGTCCGCAGCCCCCCTTGCCGATCCGCCACGTAACCGCCGATCGGGCGGATCAGGCTCCCAGTAAGCCCGCATAGCGCTGCAATCGCCCCAGCCTGAATCGCATTGATATGGTAGACCTCGTGCAACAGCAGCGGGAGCAGACTACACAGCCCCACGAAACCGCCGAACGTTACCGCATAGAGGAAACAGAGCCAATAAGCTGACCGGCGGCGAACTAACTGCGCCGCATTATGCCACCATGCCACCGCATGGAGTCCAAAAACCGCTGTTGTTGACGGTACTGTCATCATAAATCCCAACAGGGTTGCCGCAACCAGCCCAGCCATGATGCCGCAGACTTGATGCCAATCCGTTGCGGCGGCCCAGCGCGGCGCCAAGAATAAAATGAGCACAGTGCCGATGTTCCCAGAAGCGACAAGACCGAGCACAAATCCCTGCGCCGGCGGCGGATATGCATGGCTTGCAATCGGGAGCGCCACTGAAAAACTAGCTCCTGCCACGCCGAGGCAGACCGAAAAAACCAGTGCGTCTCCATACACAGTCACACCGAACCAGCCCCAGCACAACACCAGCAGCTCCGCTAAGAGAATGGCAAGTGCTGTAGACCGTGCGCCGAACCAATCCGCACTCCCCCCGGCCACCATCCGTAACACTGCCCCGCCGAGTAACGGCAAGGATACGAGCCAGGCAATTTCTTGATCGCTGAGCTGCAATGACTGAGCGAGCGAAAGACTCATCGCCCCGACGAGCAGCCACACCATGAAGCTGACCGTCAGATGCAACCACGCCCCCACAAGCGAGGGCCAATGGCCGCTCCTCAGAATCTGCCAGATCTCGGACACGCCCGGCCTCCAGATTCAACAGTTCACTATAGGGGAGCCCTGTTCATGGGTGCAATAGACGCCCGCCCGGCGTCCTTCCCGCACAGCGTGAGGCACACTTCGGCTAGGGGGGTTGATGGCTTCCCACGATCTCAAGACCGAAGGCCGGGCCAACATACGAGGTCTTGTCCGGATGCGGGGTGAGCCCCAACGCCGCGAGTCCCTGCTTCACCAGTCTGCTGGGTCGCACTTTTTCTCGCGGGTGGGGGTATATTAGGATTTCCTCTCCATTCTCCTGGTTCATAGGCCCGGCCCACTAAGGCCAGAACGATAGGCCTTGAGCATGGCAGACGCTGACGAGCCTCTCTCTCCACCTGAATAACACAGGCCTCTCCTGATGAAAGCGGGGCTCTCCAGTAAGACAACCTTTGTGCCACTCATGCATTCTGCTATAGTCTCGCTCTTAATTATGAGTGGTCGTAACCGTTCAGAAGACGAGGCCGGCGACGCCCTGGAGCCGGAAATCCTCGAACCATCGGACGATGAAGTGGTCGGGGCCGAAGCGGCGCCGGCGGTGCTGGATATCCCGGTCTCAGACGGACGCCAGCCGGCCGACACGACGGCCGTGGTGCCAGTCACAGCGCTGCAACAGTACCTGGCAGAAGTCCGCCGCCATCCCTACCTGACTAAAGAGGAAGAGCTTCTGCTCTTTCAGGAGTACCAGAAACACGGCAGCCGAGAGGCGGCAGTCAAACTCATCATGGCCAACTTGCGTGTATCGGTCTCAATCGCAGCCGAGTACCTCCACACCGGTGCCGACCACATGGATCTAATTCAAGAAGGCAACGTTGGCCTGATGCAAGCCATCAAGAAATTCGACCCTTCGAAGAACGTGCGCTTCTATGCCTATGCCGCCTGGTGGTCGCGAGCCTATATCCTCCGTTACCTTTTGCACACCTTTCGACTCGTCAAGGTCGGGACAACTCAGGATCAGCGAAAACTGTTCTATAACCTCAAAAAGGAAAAGGCCAAACTTGAGCGGGACGGCTTCTCACCCGACACCAAATTACTCGCCGATCGCCTGAACGTGCGCGAGCGCGACGTGATTGAAATGGATCAGCGCCTTGGCAACTGGGAGTTATCGCTCGACCAGCCGATCGGTGAAGACCAGGGCAGCACGCTGCTTGATGTCTTGCCGTCCCATCAAGAACCTGCAGACGAGCAGCTCGCCGATCATCAGCTCAAGACCCTCTTCAGGGCAAAGCTTGCGGAGTTCATCAAGACTCTGGAAGAACGAGACGAGGACATCTTACGAAATCGAATCTTGTCCGACTCCCCACTCACCTTGGATGACTTGGGCGACAAATACGGCATTACCAAAGAGCGGACCCGTCAATTGGAGGCGCGTATCATTAAGCGCCTCCGTGACTACGTGAAAAAGGACATCAAAGATTTTGACCGCTTGCGGGCATAACATCCCCCCCATCCTGCCCCACCCGCGCAAAAAACTTCTAGAATATTGATTTCCCAATAGGTTAGGATACACGCTGTTCTGCAGCGGCGAGAATGTCGGGGCTATAAAAATCCCTTGAGCCACCTCTTGACTTAGCCGAAAGAAGGCCTACCTATAACGAGTCACAGGCTGCCGGGCTCGCAAACGAGTTCAGCCCAACTTTCAACCATCAACACCTAACTAGTTAACTTTCAT
This sequence comes from Nitrospira sp., assembly GCA_035454625.1. Classification (GTDB taxonomy): domain Bacteria; phylum Nitrospirota; class Nitrospiria; order Nitrospirales; family Nitrospiraceae; genus Nitrospira_D. The sequence goes on from DATIGP010000172.1 coordinate 5,375, forward strand.
CAGGAGGAGGTTCTGCTATGGGTACAGCCGAGAAGGAAAAGAAGAATGTTGCCAAGGGATTCCAACCCTTAGGTGAACGAGTGTTTGTCACCTACACCGAGGAATTGGAGCGGACCGCCGGTGGCATTTATGTGCCGGATTCAGCGAAAGAAAAACCACAACGGGGAGTGGTCCAGGCAGTCGGGAAGAAAGTAGAGAACGTCAAAGTCGGCGATCACGTCCTGTTCGACAAGTACTCAGGCAGCAAGCTTCGCATTGAGGACGAAGAGTGTTTGATCCTCAAGGAAGAAGACATCCTCGGCATCTTTACGGCTTAACATTAGCAGTAGGGAAGTGGTTCGAGACGCTTTCTGACTTTTACACGTTACAACTTTCAAACTTTTGCAACTTTCGACTAACACGGAGGAAAGATAATGGCAAAGCAACTTATGTACGGCGACACGGCGCGGGCAGCCATCCTGAAAGGGGTGAACCAGCTCGCAGACGCCGTGAAGGCAACCCTCGGTCCGAAGGGCCGGAATGCAATTCTGGACAAGAAATTCGGTGCACCCACGATTACCAAGGACGGTGTGACGGTCGCCAAGGAAGTTGAGCTGAAGAACCCTTACGAGAACATGGGCGCCCAGCTAGTTCGTGAAGTGGCCAGCAAGACCAGCGACATCGCCGGTGACGGGACTACCACTGCGACGGTATTGGCCCAGGCGATCTTCCGCGAAGGTGTCAAGAACATCACCGCCGGCGCGAACCCCATGGAAATCAAACGCGGGATCGACAAGGCCGTCGAGGCGATCACGGCCGAGCTCAAAAAGCTCAGCAAGCCTTGTCAGAACAAGACCGAAATCTCCCAAGTCGGCACTATTTCAGCCAACAACGACAAGACCATCGGCGATCTTATCGCGGAAGCTATGGAAAAGGTCGGCAAGGACGGCGTCATTACCGTGGAAGAAGCCAAGTCGATGACCACCTCGCTGGACGTCGTCGAGGGCATGCAGTTCGATCGCGGCTACATCTCCCCCTATTTCGTCACCAATGCCGAGCGGATGGAATGTTCTCTCGAAGAACCGCTCATCCTAATCAACGAAAAGAAAATCAGCAGCATGAAAGATCTGCTCCCGCTGCTCGAGCAGGTCGCCAAGATGGGCAAACCGCTCGTCATCCTCGCGGAAGAAGTGGAAGGCGAAGCGCTCGCAACCCTCGTGGTCAACAAGCTGCGTGGCACATTGAACGTCGCCGCCGTGAAGGCCCCGGGCTTCGGCGATCGCCGCAAGGCCATGCTGGAGGACATTGCGATCCTCACAGGCGGCCAGGTCATTTCAGAAGACATCGGCATCAAGCTTGAGAACGTCAAGCTGACCGACCTCGGCCGCGCCAAACGCATCACCATCGATAAGGACAATACGACGATCGTGGAAGGTTACGGCGATTCCAAGAAGATTGAAGGGCGCGTGAAGCAAATCAAGGCCCAGGTCGAGGAAACCACCTCTGACTACGATCGCGAGAAATTACAAGAAAGACTGGCGAAGATCGTGGGCGGCGTGGCCGTCATCAATGTCGGCGCCGCGACCGAAACTGAAATGAAGGAGAAGAAGGCCCGTGTCGAGGACGCGCTGCACGCCACGAAGGCGGCGGTGGAAGAGGGGATCGTCCCCGGAGGCGGTACAGCCTACCTCCGCTGCGTCAAGGCGCTCGATGGAATCAAGGATGTCCCGGCAGAGCAAAAAGTCGGACTGGATATTGTCCGGCGCTCGCTCGAAGAGCCGCTCCGACAGATCGCGGCAAACGCCGGCGCGGAAGCCTCGGTTGTGGTCGGAAAGGTTCGGGAAGACAAGAACGTCAACGGCGGGTATAACGCCGCGACGGATGAGTATGTCGATATGATCAAGGCCGGTATCATAGATCCGACGAAGGTGTCGCGCTGCGCTCTGCAGAACGCATCCAGCGTCGCAGGCTTGATGCTCACGACCGAGGTCATGATTACCGAACTCCCCGAGGAGAAGAAAGAACCAGCTATGCCGGGTGGCGGTCATAGCCACGGCATGGAGGGGATGTACTAACCCTTCGACAAGCTTAGGGCAGGCCCTTGAGGGGTCGGCTCATAGTACGAGGTTCAGCAAAGGGCCCGGCGGGCAATCGCCGGGCCCTTTGTGTTTTTGTCCTTCCTACAGCTAATGCTTGAGCCCTATCGTCCTGAGCGTTGCTTTGAAGATAGGCGAGGTCGTCGGCTCGACAAAAAACGACCGGAAGGTACGGTGAACTATCTCCGTATGGCGCTGATGGTCCGCATGAAAAAACTCGGCCGCCTTTTTACGATCCTCCGCACCGTACCCCATCCGAACTGCACAGCGCTCCAACTCTTCTGAACTTTCGGGAAGCGCGTGGGTCTGGAGATCATGAACCATCTGCAACTTATGTTCGACATCTCGCAGGAATAGATACGCCGAGGTCAACGCATCGCGGTCTTCGATCGAGAGCAGTTTTTTCTGAGCCAGCCGGTTCAGCGAACCGAGCGTGCTCCGATCCAGGAGAGCGGGCACCTTTCGTCCGGCCAGGACTTGAATCGTCTGCACGAAAAACTCGAGCTCTCGAATTCCCCCGGTTCCCAATTTCACGTTGCGTTGCGCATGGCCGCGATCCGTCATTTTGGCGTCTATCATATCCTTCACCGCTCGCACGTCTTCCACGATCGCCGACGCCTTATCGCGATCCATTTTCCCCCCTGTCCCCAACACGAACGGCTTGACCAGCTTAAGAAACGCCTGCCCGACTTCATAAGAGCCGGCAACCGGCGAAGCCTTTAGCAGAGCCAATCGTTCCCAGACCTGTCCACGTGCCGTATAATATTTGCGATACTCTTCCAGCGAGCGGGCCAACTGACCGACAGAGCCCTCTGCTCGTAACCGCAAATCGACCCGAAAGACGTGGCCTTCTCTGGTGGGTTCGATCACGACCCTCGTCAATTCGCGGGCAAGAATCTCAAAGTATTCTTCATTGGAAATGCCGACGCCGGCTGGTATGGCGGCACGCCCATCTCTCGGCGCTCTCGTTTCCCCATCATGCGACTCATAGAGGTAGATCAGATCGACGTCAGAACTGTAATTCAGTTCGTGTCCTCCGAGCTTGCCCATCCCGATGACCGTGAACCTGGTCTCTACCCATCGTCCCTGCCGATTCCGATGCATTGGCACGCCATACTGCCGCTTGAGATCGGCATCGACAATCTCGTAGGCGGCATGAATTAGCAGGCAGGCCAAGTCGGACAATGATCCGGTCGTCTCTGGTACTGCGGCGAGACGGAGGAGATCGCGCACGCCGATGCGCAGCATTTCCCGTCGCCGAAAACGGCGCAGAGCGTCCAACTTCAATTCCTTGGAAGTCAGATGCCCGATGCTCTTGCGAAGTGCGCTCTCCATCCCTTTTCGCGTCGGAGATCGTGACAAGACCTCCTCTTCGGCCAACCAATACACTAAGGTTGGGTCTCGGATAAGCGTAAAGGCCAAGGCGTCGCTGCTACCGAAGATCACACAGAGGAGATCCAGCATGCGCGGCCACGTGCGTAAGTAATCGAGAAATGAGGTACGGGAGGCGGTCGCCAACAGGCGCTCCCAGTGATTCAGCGCCTGATCAGGGTCGGCCGTTCGTGAAATGGATTCCATCAACATCGGCAGGATGTCGGCCAGCCGTTGGCGTTGGATCGGGTCACCCGCCATCGCATCGAGGTTGCGGTCCGCTTGATCGAGATCACGCAAGCCATAGGCCGAAAAAATTGCTCGCACTTCCTCGACGTTCCGCTTGGCAGCAAGCAGAATGGGGCTGGGATCTGGTTTGGATGCGCCGTTCTGAGCCGGAAGCTGAGGCCGCGAGAATACAGGCGGTACAGGTGCAGATGAACGATTCATTGCGCGGCATTATACTGACAGGTTCCTCTACGCACAATGAAACCGTTCGGGTATACTGAAGGCCATGCCGATAGGCTCTTCTGACCGCACATCGCTCCTCAACTCGGTGCGTCCGCTCTGTCCTGACATTCCATCCGATGTGCTTCAAGATTTTTTCGCCCGCATGGATCTGGAGTATTTTCGGCGGTTCGAGCCCCAGACGATTGCCGAACACGTCCGATTGACGGCTCAACTGACGCCCGAGAATCCCTGCGAAATTGCCTTTACCGAACGGCAAGACAAGCGGTTTGAGGTCACGATCGTGGCCTACGATTACTTCTCCGAATTCGCCACGATTTGCGGCCTACTCTCGGCGTTCGGCCTGAACATTGAGGAAGGGCATATTTATACGTTTGCCGAAAACACCGCGACGCAGTCCGCCCGCACCAGTTGGACAGGATACCGACCGCGCCTCCGTGCAACGGGCAGTCCTGGCTTGAGCCGGAAAAAGATCGTCGATGTGTTCCGTGTGCTGCCGGTACCAGGGGAAGAGTTGGGGTCGGAGCAACAGACTCAACTGGCAAAGGCGCTCCGCTCGGTGATCACACTGCTCGACAAAGGACAATTTGCGGAGGCCCGTTTAGCGGTGAATCGGCGGTTGGTCGAACAGCTCGGCAAACGCCGCGGATCCTTCAGTGGGCTGCTCCATCCGGTACAGATTACGTTCGACAACAGCCAATCCCCTACCGACACGGTCATGGATATCCGGTCGGACGATACGCCGGCCTTTTTGTACGCCTTCGCCAACGCTCTTGCCATGCGCAACGTGTATATTTCCAAAGCCCAGTTCGACGTTGAGGAGGGAAAGATTCACGATCGCTTCTATGTCCGCAACCGCCACGGCCAGAAGCTCACCGATGCGGCCGATCAGCAGCAGTTGCGCCTGACGGCCGTGCTCATCAAGCAGTTCACCCATGCCCTCACCTGGGCCCCAGACCCGACCAAAGCCTTGGAAGCCTTTGACCAGTTCCTTGATCTGACCGTGCAACAGACGAAAGGGAAAGCCCAGCAAGAAGCCTTGGCCTTTCTCAGCGACAAGAAGACCTTTCCCTTGCTCGCGCGTCTGCTCGGAGCCAGCGATTTTCTCTGGGAAGACTTTCTGCGTCGCCAATACAGCAACCTTCTGCCGCTCCTGCAAGACTACCGGGATGCGCCCCTCATAACGCCACGAGCAACACTTCGCAAGGAACTTGATCGCCAGGTGAATCGGGCCAAAACCGACGAGGCCAAGAAGGTCGCGTTGAACAGTTTTAAAGATCGCGAGCTGTTCCGCATTGACATGAAACATATCGTCGAGCCTGACACTGCCCTGCCGGATTTCTCTGCCGCCCTGACGCAACTGGCTGAAGTCATCGTCGATCGGAGCTTGAAGGACTGCCAGGCTAAGCTGAACAAGCTCTATGGCCCACCTCATTTAGCGAACAAGAAACCCTGTCCCTTCACTGTTCTCGGCTTAGGCAAATTCGGCGGGAAGGAACTGGGCTACGCCTCCGATATTGAAGTGATGTTCGTGTACGGCAACGCAGGCCGCACGGGAGGCAAGCAGCCGATCGAGAACAGCGAATACTTTGAACGGCTCGGCGCGGAACTCTTGCAGTGGATTGAGGCCAAGCAAGAGGGCATCTTTCATCTGGACGTACGCCTCCGACCCCACGGTGGGAAAGGTTCGCTGACGAATCCGTTCGACGAGATCACCAACTATTACAGCGGCAAAGGCCTCGCCGCCCCGTTCGAACGCCAGTCGTTGATCAAGCTGCGGCACATAGCCGGTGATGCCGCTCTGGGCAAGCGCGTCGAAGCGCATCGCGATAGCTATGTCTACAGTGGCAAACCATGGAACCTTCGCACGGCTCTCGACTTGCGTCGACAGCAGCTGAAGCAGCTTGTGGCGCAGGGTACGGTGAACCTCAAACATAGCCCAGGAGGTATCGTCGATATCGAATACGCCATCCAATATCTTCAGATCATGCATGGCCATCGACTCCCCGTCTTACGCACCCCCAACACCATGCAGGCGCTGGCTGCCCTCGTCGATTGTGGCATTATCACGAGGCAAGACGGCGAAACGCTCCGCAAGGCCTATTTCTTCATCCGCATGCTCATCGACGGCCTCCGCATGGTCCGCGGCAATGCCAAAGACCGTGTCCTCCCCCCTGTTGATTCCGACGAATTCATCTTCCTCGCCCGCCGGGTTGGCTATACCACCGATGACTGGCAAGCGGGGGCGAGACATTTGGAAACGGATGTACAGCAGCACATGGGAAAGGTGAAGGAGTTTTTTACGAGGACGTTTGGGAAAGTGTAACGGGCAATACCATATCGTTTAAGGATCTATGCTATGGCCTGTTACATTGGCCTATCAGGCTATTCATACAAGGCTTGGAAGGGGCCTGATCGGTTTTATCCACCCGACATCAAACCAACCGCTTTCCTTCGCTACTACGCCACGAGGTATCAGACCGTTGAACTCGATGGTGTGTGGTATCGACTCCCGACCGAGAAAACCGTGCAGGCGTGGCTCGCAGATACTCCTCCCCATTTCATCTATGCACCCAAGGCCCACCGAGAAATTACGCATATTCGTCGCCTCAGGCCGGAAGGGCTTCCCATGTTGATGGCCATGCTGCAACGGCTCGAACCGCTTCATAAGGAAGGTAAACTCGGCCCGATACTGCTTCAACTGCCTCCTAATTTGAAACGCGATGACGGGCGGCTGGAAACGTTTCTCGGATCCCTGCCAACGAGCCATCGATGGGCTGTAGAATTTCGGCATGAGAGTTGGCAAGTCGATGAGATCGAACGGATCTTGCGTCAGCATTCGGTCGTTTGGGTGGCGGTCGAGACCGATGAGCTTGAAGCAGAGCACCGAGACACAGCTCCGTTCCGTTACGTTCGGCTTCGCAAAAATAGGTACGACCAGACAGAACTCCGGCAATGGGCCGACCGATGTCAGAATGCTTCTCAACAGGGGCAAGACTGCTATATCTACTGCAAACACGAAGATGAGGGTTCCCCCTGGCTTTGGGCAGATGAACTTCATCGACTCCTGAATTCCTAGACAATTTTCAAGCAGCCTAGAATTTTCATGAGATTCAAGCTGCGGTATTCAGTGATTTCCTCGAGACTTTCGCGACTAAGTTTGGTTTCCTGGCACGCTGTAAGATAACCATTTCTATATGACAAGAGGGAATGATGGGCCGCTCCTTTTACGTGCTTTTATGATCTCGCCTGTTGACACGGTGCCGCGGGAACAGTAGCCTATTCTCCAATTGCGAATTCAACTTAACATTCAGACTATAGAAAGGGGCCTCAACGATGAAATCTCCATGGAGCATGCTGTGTCTAAGTCTCTGCATAGTCGCTGCAGGCTGCGGTGGGGGTGGCAAGGCCGAAATCAAGGAAGACCGCCTTACTGTGGGCAAGGTGCAAGGCGAAGTCAAAGTCGGCATGCCTGCTTCGGAGGTGGCTGAACTCCTGGGAAGCCCCAATATCGTGACCACGGACGAGAAACGGCGAGAGGTCTGGATCTATGACAAGATCTCGACCGATCGCGTGGATACGGCCAGTTCGTCCCATGCAGGCATCATCATCCTCGGCACCAGATCGAGCGAAAGTTCGAGCGCCCAGCGCCAACGGACTCTTACCATCATCATCAAGTACGACGAAGACAAGAAGGTCCGCGACTTTGCCTACAACTATACCCAGTTCTGATCGACGGTGAGCTCTATCCACACGATGACTGTCAAGAGTGGATATTATGTCCTGCTTCTGAGCCTTGCACTCCTGAGCGGATGCATCTCTCATACCGAGCCGGCGGAGCTGTTCATCCTGACGCCGGACGTTCCGAGGCATCGGACCATGCAGACTCGGATGTTCGAAACGCCGAACGAACGAGAACTTCTCTCAGCTTCCGCTGCTGTACTACAAGACCTCGGCTTTCAAGTCGAAGAAAGCCAACAGGACATCGGCTTCCTGCGCGCCACCAAAGAACGTAGCGCTCGCGAGTATGGCCAATATATCAGACAGGCGCTGGTGTTGATTCTCTCTTTGGGAAAGGTTTTGCAGCCGGTAGACCTCCATCAGAAGATCGCCGCAGCCCTTGTGGCCCGTCCGCTCAATCCTGAAGCCACCCGCCAAGAAGTTCGCATCATGTTCTATCGGGTCGTCTGGAAAGGGGACGGCCAAATCGATAATCAATACATTCCGCCCGGTGAACAATACATGGAGATGGTCCGCGAACCGGAAATCTATCAACAATTTTTTTCCAAGCTCTCCAAGGCGGTGTTTCTTGAAGCCCATCGAATCTGAGGTCATCACATGAAAAGACTCACGATGCAGACCAATTTGATCTGGGTTGCAATCTTGTTCGCCGGCGGTCTTTCTTGGCATGGATGTGCGGCTCCGCAGGCCCCGCACGATCTACTTGTCCCAACCGAAGCACAGATGAAAATTCGGAGCTTGCAGACCAGAACTTTCGACCTGACGGACCGGCATGCCGCCATTCGCGGTGTCATCGCCTCCTTGCAGGACCTCGGGTTTATCATCGAGAGAACCAACGAAGGCCTCGGTCTCGTCACCGCCGCACGGTTCGCCGAACCCAACTACTACGACGTCGTCACGATCACCGTGACGGTCCGTCAGGATTCGGCCGAAAAAATGAGCGTTCGTGCCAATGCCATCTACAACAATAAACCAATCGAGGACCCGAAGGTGTATCAAAATTTCTTCGCCGCGCTTCAACGAGCCCTATTCATCTCCCAAGAATCACAACCTTCGTCATGATCGTCATCGAGCGGCCGGATCCACAACCGCCTCAGCTATGGCTCCTTGCCACGCTGTTTGCCGGTGCGACACTCTTCACAGCCTGCTCACCCTACGAAATGAGGCATGACAATCAATCCGACGCACGAATGCAGATCTGGTTGTCCGAGGAAAGCCAAGTCAAGGTGCGGGCTGCGCAGACACGCGTGTTCGATACACGGGACAAACGAAAGATGCTTCAGGCAGTCATCATGACCTTACAGGATCTGAGCTGTAAGATTGAGGTCCTTGATGAGGAACTGGGGATTGTGTCGGCCAAGAAATACGTCGATCTCGGGCAAACGACTTTCGTTGATCCCGCCTATTTTCTCTACCGCCCGGATACGCTCCTCTTTCTCACCAGAAACTACCGCTCCTGGGGTCCCTTCTATCATCGCAGTAACCTTGTACGAATTACCGTCACTGTCCGTACGCGCAACCAGTCCCAGCTCCTCGTGCGGGCCAGTGCCCAGTTTTACCTCCGTGCCGTCGAGGAACCTGCACCTTACCAGCAGTTCTTCCGTGCTCTTGAGCAAGCAGTCTTCCTGGAAGGCCACTCCGTCGAATCGCCGGTGCCGTGAGCTCCTCCAGCCCGTGACGTCCCGGCCGATTGACGGTTACCGCCCCCCTCCCTTCTCACTCCTTACACGATCGTGTGCGACGTCCCTCCACAACTTCATAGTCTTAAGCTCGGCAGGATTCTGACCGATAGAGCTTCTGACCCTCATTCAAGGACCTCTCTATGATCTCGTCAAGCGCGGCCACGGAATCGGCCTTCATCGACTCAATTCGGCCTCGTCTCCATCAGAAGCTCGGACCTCTCTTGGATGAATCCAGCCGTTGTCTTCCCATCCTACAGTCAACCTGCCAGCAAATCTTGAGCCACATGGGACCGCAGTCCAACGCCGTGAGTCTGGCCCGGGTGATCAGTCGCGATCATGGGCTTACGTGCAAAGTTCTACAAGTCGCGAACAGCATCGCCTACAGCCCTCAGCAGACGATTGTGTCGGTCTCCCATGCGGTGAGTTGGCTCGGGCTCGACACCGTACGGTCCCTCGTGGCTGCAGCACATCTTGTCGAACAACTGAAACATTGGCCGGTTCACCGTCATGAGCTCCGAAGCCTGATCGCCAAATCCCTCATCTCCGCAACCTATGCCAGCGAACTGGGAATGGCCATCGAATACCCTCAGCCGGGTCAGTTGTTTATGGCAGCGCTTCTGTACTCGATCGGAGATTTGGCCATTGCCTACCATGACCCTGACCTCTTTGAAGCCCTCCAGACAATTTCCGGGAAGGCTGCGCAACCGGCGGAACGTGTACTTGAAGAGACACACCTCATCGGCGTTCCTCGTCTGACCTTGGCCCAAGCCTTGGCCTGCATGTGGAAGCTGCCGGGTGATTTGATTGAGCTCTTCCGTCATCCAGAAGAGCTGCCGATGGAGCGTTGGCAAACCGGGCTCCAAACCTACCGAGGAATCGTCATCGCCTCCATCCGGCTGGTCGAACTCATGACCCGTCCTGCCCCCCGAGCCGCTATAGAGGAAGCCAAGCGCACGCTTCAGCTCGGAAGCGGGCTTTCTTCTGGTCTGTTTGCTGATTTGATGATCCGTGCCATGGATCGGGGGCGCCAGCTCACCCGCTCAATGGGACTGGCAATTGAGTCTTCCGATGATACGATGGTTTCATCGAATGAGCAGGACTCCACCGCATCGACTTCTCACCCACCTTCTACCAAACCGACGACCCGCGAGAAACAGGCGGTCTCTCCACCACGAGCCGAATCTACCGCCCCCATTCGGAGCAACCCGCTTGAAACCCTGCAGGCCTTTCAGGACTCACTACAGAGTGCGAAGGATCTGAACGGTCTCCTTGCGGCGTTTGTGAAATCCCTACATCAGGATGCGGGATTCGATCGTGTCGGCCTGGCTCTCCTGAACCAAAACGATAGTGATTTACTGGTCGGGAGACTCGTGCTTGGTGTGACTCCTCCTGCGCCGTACCTTCGGTCTCTCTCGGGTTCACTCAGCCGGGAACACTCATTTTTTCTTGCCGTTCTCAAGCGAGTCGATCCGCTGCTTGTTCCCAACTTTTCAGAAGAAATAGGCAGAACTCTGAAACAGGACTTTATCGAAGTCTGGGAACCGACATCAGCGATCGTAGCGCCGTTGCGGGTAGGAGCGAAACCGATTGGCCTCATTTACTGTGATCGAGTACCGAGCAGCCATCCGGTGCTCTCCCTAGACTACCAAGCATTCCAGCTGTTTTTCGCCCAAACGACGTTGGGCCTGAATCGCTTAGCCGGGATACTGTAGCATTGGTACAGCGCGCGGGAGAGAAGCTCCCGCCGCAATGGGCCACCCGCCTGGTCCCATCAAGAGATCGGCCCCCTGAATCAGACGATTTTACAGTCATTACATGCGGCAACGACCATGCATGACAAGGATCTGCACCTTTTCGGATTACAGACAATGTTCTGAAGAGCTAGGCTGCCATGGCGGAAGGACGGATAAGCGTCAGAGTATCGTGGAGTTGGGCAAGGGCGTCAGTGAGCAGTGAGGGCAGCTTGGCCGGTACAAATCCTGTGGCGGTAACGGCATAGGGATTGAACGGCAAAGTAGCCGGGCGCCGGCTCGGCTCAAGCTCTTGGTAATCGGCGACGACACCGGCCAGGTGAACGATCGACGCTGGGATGATGAATTCACCGGCGTCATAAGGGCTCAGTTGACAGCGAATGGCCTGCTCGATCTGCGCGGGCATCCCCCAGGACCGGACGAGCTCGGCCCCCACTTCTGCAAAGTCGCACCCAATATTGGACTGCTCCACTTCGGCCAGAGAAGATTCGAGGTACCCTGCTTCGATGAGAGCGGATTGGGCCCGCTGCGGGATGGTCTGGTACAGGACGAGATGGCCGATGTCGCGCAGCAAGCCTGCGATAAAGAGGCGTTCGCTGTCTTCGATGCCGCAGGATTTGGCGATCTTCCCGGCGAGCAAGGCACAGAGCACGCTTTTGCGCCAGAACATGGCTGCATCCATGAGTTGGATCGGCATCCCGGAGAAGGTCCGTCCGACGGTCGTGGCGGTGACGAGGTCTTTGATGGCTTGCATGCCGACGATGTTGACGGCGCGCGAGACCGTGTCGATTTGCTTGGGAAACCCATAGACCGGACTGTTGACCATGCGGAGAAGCCTCGCCGAGATGGCCGGATCCAGCTTAAGGACATCGGCAAGCTCGTCCATAGTCGAAGCGGGATCGTCTACCACGTCCCGCACGCGGAAATAAATCTCCGGCAAGCTGAAGACAGTGGTGCAGGACTGAACCAATTCGCTTGCCGATGGCATGCTGAGAGGTCCTTTCGGTTGTGGCCGGCTTCCGCCTTCTCTATCGGCTACCAACGGGCGGAACTGTAGAGGAAGCGGTCGTCGGAGGAGGAAGAGCTGCATGTGGTCAGCAGGTATTAAAGGGGTCTATAAATCTTGTCTGGTCGACACATGACTGTCCAAAGCGTCTCACCGCTAGTACACTCCAATGGATTCGTCCTCCAATTCTAGCGCGGTCTAAACCACCGACAATTGTCAACCAACGCATGCCGTTTCCCCGTTCCGTGGCTTAAAGGGCCAACAGGCTCACTCAGGTCGCCACATTTCTTGTGATTCATCGTATGTCGCAGTGGGCCTCGAACTGAAACAAAGCATTTTTTTATTGGATT
>DATIGP010000173.1:0-10336 GCA_035454625.1 Nitrospira sp.
TTTACGGGCGGGGCGGGTGGATTCACTGGGATGTCAGGAACTACCCCTTTCCAGACGAGTATTGTATTTGAGCTTCAGGAAGGGAAAAACGGGCAAGCGATCGGGTATGCAGTCTGGCCGAATTTGACGTATAACCTACCCTAGAGTTCTACCTGATTGCTAACTCTTAGGCGATCTGAGCATGAGGAGCTTCCATTACACCATGGAAGCTCCTCCTAAAATCCCGGCTCCATAACACCTGCCCCCAATTTTACTTTCGTAGAGGGCTTCCAAAATCCCAGTCAACTGGCTTGAGCTCTCGGTGATCGCCGGTATCTGCCTAATCTCGGCAATGGGTCCCACCCCAAATACTCATGAAGGCCAAAACGGATAAGTTACCCCCCTGCCCGCCGGATCGAAGATGATGTGGAGGCAAAATTGTCATTCCCCTGTGGCGAGCTTGAGGCTGATGACTCCGGCGATGATGATTGCAACACTGATCAGCCTAGCGGGGTTCGCCGGCTCTCCCAGCAACACAATGCCAAACAGTACCGTGCCGACCGCTCCCACGCCCACCCAGACGCCGTATGCAGTTCCTACGGGTAAAGATTTCATGGCAAGTGCCAATAACCACAGACTAACGATCTCTGCCACCACCACCCAAATGGTAGGCCACAACCTGGTAAACCCTTCCTTGTACTTCAATCCGATGGCGCAACCGACTTAAAACAACCCAGCGACAATAAGAAAGATCCACACCATAGGTTCGTCCTCGCTTTGGCCGACATGTGGGGTACAGATCTTGGTGCGACCATCTTAATTCTCCAGGCGTTTCCACAACGCGATCACAAATGCAACGGTTTGATGGGCGACACAACCGACGACGGATCGTTCCTCCATATCGACTCGTCTGCATCAACATAGAGTTCGACTTCGTTTCCGTCGGGATCCTTAAGATACAAACTTTGGCTGACCGTATGATCGCTCATGCCGTCGATCGAGACGCCCGCCTTCTCAAGTTCCTGCTTGGCGCCTCGAAGTTCATCCAAACTGTCTCCCACCTTGATGCCGATATGGTAAAGGCCGCGGCGGCGACCGGTCGGAGGCCCAGGCGCATCGCCGACTTGGATCAACAACAGTTCATGATGTGTCCGGCCGGACGTCAGGGCAGCGGCAGCTCCGTTGAAGATCCGCCCGACTTCATTGAATCCTAATAAATCTCGGTAGAAACGGAGCGATCGCTCCAAATCCTTCACGTAGAAGACGACGTGACCCAAATAATGTGCTTTCATATCGACTCCTCATCTGACAGATTCCACCGGGTGATGACTGGCGTGTCGTGCTCGAATCCGAGCACGCTTATCAAGGCGGTACGAAGCACGAACAGCCGTCCCGCATCGGGTGCCAGGCCCAGCCAACACGCTGTGAGTATGCGTAAAATAGGGCGTGAGCAAACAGCACGACGTCTCCGTTTGCCGCCAGTGTTCGCTGGAGCACCCGTTGGGCGCGGCGCCCCACTTGCTCGGTCGACTCGCCGTTGACCACGGCAGACGTCCAGATCGACCACCCGGGCTGTTCCAACCTGATTTGCTGCGTGGTTTTTCCCTCATAGACGCCGTAGTCCCATTTGACCAGGTCGTCCGTCATGCTCGCTACATCGCCATAACCGGCCAGCCGACACGTCTCGCGCGCGCGGCGCAGTGGGCTACAGAGCACCGATGCGAATTTTCGGCCGGTCAAAGATCGGCTCAGCGCGGCGGCCTGACGCTCATCGGTCGGTGTCAAGGGGATGTCCGTCCTACCTGTATGGCGCCTCGCCGCGCTCCATTCGGTTTCCCCGTGCCGAATCAACCATAATTCCTGCCGTAACGCGCTCATATCTTGATTTATTTCTCTCCTACTGCCTTATTGCGGGTATGCTTTGCTCCCGGCACGAGAATCATCCGAGCCTACCCCTTCTTTCCCAAGGCTCGATCAAGGTTGAACGCGGCACTGATCAGCGCCAAGTGGGTGAAGGCTTGCGGGAAATTCCCGAGGGCTTCCCCGCCGTTCCCGATCTCTTCGGCATAGAGCCCCACGTGATTGGCATAGCCCAACATCCGTTCAAACAACAGACGAGCCTCATTGAGCTTGGCGCGATCGACCCGTCCGGCCCTGGCGAGGGCTTCCACCAGCCAAAACGTGCACATATTGAAGGTGCCTTCTTTCCCATGCAGGCCGTCTTCCCCGGTTTCGCTGTCGTACCGATACACCAATCCATCAGAGACTAATCCACCGTGTTTTGGCGATCGATTGATGGCCGCGAGAGTCTCGAGCATCCTGGGATCGTTCGGCGAGAGAAAAAACACGAGCGGCATGATGAGATTCGAGGCATCCAACGACTCACTGTCGTAGTGTTGGACGAATGCACGACGTTTGGCATTCCATCCCTTCTGCATGATCTCTTCGTAAATCTGATCCCGAACGCGCAGCCAACGAGTCCGATCGGCGGGGAATGAACGCTTCTCGGCCAAGCGAAGGCCCCGGTCCATTGCGACCCAGCACATCAATTTGGAGTAGACGAACTGTCGTCGGCCTCCTCTGGTTTCCCAAATGCCTTCATCCGGCTGTTGCCAATTGTCGCAGAGCCAATCGAGCTGACGCCTGACTCTCATCCAGGTTTCATAATCGATCGGCATCACATGTTTATTGTAGAGATAGACCGCATCGAGCAACTCGCCGTAGATATCCAACTGCAACTGCTTATAGGCTCCGTTGCCGATTCGCACAGGCTTCGCGCCGCCATAGCCGTCCAGATGACCGAGAGTCTGCTCGGTCAGATCGTGGCGGCCGTCGATTCCATACACAATCTGCAGCGAGCCGTCCGCCTCGACTTCCTTGGCGCGTGCCGCCAGCCAGCTCAGAAAACCGTCGGCTTCCTCCTTGAACCCGATTTTCAAAAATGCGTACACGGTGAAGGCCGCATCGCGCATCCAGGTGTACCGATAGTCCCAGTTGCGGATGCCGCCGGGAGTTTCGGGCAGACTGCAGGTGGGCGCGGCCACGATGGCGCCGGTCGGCTCGAACGTCAGGAGTTTCAAACAAAGCGCCGATCGATAGACCATTTCCCGCCATCGACCGGTGTAGGTGCATCGCGAGAGCCAGTTGCGCCAATACTTCACGGTCTGTTCGAACAACTCGTCCGCTTCAGACGGCGATGGCCAAGGACCACAGTCGTCTCCTTCCCCGATAGGACTCAGCACAAAGACCGCCGTCTGTTCCTCCTTCATGCTGAAGGCCGCCGAAACTCCGTGTTCATCCATCATGAGCGGGATATCAGTGGCCAATCCGAGGCTGAGAGCGGGAGCATGAAAACTCGCGCCTTGCTTGGTCACGCGGGTGCGATGTGGAGTCCGTGCGTAGTTGAAGGCAGGATGACAGCGCACTCTAAACTCCATGCTCCCCTGGGTCACTCGGACCCGGCGGATCACTTGATGGTTCCATGGCGACTCCGATGGAAGCCCGGCCGGCATGAAATCCTGGATCTCGGCGATGCCCATCGGCGAATGGAAACGAGTCACCAGCACGTTGGTGTCCGGCCAGTAGAGCTGCTTCCGCGAGATATCCGTTCCGACAGCGGTGATCTCGAACCGGCCGCCTTTATCATGGTCAAGAATGGCAGCAAACACGCTGGGTGAGTCGAAATGGGGCAAGCACAGCCAATCGATCGATCCGTTGAGGCCGACGAGTGCCGCCGTACGCATGTTGCCAATCAAGCCGTAGTCTTTGATCGGTAAATATGCCATGGCGTCACCACGAACTGTCTTCTACGATCCAATCAAACAACACGCTACCTCGTCTGCATCACTCCACTTCAATGGTGACTGTCGCTTCGGCATCCAGCGCGTTATGATCGTGGCTAGCCGCCACTAGTCTGATCTCGTGCGAGCCTCGTGTGAGGCCCTTGACTAAGCCTTTAAACCCTTTTTGATATTCTCCGTCCACGTAACAATGGATGTGCGTTGCTTGAACGCCTTCGGACAGCCTGTACCGTACTTCGACAGAATCCCCCTTTATCACCGTACCCTGGGCCGGGCTCAGGATCGTAAGTCGGCCGCCATCGACCGCCCAACCGGTCACGCCGATTCCCCATGACAACATGCCGACTAGCACTGACATCAGAGCTATACGAATCATTTTGCACCTCTTTGTTGGTAATCGGCCTATTATACGGCAGACATCCGGCCACTCCGTACAAAGCAAGCAGGACGTTCATCCTCCCAAGCCTTTTCCCAGAGACGAAACCCTCCGGTGAAGGCATGCTTGTTGTTGCCGAGACGCATGTCTTTCGGCAGACGCGTGAGTCGCTTAGCATTACCGCCGCCCAGTACCATGTCGTCGGCCTGCAGCGCATTCTTCAACGCCGTCACGACATCCACGACATACCTGCTCCATTTCTTCTTGCCGTACCGTCGGAGCCCGCGCAAGCCAAGATAGTCTTCATACGTGCGACCTTTTCTATACCGCAAGTGGGCGAGTTCCATCGGCACCAGCACACCGTCGGTGATCAGCGCTGAGCCCAGACCCGTGCCAAGCCCCAAGAACAACATGCGTCTACCTTGGTAGCTCCCAAGAGCCTGCATCGCAGCATCGTTGATCACTTTCACCGGACAACCAAAGGCCTTCTCAAAATCAAACCCTATCCATCCCTTGCCCAGGTTCTTCGGTTCCGCAACCGGCCGACCACCACGCACCGCGCCTGGATAGCCCAGTGCAACGACATCATAGGACCAATCGGCGGCAAGTTTCCGAACCCCTTCAACCATGTCCCGCGCGGTCATGTTCGGACCAGAGGGAATCTTGCGTGGCGCACGCTTGCCGGTTGCAAGGATTTTCACGTTGGTTCCGCCCACGTCGACGACCAACACCTTGAGAGAGCGGTGAGGCGTCCTGGCATCGTCCTTCACTCGCGAGGACATCCCTTGAGGCCTTCGTGCCTTGCCTGATGTATTTCTTGTCATTCGAGTTATCCGCCTCCACTTTGACATGGTGTACGATCGAGTTGAAGGCCGCGCTAGTTAGCGTCAGGCGGGCGAACGCCTGATGAAAGTTGCCGATCACGGCGCCCTGTGGGCCGATTTCATCCGACTCCAGGCCAACACTGAATGACCATCAAGCTTGTTGCCTACTCTCCTCGTGTCTCCAGAACGGGATCACAGATGCAGCGGCTTCATAGGCGACACAATTGCTGCCGGATCGTTCTTCCATATCGACTCGTCGGCGGATTGGCGTTATCCTGCATCACCGTATCCTTGTCGTAGCATTCATTCATCGCCCTTAACGACCTTTCCCTGGCGAACATAGCGAAGAGGTCATCTAACCGTTGCTGAGGATTCTAGGTGCTCGTACTGACCCCCTTCGTTTGTTTTCCGACGTGAATACAATCCCGGCCTTCTGGATCTCTTGATAGGGAAGAAGCCAGACCAATGATTCATCGCTCAGATCGCCTACTTGAATGCGATTTCCCCAAGGATCACGGAAGTCGCAGCGGAAGTCCGGATGAAGCTTCAACTTGTACTTCTTCGTCAGTTTCGTGCGGACTTCCTGAATCTGCTCCGCATCGCGGACCATCAACCCGAAGTGTTTCGTGCGATCCGGCTGCAACTTCTCAACCTCGAAAATTGCCATGAACTGATGCTCGCCGAGTTTGCACCACGCTGCTCCTTCACCTCCTCGCAGCATTTTCAGCCCGAACACGTCCTGATAGAACTTGACTGCTTTCTTGGCGTCGGTGACCTCGATCACGACGTGGTTGCACCCATACACTTGAACGGCCATGAGCCACCCCCTGCCTATTTAGAGCCGGAACCGATGGATAGCCTGGAACGAACTTTTTCGACGGCCGCAACGAACACCTCGACGGGTTGCGCTCCGGAAATCGTGTAATCCTTGTTGAAAACAAAGTGGGGCACACCTCGAATGCCGAGTTTGTGGCCAACCGACTCTTCGGCTTTGACCTCTTCGGTGCCCCCTTGGCTTCCGAGAAACCGGTCGGCTTTGAGTCCTGCTCGAGCGGCCAACTCAATC
This sequence comes from Nitrospira sp., assembly GCA_035454625.1. GTDB lineage: Bacteria > Nitrospirota > Nitrospiria > Nitrospirales > Nitrospiraceae > Nitrospira_D. Next base: position 6,046 of record DATIGP010000173.1, read on the forward strand.
AGTACCGATAGAGAACCGATAGCCAGACCTTCTTCAAAATAGCCCTTAAAGAGTTGCTCAACAACTGCATCCTGACAGTCTTGTTGTCCGGCATACCAAATCAACCGATGGGCCTGGAAGGTGTTCGGAGTCCGTACAATCTTCTCGAAGGCAAACGGTATCTGCTCGGCTCTTCCCTCCTCTATCAAGCGCTCTTCCATCTCTTTGAAGACATCCAGACTGCCGAACTTGGTTTCGAGATAAACCTTTCGATCCATCCCATTCTTCGGCATCGTGGGATTCAATTGGAACGGCCGCCATTCTACCTTTACCGGCACGGTACCGTGCCATTCCATCAGTGCCCGTTCAAGTCGCCGCTTCCCCACATAGCACCAGGGGCAGATGACATCGGAATAGACGTCGATGTGGATTCCTGTGTTTGATTCAGTCACAACAGTATGCCTTCTCACGCGCGGCCCTTTTCAAGAAATACACTTCACTAGCCACGAACCGCGCGATTCATGACAGATGTCCCATCCTTCCCGCTCGATAATCTTCGACTGCCTGCACAAGTTCGGCTTGCGTATTCATGACAAACGGCCCATAGCGGGCGATCGGTTCCCCGATCGGCTCCCCGCTAAGAACCAATATGGTTGCCTCTTCGTCCGCGGTGAGCATCAGTCGCTCACCCTTGTGTCCAAACAGAGCGAGTTCAGCGGCCCTTGCTGCCTGCGCCCCGTTGATGACGACCCGTCCGTGCAGGACGAATGCCGACGTGTTGAACCGTTCAGGCAACGCCAGTTCCACCTCGTGTCCCGCCTTCAAGAACACGTCGTACAGATGGATCGGGCTGAACGTCTTCGCCGGACCGCGGCGTCCGCGAAATTCACCGGCAATGACACGCAGCCGGCCGGCTCCTTCGGTCAGCTCGATCGCGGGGATATCCCCGTTGATCAGCGTTTGGTACCGGGGACTCGACATTTTGAACGCTCTCGGAAGGTTGACCCAAAGCTGGATACCTTCCAGCATACCTCCACGCCTGGCGAATTCGCTTTCATGCAACTCTTCATGCACGATGCCGGATGCGGCCGTCATCCACTGCACATCGCCGGGACCGATGACGCCCCCGCTTCCGGTCGAATCGCGATGTGCCACCTTGCCCTGATACATGATCGTGACGGTTTCGAATCCTCGATGCGGATGTTCACCCACGCCGAGGCGGCGGTCGGTCGGCGGGAAATACGCCGGCCCCATGTAATCCAGGAGCAAGAACGGGGACAATTGCTCATCGACGCCGGTTCCCGGAATCATGTTGCGCACCGGGAAGCCGTCACCGACCATATGCTCAGACCCGGATTGATAGATTCCGATCAGTTCTTTCGTCGCTGTCGCATCGGTCGTATTGTGCTTGCTCATCGTGATCTCCTTCCCTTCGTTCGGCGATGTACCAGCCCGTTCCGCTTTAAAGCCTCTTTTCCTCCAGATCGTACACGTCGAACCACACATACACCGGACGATGTGCCGGCACGAACTTGGAGATGTACTCTTCCAAATACTGCTGTGCCTGGAGACTCATCTCGCTCAATCGCATATCACGCATCGCATTATTCCATTTCAGCACCTCATCGGCATCCTGAATCTTGGACGCCCCTGCGATCCACGTCGCGAGTTCTTCATCCGTTGCTCCCGTCGAAACCACGTCCTTGAACTGCTCGGGCGTGAGACCGGTGAATGAAAACCATTGGCCTGCCAGCGAACAAGGCCAATAGTTGTATTCGCCGTTCATGCCCAGCAAAAATGCCCGGCATTTATCCGCGCACCTTGCCGCAATCACATAGCCGCCGAGCTTTGCGCGAGGGCTTCGCGGCGGCTCTTTTCGTAGATCTTTGGCCAGCGTTCTGATTTTGTCCAGATCCGCCTTCATGATGGCCTCCTTCTGTCTCAGCCTACTGACGCCCATGTTTATCCGGCCTTCGCGAGTTCTTGCAAGGCCTCGGCCAGCGTCACGTGGCCCCGAACCACAGAAGCAGGATGCTCGTAGCTGATCGTGCCGCTTGAGAAGCCGGCATACATCTCTTCGAACAGCCGAGCGGCTTCATCCGAAAAACCGAAGGCCTTGAATGTCGGAACAACGGCGCTCAGGGGCGCATGCTGTGCCTTCACCGGCTTTCCGAGAATGTGACCGAGCGCTGCAGCAACCTCCGCAGGGCTGTACTCTGCCGGGCCTGCCATTTCAACGATCTGGCGGTCTTGTCCACCGGCCATCAGACGCTCCGCTCCGATCCTGCCGATATCCCTGGTTGAAATCATAGGAATCTTCGCCTGAGGCGCGATGAACGTCGGGAGAACCCCCTGCTCCTTCGCCGCACCGATCACCGGCGCCCAGTTGTCCATGAAGTAGCAAGGGCGAAGAACCGTGACGTTTTTGGCCACTGCCTCAAGCGCATGCTCGCCATAACTCGCGGCTCGAATCGGGCCCGTCCCTCCGTCGATATGTCCACCGACCGACGACAAAAAGACAACATGCGGCACCTCACTCTTTTGAACGGCCTCCGCCGCACGATCCATCCGCGCTCGTTGATCCGCCAACCAGGCCTCAGCCCCATAATTCGGCGGCACCAACAAATAGACTCCTTCTGCTCCTTCGAACGCCTGGGTCAATGTCGAGACATCGTCTAACGACGCCACGGCTACCTCCGTACCTTTGGCCTTCCAGCCTGCGCCCTTCTCAGCCGAACGCACGATAACCTTTACCGGCTGCTTCCGGTTAAGCAATGTCTCTACGACGACCGATCCTGTGTTTCCCGTTGCACCAACCACAACAAACATCTCAACCTCCTCTCTGTTGAAAACGATCACGCATCTGCATGATGGCCTCAGCAGTTCACCCTGTAAAGTAGTCAACCCCCCAACGGAACAATTACTATAAATGGTGATAGGGGCAATTTGTGTTCCACCTCAAACGAGGAAGGCTGGAGTACTCTATCCTGCTGCAGTTAGGGATGAAATTCCGGATGGCGATATAGATGAATGGGTGAGACTCATCAGACCGAGTGCCGGTTCGACGGCAGAGTGCCGAACAATCGGCTGCTGCGCTGCGCACCTATGGCAACCTGAATCCCTGATGCGTATGGCACTCTAGAACTCGTCCATTCCCATACTCTACTGCCACATGAGAGAGAAGTGACTAACCGGAATCGTCACGGTGATTCAGACACCATCCTGAATCGGCTGATTTACGGAAGACCTACGAACAGACGACGCTTATGGTTGGAGATGATAGCGGATTAATCAGCTCGTCGATCAAGGAGTGGGCGGTAGGAATCTGAGTTTGTTGAATGAACCTCTGCTGGGAAAGGTCAGCAGAATAATTGGCCGCTACCAACCATCATCCCTACAGGCTAGGCGCTCTCAGGTGGCCTCTGCGGTTATCTGATGTCTGATCTGGGCTTGCGCCAACACGATACAATCAAAAGGTGATCGGGATGATAAAATCTTATCGGTCTTTGCGTTTACTCCCACCCACTGACTGCATAACCCTTCTCTTCCAGACACCGTGCAACGGCATCGGCATACGGCGGGTCCGGTTCCAGTGGCTTGAACGTGCCTCCGAGTAACCCAATGACCAATCCAAGCCCGCTACCGGCGGCGGCCCCAATCGTTACGCCGGGTAATCCGCCGACCACTCCCGCCGACGCACCGACCGCACCGCCAAGTGTCAGCCCGAGCACCGCACCGGTCGCAGCGTTGGCGCTTTGGTTGGTTCCAGGCCGCAATCCGGCCTTATCAACTTGCTTCTGACAAGATTCGATCTCCTGTTGAGCCATCTGCTTGCCGTACAAGTGGAGGTGTTTATTCGACCGTAGGATCGGTTGCGGCCCGGCGCAGGCGGTGACCGCTGCAAGAAGGACGATCCAAACCAGACGCTGCCATGATCGATTGGCCACAGAGATTCCCTGGAGTGTTGTATTGCTTTTTCTTCACTTCTCACCCTTTAGACGAAATGTCGAGGTTTTTCCAAATGTCCACGTTTCATTATCTTCTCGTACCCGCGGAATCACTTCAGTGGATGCTCCTCCACACATTGTCCGAGGAATATTTTTTCTTACGCTCTTCACTCGGATCGGGCATCGTCGTGGTTTTGACTGTGCGCATCCAACGAGGTCATTCCCCCTTCCTCTTTCCTGATAGACCGGCAGGTCGACACTCAACTGCGCGCATTGTCCGAACACATTCTGATCCTGCGCGGACAGCGAGCACGAGTGCCCACCTATTCGGTCTATACCCTCTCACTCCCACCCTGTCACTTCAT
>DATIGP010000174.1:0-3377 GCA_035454625.1 Nitrospira sp.
GAGAAATCTTTCTCGGCAAACGCGTAGGCCAGACAACCAAACGCGGTGAGAACCAGGAGAAACTGCCCCCGCGCCGCCGGCTTGGCGACGGCCATCAGCGCCGAGTTCCCGACGGCAGCACCATAGATGGGCAGAATGCCCTGCACGACGGCGACGCAGAGTGCCAAAATCAGCGCAAAATGACCGATTTCAGGAATCATAGCGACTCTTTCTTACCTTGAGGAACCACGAGTGACTTGCTTTGCTGGGCTCCGGAGGCCTTGGCCTTCGCCAAGGCTTCGGCCGCTTCAGGCGGCATATAGTTTTCATCGTGCTTCGCCAACACTTCGCTGGCGACAAATGTGCCGTCGGCATCGAGCTTACCTTGAGCGACAGCCCCTTTCCCTTCCTTAAAGAGATCCGGCAGGATTCCCTTATAGGTCACCGGCACGCTCTTCGCGGTATCGGTGACGACGAAACGTACCGTCAAACCGTCGTTCTCGCGAACGAGACTGCCGTCTTCCACCATGCCGCCGATGCGGAAACTGCGCCCTTGCGGCACTTCGCCGCTCGCTACTTGACTGGGCGTAAAAAAGAACACGAGATTACTCTGAAACGCATTCAAGATCAGAACGGTCGCCACTCCCAAAACGACCAGCCCCAAGCCGATAACGGCAAAGCGTTTATGCCGTGGTTTCATCGGTACCTCCTACCAACGCAGCGCGTTGTTCGGCGCGCGTCGCAGCCCGCCGCCGCCACAGAGCCAAGACTTCCCACACCATGCACAACGCCGTAGCCACAAAGGAGGTCCACACATAAAGTCCATAGCCTCCCATTGCGAAGAATTCCGACGCGCTGCCCCACTGCATCAGCGAACCTCCACCGCTTCTTGAAGCGCGGCAGGTTTTTCCTCCCACACCGGAAGCGTTTCACGCTCCACCATGATACATCGCACACGGGCGAGGATGACCGCGATACTGTACAGCCAGAAGGCCACCGTCATAATCAACATGGCGGTCAGCATGGTCGCCGCCATTTTGGAGCCGGTCGCCATGCTGACCGAGGCTCCTTGATGCAGCGTGTTCCACCACTGCACCGAAAAGTAGATGATCGGAACGTTGACCACCCCGACCAGCGCAAACACCGCGCTTGCACGGTCGGCACGGCGCGCATCGTCGATCGATGTCCGCAGAAGCATGACTCCGGCGTATTGGAACAAGAGGATCAGTTCCGATGTCAGCCTGGCATCCCACACCCACCAGGCTCCCCACGTGGGCTTCCCCCACATCGCTCCGGTGAGCAACGCCAAAAAGGTGAACATCGCCCCGGTGGGAGCGATCGCCTGAGCCATCATGAAGGAAAGACGCGCGTTCAGTCCCATTCCGATGCCGGCCCATACCGCCATGACGACATAGAGGAACATCGACATCCAGGCCGCGGGAACGTGCACAAAGATGATCCGGTACGCTTCCCCTTGTTGGAAATCGGTCGGCGCGACGAAGAAACCCATATAGAGACCGACTCCCATCAGGACAACGGCTACGCTAGCGAACCAAGGAATGAGACGCCCTGCCAAGGGATAAAAGGTCTGCGGAGACGAATACTTCAGCCAATTGATGCCCATGCTCATAAAATGATTCTACTCCAACGCGATGCGCAACGCCGCCGCAGTGGCCCAAGGAGCCAGAAAGAGCGAGAGTACCAGACAAGCCCCGAGCAGCGATAGATTCGCTTCTCCGCCGATTCCGGCCATACTGCTGGTGACCGCGCCGGCTCCGAAAATTAATACTGGGACGTAAAGTGGAAGCACCAGGAGGGCAACCAGCAGACCACTCCCGCGCACGCCAAGTACTAAAGCGGCGCCGATCGAACCAATCATACTCAACGTCGGCGTCCCAAGCAAGAGCGACATGACGAGGACCCCCAGCGCTTCCCCGCCTAAACCGAATTGAAGACCGAGGAGAGGAGAAAGCAGCACCACAGGCAGGCCGGAGATCAACCAGTGCGCCAGGACCTTTCCCGCCACTAAGATCGCCAGGGGCTGGGGAACGAGAAGCATCTGTTCGAGGGCACCATCCACATAATCCGCGGTAAACACGCGTCCCAACGACAAGAGACAGGCCAACAAGGCCGCGACCCACAACACTCCGGCACCGATCGTCCTCAAGACGGCCGGCTCCGGCCCGACGCCCAATGGGAACAGGCTGACCACAATGACCAAAAAAAAGACCGACATCGCCGCGTCCGAACGGCGCCGCATCGCCAACAACAGATCACGCCGGATGATTCCACTCACGGCCTCCCACATGTTGGAGCCGCTCATCCCGTCAGCCTCAAGCGTTGCACGGTTTCAGGAGGCAACGCAATCTCCTGATGCGTTACCACTACCGCCAGGCCGCCGCGCCCCAGATGAGCATGCAGCCGTTGCGTCACGACGCCGGTCGCCGACGTATCGAGCGAAGTGAACGGCTCATCGAGAAGCCATAAGGGACGTGTGGAAAGCCACAGTCTCGCTAAGGCAACCCGGCGCTTCTGTCCCTGCGAGAGCACTTTGGACGGCAATTGATGGACGGGCCGCTTCAGCCCGATCGCCTCCAGGGCCTCCTTCGCCTCCTTGTGGGAACAGGGTTCCCCGGAGAGCGACGCCGCGCTCCTCAGATTCTCGAGCGGCGTGAGGTCGTCTTTAATCCCATTGAGATGTCCGATGTACATCAGTTGTCCCGAATAAAGCTCCTTGAGTTCCCGGATGTCTTGCCCCTCCCACAGAATCGATCCCTGCTCAGGCGGTAATAAACTGGAAAAGATGCGGAGCAAGCTGGTTTTTCCGCTGCCGTTCTCACCGACCACTGCAAGCAGCGATCCCCGTTCAACCTTCACATTCAGATCGGTAAACAATCGTCGCTCACCGCGACTGCAACGTAATGAAACAGCTTGCAACATGAGGATCTCCACCTACAGTGCGCGACGAGAGTAAGGGAATGGAGCGTTGAAAAACAAGGGGCGGAAGAATCGAAAGGTTTGCCTGGCAACCAAACTCATAAAGACCCATCTTGCTCTGGGAGCAACCCTACTGCTATGTAATGAACACGTGACTATGTTGACTCTCGCACGATATTTCGCGGCGAGGTACATACGGTGGAAGGAGATGAATCATGAGTGAACTCGTCTGTATCGCTTTCAAAGATTCCGGCACCGCCGATCGGGTGCTGAACGAATTGCGGGCCATGGAATCTAAATATGTCCTCGACCTCGAAGATGCGGTCATCGTCGTCCGCGACATGGACGGGAAGGTCCATCTGAAGCAATGCGTCGACGTGTTCGGCGGAGCGACGAAGCACGGGGTTACGCTGGGCGTGTTATGGGGCGGACTCATGGGACTGCTGTTCATGAATCCTCTG
>DATIGP010000175.1:0-5621 GCA_035454625.1 Nitrospira sp.
GTTTGAGCGATCTTGATTTCTGCGAGAGGGTCAGCCAGTTCCGATCGCTGGAGTTCCGCGCGTTCGGGGTTGACCATCAGCCCTCGTAGCAGAGGAAGGTAACCGCCGAGAATCAGTTGCTGATTCCCGTTGCCGAACGACAGGTCAGGAATTCTCGCCTCGCCGATCGCTTGGCGAAACCCGGCGCTCCCTCGGAAACCCGATGGGTGCAGCGCTTCAACCAGCGTGTCGTTATACCCGACCGTCTGTGTCCCGCTGCCTGGATCATTTCTCGGAATAAACCGTTCAAGCTCTGTATCGTTGACGAGCGTGGGCTCAAACGCCCCCAGCGCCTTCAGCATTTTCCCGCGCGCGATCGTTCTTTCAGCTCCGGCGCCCCTCAGCAGCGGATGGGTCCGATCGATTCTCGAGTGGAGTTCTTCAAGACTAAACGAAATCGGCGGGAGGAACTTTGTCCCGGCCATTTCATCGGCCTGACCCGCATAGATGCACAGGGGTACCATGAATAGCCAACCAAACACCAACAATAGAATTCTCATGGTCACGCTCCTTTCTCTCAGTAATTTCAGCGCGCACGAACGTTCCAAAGGTCGGCGCCGCATTGATCATACCTGGTGACCGGACGAATTACACCGCGATGTCGCCGAGACCAGGCGTCTCCGCAGGCCGACCTGTCTGGATGCGGCGTGGGGTCGTCACCCCAATGCACAACGCAAACGACGTGATGGGGCTTCATTGGCCGTATTTCTTCATCGATCATGAACGATAGGGTCTTATCAATTGAGCGATTCATTTACACATAGATTGCTTCAACGGGGACCAAGGAGATCGTCTCCGTGAGCACAGTTGGTCTTGTGTTTGACCGCTGCGGGTGCTGCCGAGAAAGGCTTCAGATTGATGCATTCGATATGTTTCGAAGCACGGCGCGTCCGGTACCACAGAGGATAACTACGAGACTACGAAGCTTTGCGTTGGGCACATATGGCCGGAGCCTCCGCTCATGAACTACGCGAGAAAGCTTCCATGCCCCGTCGAATTTACTGTACCGGCACCGCCGTTGATATGGCTGTTGCAATCATGATGTATAACGGAATGCCGATCGTGACGTTGTAAGAAAATGTCAAGCCAAGAGAAGCCGCCAATCCCAACGTCGGACTCGCCTCAGGAATGGCCAGTCGTTGAATCGCCGGAACGGCGATATATGATGCCGAACCGCAGAGGACGGCAAAAAGAGCGTAGGTACCGATCTCGAACGGGACCCCAAGAAGCAGACTGTATCCGTGTGCGACCAGGATGCCGAACATGGCAAAGACATTCGGAGCGATCAGGCCGAACATGACGAATTTCCAGCCTGCGGTGCGTAAATCTTGAAGACGCTTGCATGCCGTCATGCCCATCTCGATAAGGAAAAGGCAGAGGATGGCCGGAAACAACTGCACAAACAATTGGTCGTTGGCGCCCGTGACCTTCGCACCCTGTAGGCCGGACACGAAGCCGATGACGATGCCGCCGAACAATAGGTAGAGGCCCGAATTCAAAAAGACTTCGTGGAGCACTCCCTTGCTGAAGATACCGGGAGCGTTGAAGTTGTGTTGCGCTTCCGGAGGCTCCACCGACCGGGCAGGGCCGGGCGCCGTCGCTCGTGAGGTTTTTTTGGTCTCGTCGAGTTCGTCAAGCTCGTCGATCTGGCCGTTCCCATCCACGCGCTTCGCCGAAGGATCATACGCGGGCTCGCCCGGCATATTCCCTAACGCGTCCATCAAACCTGTTGCCCGCATGCGGGCCACGAGCGCAAGGGCGACCAGACAGCCGGGGATCTCCATGACGGCGAGCAGGACGGGCATATACGCGGCAAAGGCGATATTGGACGCCGTCAGGACGCCCAGACACGTGACAAACGTTCCGGCCGAATCGGACCCATAATAGCCGGCCACCGCCGCCGCGTCGATTTGACGGATATTCGTGCGACGGAGCACCACATACGCGACGAGACCGATCACGAGATTTGCTAAGAATCCCATAACCATGAATCCACTGGCGCGCCCCAAATCCGCCGCGGAGAGCGATGCGAGTTCCTCCCCGCCATGCCACCCGATCGAAATCAACAGATAGATAATCAGACCTTTATAAATCGCGTAGGGGAATTCAAAAGGAACTTTCAGTAGCGGCACCAGAAATCCCAGATAGAAAAACAGCAGCAATGGCTTGAAGAGATTGTGCAAAAAGTTGTCAAAGAATTGCTCAAGCATAGAGGTGTCTTATAAGTGATGACGTGGCGCTTTCCATTGTCCCATCGAAGATCAGCCGCAGCGATATCATTTGCCACCTGCTCCACAGCAATTCATATTCCAGCCTTCGAGCTGGAATACTGGGGCAGATTTATTGAAAGTTATGACTGTATGGCTTTCTATGATCGGTAGGGATTGTGCGAGGACTCGCTTCGTATGAGAATTGAAGTGCGTGGGCGCACGGATCGCACGTTGTCACGTGCACGAGCAACTGCCGAGATCTACTGCGGTTAAAGCGCATCCAATCGAGTTTTGATCCAGAACAATGGTAGGACGTAACACGGGCTGGTTTGCACAAGCAGGCCGCCGACTGCGAACCGACGCATATCCTCGAAAGACCACGCGCATCCCAAATAGGTAGATCGCCGCGATCGCGAGGGCGGCTAAACCGATATGCCACAATGGGATGATCTGACGATCAGCAGGTAGGCAGGTCCCGTCACAATGATCGTCTATCCGGCGATCAGCGCATGCTCCAAGCTTGTCGCCAAATCCATGTTTGCCGATACATCAGGTCGACGAGAGCGAGGGCTGACATGTTAATGAGGCCAGCCCTACCACATTTCCCACCGCGATATTCGGCTCCACGTATTGTCGCCACCTCGACACTGTCATATCTTGTTTCAAGATCGAGGTCGTTTGAGTCGCCCTGACTTGTTCTTGTCCTGATGTTCTACATCGATGACCACTCCTGACTCGGCATCGATATGGACTTCCATAACTTTGTCCCCGGCCGTGAGGACTTGGACTTCCCACACGAGTTTGTCATGCTTCCGTTCCAACTCGGCTTCGATAATCTTGCCCGCAATTTGTTCCGACGCAGTTTTGATCGCCTCATCGATCGTGACCTTGGCTGATGCAGCCATCTAGATCTTGTTCTGTTGTTCGCCAAAAGCTACCTCGGTCAGCGTCCAGGCGCCAGGTACTAAGAGCAGTACGATCAAAGCAAATAGCGTAGGGAGGATCGGTGGCATAAGTCACTCCTTTCTTTCGGTATAAGCTATCTTCTCTTGAGCGGTCCAGTGTTCATTGCCGGATCACCGGCTCGCCTCCTGAACCTTTTCCCATGACGCAATGTTATGAGCGCTCGCATCCGGTCCCGGACGTTCACTTCTCCGTTCCGAACGGCGGCATATTGGGCATGTTGATGGCGGTGCGCTCGAGCCCCATGATCACCGTCAGTGCAGAGGGCGCATGCTGGACGATCTCCTTTTGCACCTCGATACGCCGCAAATCAACGAACTCCGTCGCTGACAGTCCCAGCGACTCCCGATAGGCGCGGTCGGCGATGCCCCGCTGCCGTTCGGCTTTTTCACGCGCTTCTTCCGCTTTTTGAAATTCAGCCATCGTAATCTTACGTTGCTCCTGCACGATCGTCTCAGTCGTCTGCTGCACGACACCCTTCGGCGGCATGATGCTGCCGACCACGATGCGGTTCAACCGAATCGGAATATTCTGTTTTTCGATCAACTTCAGCTGTACCTCACGCGCAATCGCGTCCTGCAGTTTGGTGCGGGTCGTCGGATCGGTCGTCAACTGGAACAGCGGATACTTTTGCACTTCTTCCCGCACAAAGGTGCGGAAGGCTTCTTTCACATTGTTCTGATACCAGTTCGGGCCGTATTTGGCGATGAGGTCCGGTGAACGCCCCTCAACGACGTTCGCGATGAGGAAAGCGTCAAATGACACCGGCGCGTTCTCAGCCGAGATAATATCGAAATGTTCGGCATACTGGACCGGTCTGACGTCGACATCAATCACTTTGGTCGTCGGGACGACCCAAATCCGCCCCGTTGTGGTGGGGACGGGATCGACGCCGCCGTGCCCAAAAATAAACGGCTGCTCTACCAATACACCCTCATGTCCCGCTTCAATGGCCACGCACCCCGTTCCCATGAATACGAGTCCGACTGCAAGAACACCCTTCAACGCATGTCTCTGTGGCCTCTCCATATGCGCTACCTCCGGTGCCTCCGCATGGTGAAAAGACACTCACGTAAGTCTGTTCGTTCCGCGCACATCGTCTATTCGAGAGCGCTATCGCTCTATGGCCTTCGACTCAACTCGTTGAGTATCGGCTCGCCTGCTGATGGCATCCCCCACCAGGGATTGAGCCCATTGGAGCGTCCGTTCACGCTATCAAATGATTGTATCGGAAAGTTGTCGTATAACCCGGTGCCTTGATCGGACCTGTCTGAGTAGTTGGGCTTCTCGTCGTCGGACCGTTCGTTTCCGTACTTGGTATCCCATCTACTTTCAACACTTTCCCGACGGGTGCCGGGCAGGTTGTCGAATACATTTTCGGCGACGTGGTGGATTAGGGCGTTTCCTTCAAAACCATGGCGATTACCGGTATGGTGGCCGATCCCTCCTTTTCCAGTATAGGGAACCATTCCGGCCGAAGCCCAAGCAGGCGCTGCTAACCAAGCCAAGATCACAAGACCCGCATACGTTCTCAACATTTCATATCTCTTTACATTCGTTAAAGACTTTTGTTGCCCTACAGTCTCTCATCATAAACTTCCACCGAATATAGCGGCTTATCGTCTCGTCTCTACGCCTCGTACGGAGGTAGAAATGAGACAGTCGCCGTCTTGAGATCGTACATCGCTCCGGCGATTGCAATGGCCCCTTTGCGTTCGAGCTCGCAGAGAATGACGCTTTCCGTTCGTATGGCGCCGATCGTTCGCTCGACGTTGGTGCGCGCGACTCGCTCCACGAACGTGGCATTGCTTGACCGGCGAGGCCCATCGTACGAGGTTTCAGCTACCGCGGGTTTGATGCGACCAAGGAGGCCCGTCAGCTGACCCAGCTCTACGCCATCGATCGCCCCCATGATCGCCCCGCATGACGAGTGACCAAGCACGAGCGCGACCTTCGCTCCGGCTACGTGGCAGGCGAACTCGAGACTGCCGAGAATATCGGGATTCGCGACATTTCCGGCCACTCGCGCGTTGAAGACATCCCCGATCCCCAGATCCATAATGAGCTCGGCAGGAGCGCGGGAGTCTATGCAGCTCAAGATCACGGCGGCCGGAAACTGACCGGCGGCCCGCTCCCGCTGCTCCCGAAGAAAATCGCGATTGACGCGTAGTCCTCTCCGGAACCGCTCGTTGCCGTCCTTCATCATGTTAATGACGTCGATAGGGCTTAGGCGGTCACGATCCTCTTTGGATGAGGCCAAGACACGGCCCGTGGCGAGAAGGCCGATACTGGCGGCGCCCAAGACGGCGGAGGCGGCGAGGAATTGTCTTCGGGATGCCATGGTTATTCCCTTCCTTTCGGTGACTGCACGGGGTAACATTTAGCCCTCAATTCAACGATTGATTGATC
>DATIGP010000176.1:0-13603 GCA_035454625.1 Nitrospira sp.
ATCGTTCGAGCTCGTCACACTTAAATCCGCCGCCGTCGTGTAACAGCCACGACACATTGCGGTTTCGTGTCTTGACTTGGAACCTGCCCGCTGCGTAGCATCCGAAAAAAGAGAAAGGAGTGGTGTGATGAGTGAACAAACTATTCCGGGGTATACCTACGGCACGGCGGCGGTAGCCGCTTCTCCTGTGACGGTCGCCGATTTTGAGCTGATGAAAAAGAGCGCCTTATTCGGCGACGAGGATGTGAAATATCTGCGTCTGTCCCATGACATTTTGAAAGATCAGGTTGAGGCGATCCTCGATGTCTGGTACGGGTTCATCGGATCTCAACCGCATCTTCTCAAGTCCTTCCTCGGCAAGAGCGACGGCAAGCCGCTTGGTGATTATTTGGGCGGAGTGCGTAAGCGATTCGGTCAATGGATTCTCGATACGGCCCGTGCGGAGTACGATCAGAAATGGCTCAACTACCAGCACGAGATCGGCTTACGCCATCATCGTACGAAGAAGAACCGCGCGGACAACGCCGCTGCGGCGGCAGAAAATGTTCCGTTTCGCGATCTCTTTGCGGTCATCTTCCCGGTGACGTTTACGCTGAAGCCGTTTCTTGCCAAGAAAGGCCACTCAGCGGAAGAGGTCGAGAAGATGTACGCCGCTTGGGTCAAGTCCTGCCTACTCCAAGTCACCCTCTGGAGCTATCCTTATGTAAAGGCCGGAGATTTCTAATCAGTCGCAGGACCGATATTCGGGACATCCCGACCACAACTCAACAGTTCTCGGTGTGGTTCGGGATGTCCTTCCTTCTTCTTGTTGGCCCAGAGTTACTGGACAAGCCACCCTGCCATAGATCCTGAGCCCAGCCGACTTTAAGACAGCGGTGAATTGTCATGCGCATCAGTTTCTTTGCTCACGCAGGGATGAAACATTCACGATAATCAAGGACTTAAGATGAGAATCCTGACTGCTACACTTCAAACAGATTGTTCAATGGCCGAAATCGTACATGAAGCCTCCTCTGTTGGCATCGAGCCTAGTGATGATGCTTTTGGGCAGCACCTCTCAGGCCTGGTCCAGCGACGGCATCCTCCTGAACACGCAGTTTCCACCTCGGTCCAACGGCTCCTCGATTCTGTCTCTCGGTGATTCTCAACAAGTCGACGGGATTCGATCCGCATACATTCCACACGTCTATCCTTTCTCCACCGCGACTCCTCGATGGCGGGAACTGACTTCGAATGCTGACCGTGATCGGGCGGAGCGGCTGGTTGCGACAACGACATGGTTGAATGGAAGGCTCGGGACCGAGGCGGAAGTTGCAAGCGGTCCACATGCAGTGAGTTGGCCGACGCTGTCGAGCGTAGGTCATACGCAAACCGATGCATCGGCCCGCATGTTTAGGATCGGGCTCACCGGCTCGGAGGGAAGTCTTCGATACGGTGTGACATTTCGTCATGCAGGACAAGCTTTCTTTCCTGCTCCTGACCGAGCCAGCCGCGAAATTTGGACCGAGTGGAAAACAGGATGGATGACATTCCGGAATGCCGTCGGCCAAACATGGAACAACGTCGAAGGAGAAGTGACCCGATCCCGCATGGAGCACATGTATGGGCGAGTCGGGCTGTCGCTTAGCAAGCCCTTGTGGCCGGAACTCAGCGTCACCTATTCGAGGAACTCTCTGAACAGCGCGCTTGAACCGATAGGAGTAGCTCCGCAGCGTTCTTCGAACCACACGATTGAAGGGGCCGTAACTCTCCAGCAATCCGGCTGGGATATCAGATTTGCATCGAGCTACATTTTCGCGAGCGATCTGCTCCGTGCAGACGCCCAAAGCAATATCCGGGCACAAACGCTCTCAGCTATTTTTCGCCCGACCAAGACACTGACCATCACGCCGGTTGTGGCCTATCGCCAAGAATTCCAATCGTGGTCCGGCGTACGTATCGACAACCCCACCGCCTCTCTTGCTCTCAGTTACCAGCAGAGCCCACAGCTCCTTGTCAGCACCGTGGGTAACTATTCGAATTCCAGTTCAGCGGATGGATTGATACAGACCGACCACCTCAAGTGGAAAGGCACCCTGGATTGGGCGGTGCATTCCTCAACCGACTGGGTGACCAAGGTCGGCGTCGAAGCCGGTTACAATCGCGTGACTAATCGAGTCTCCCGTTCCGCCAATACTGAGGATATCTCCGGGCTCGTCCGGCTAGGGATTGTGGCTCGCTGACCTGAGAAGACACCGGCGGTTCCGTCATGGTCAATGGTGGGTCACCGCTTGAGTGGAGAATCCGCGAAGCTTTTTGCCGACTTGCGTTTTTGCATCGTCTGAATTGGCTCCCGATTCCGACCACTGGGTGATCACGATTTCCATTCGTCGGTTCTTGCTCCGACCTTTTTCGGTGTCATTGGCGGCAATGGGTTTAGTATCCGCGTATCCGACCGCTTTGACACGGTCGGCTTCGAGTCCTCCGCTGACGAGGATCTGGCTCGCATGTTCGGCCCGCGACCTCGAGAGTTCGTTGTTATCCCGAAACCCCTTGCGGGGGTCATTTCGAAGCGGCGTGTTGTCGGTATGTCCGGCGACCTCTACGCTCTGGTAACGGAATCCCTGCAAGACGGCTCCAACCCGCTCCAGCAACGAGGTGCCTCCCAACGTCACCGTGGCGTCACCGGCGGGGAATAACTCACCGGTTGCAAACGCGAGAGTCAATTTGTTTCCCCGCTGCCGCAAGGTCACATTGCCCTTCTTGAGCTCGGGCTGTAATAAGGTCGCAAGACTCTCGCTCATCTTGCCGAGGTCGCTGCTTAATGACACGTCTTCATTTGCAGCCGAGTGATTGGGCGGCAGCAGGCTGGTCACGGATAGGTTCTCCTCGATCGATGGAGAAAGAAGCAAAGTCTTGTCGGCAGAGTTGTCCTCTTGAGTGGGTGCCGTCTCGGCTTGCCTGGACGGACCACGCTCCAAGTCTGCCAGCAACTGCTTTGTACGTGCCAGTTCCGCGTCTTTCGCCATCAGGAGGGGGTTGAGCTCAGCGAGCTTTTGCGTGAGTTGTTTGAGGTCCTCCTTGACCAGCGCCAGTTCCTGCTCTTTCCTTGCCGCCTGCTGTTCGGCTTCGGCCGTACGGCGTTTGGCTTGCGCGAGTTCTTGCTCTTTTACCGTCGTCTGTTGTTCGGCTTCGGCCATGCGGCGTTTGGGTAGAGCTAGGTCCTGCTCTTTTCCTCCCGCCATCTGTTGTTCCACTTCGGCGATACGGCGCTTGGCTTGAGTCAACTCCTGGTCTTTCCCTGCCATCTGTTGCTCGACTTCGATCACGCGACGCCTCGCCTGCGCCAACTCTTGCTCTTTCCTTGTCATCAGTTGCTCAGCTTCGGCGAGGCGGCGTTTGGCCTGCGCCAGGTCCAGCTCTTTCAGTGTCGCCATCTGTTGTTCCACTTCGGCGAGGCGGCGCTTGGCCAGAGTCAACTCCTGCTCTTTCGCTGCCATCTGTTGCTCGACTTCGGTCGCCCGGCGTTTGGCCTGAGCCAAGTCTTGCTCTTTCCTTGTCATTAGTTGCTCCGCTTCGGCGATGCGACGTTTGGCCTGAGTCAATTCTTGCCCTTTTCCGGTCGCCGCCATCTGCTGTTCCACTTCGGCCACACGGCGCTTGGCCTGTTGTAGCTCTTCAGTTTGTGATGCCAGATCTTCGCGAAGCTTTTTGACATCCTCGTAGGCACTGGACCGTAGCGATAAGATTTCATTATCTTTCGCATGGAGCTGGAGGATGAGCTCGCCGATCCGTCGCTTGGCATTCTCCAGATTACCAGCGGCCAGCTGTCGTTCGAGCTCTTCGATTCTTTGCTTGGCATGCTCCAGACTGTTTCTTGTCAGGCTCAATTCGTCTTGCCTTGACGGACGGTCTGAATCTCCGACAGCAAGCGAAACCGGCACGGTTTCACATAACATGGCGATGGATACCAGAGCGAAAACGGATAGCTTGATGATCATGTTCCCACCCACAAGCAGATCAGGCGTGCCCAAACCAACGGGCTTCGATACACTCTGCTCACATGGAATCCGATCTGAAGCCGACATGGATGTCGGCGCTTCCTCTCTTCACGAATGGAAGAGAGGCGATCCTATCGTCTTCCTGATTCACTTTGCAACGGGGCAGTGAAGCCGTTTTATATCAGTGGTGAGTCGTCGTCGATAGTTTGCAGGTGTCGCTTCAGGCAAGGCGGATCGACACGGTGGCGAGTCCAAAGACGTGGGTCGCCGCCCGCTTTAATCGATCGGGTAGAGCGGGTCTTTGCTCATAGGTCGTTTCGTTCGTTCAGTGAAACTCGCCGAACACCGATAACCTTCCTGATTCAGGAACGGGAAAATTAACATGATCCAATTTGATTCCACTTGTACGTCGTCGGCCACCAATCGCACACTTTTTTCCCGTGCTGTCAGCTTCAGATTGAGGAGACAACCTTCTCTCGTGTACCCGCCTGCTGTGATTCTTGCGGGCTGATCCGATCCTCCGACCGCCCTCTGAGCGTAGGAAGAGCAGCCCACGAAAAACAGAGAGGCGGCGACAGCAAGCGCGACACGAGAGTGTTTCATGCCAACCTCAAGAGAGTCTAAGTCACCATTTGATTAGTGATTCAATGGACCGGCGGATTGTCGGAGAAATGCAAGAAGGGTGTCAAGGAACGGACGGAGGGGTCTGAATTTTCTGTGATTCCTCGTTCATTGTACGGTTTCGATGCGGGCAATAATCCATCGCATTTTCGTTCCCCACCTTCTGTGGATAACCCTGTGAACAAGTCAGCCTTCCTCTTGGAGCATGCGCAAATGACCTGGCTGTTCACCAAATTGCCTACTTTTTAGGCGTCTGTACATTGTTTAAAGAACCACAACTAATAGTGGTTCAGAGGAGCGCCCTCTACGTTTCCATGCATTCACTAGCACTGCACATCTTGACTTTGCAAAGGAATTCCTACCGCGATGGCCTATGTAACCACCACGTGCTTGGCTATCCACAGCCGCAAGAGTTTTCTGGGGATCGCAATACGAATTGATAGGTCTGGAGCGGCTTTCTGATCTGTCAAGAGCCGGTCGGAAAAGAAAGCAGCCTCGGCGGTAAAAGAGGTAGGGCCGAATGGCGGCGAGCGGCGCTACTTTTTCCGATAGACATTGAGCCCGATCTTCTCTTGCCGATTTGGAATGGTCACGTTCCCTTCCGTCGAAGCAATGATGATCGTCTTGCCCGTTGAAGACGGGCCGAACTCCTTCGAGAGATCCACTCTGATCGTCAATACAGATCCCTCGACGCTCATGTCGACGTTTTTCATGATTCATCCTTTCAATACAGTGAGGAAAATTCATTGTGTCGTAGGAGTGAAGTGACTAAGGGAGCTTCATCAGGTTGTCCGGTTCAACGCACATATGAACGCGAGATCGTCTCGAGATGAGCGGTCAAGGACCTAATGGTGAAAGTTCGTACCAGCCAGTTGCTTCGCCACGCCGGGTAAGTGCTTGCGGGCATCATTGCCTTGAAAGCTGAAGGTCAGCACAAAACCAGAACACTGAGTGTATCCGGTGCCGCCGGGACCTTTGCCGTTTCGAAAGTCTCCGACCACCATGTCACCTCCCGTACAAACCGGGAATGCCGTTTTCTTGAATGCCGAGTTCTGCAGGTAGCTGTCCATCATCTGATGGGTTCCCGCCACAGTTTCGCTCTGTTGATCGATGTGCACATACACCGACAGCACCTGACCATTGGGCCATTGCCATGCGCAACCCTCGCCTGTTCCCTTTGATGATTGAACGGCCAGTAGGGAAGGTGACGAAAGCAGGTTGCAGACTTGAGCTGCCATAGGGCTTGCCGCATGACCGGCCGTTGCCAGGAGGATTCCGCCCAAAGCGACAACAAGTAGGAATTTCAAGTTGCGTATCCCTCGAACAACGCCGCCGTACCACTGGCGGTGCGCATTGATGCCTGGGAAATATAGGCGAATTGTAGCGTCGCCGCTCCGCCTATGCAATGGCATGTCATAAGGCCAGGCTGTGGAATCGAGGGACCGAGGAATTGATTTGTTCGGAAAGATATTCGCATCCATGGAGGATCACAGACACGGTGGCTCACCCGTATCTGTAACAGCGATTTTTCTAGTGATGGGGAGTCAGCGTGACGGTTTCGATTCGCCGTTCGTTCCCGTGTCCGTCGGTTACCTGCAATATGACTTCATGCGGCCGGGGTCCCCAGCTCTCGAACGTCACATGGATGGCAGAATCCCCGTCCTTGCGGGGCATGACCAAACCTTGTCGGGATTCAACATCATAGCCCTTCACTCGGCGGTAGCCACCGGCCGGGATGTAGTCATACGCCAAGGCTCGACCATCGGCTGTCCAGTGAAAGGCGATGACATCCCCTTCCGTCACAACGTCCATTTCTTGCACCGCCATGGTCGCAAGATCAAGGAGACCTATCAGGCTGTGATGTCCCGCCGTGGAAAATGCCGCGTATCGTCCATCCGGTGAAACACGGACCAGCTCGAAACGTTGTGGGTGATAAGAAAGACCCGGCGCAAGCGTCGATTCGGCCGGCAAATGTTCTAATGGAAGTTGAGAAGGCATCGCCCGATCGCTGCGAATGACAAGAATGGATTGTCGGTCCGGCGCCAGTTGCACCGATGGATAAGTTGATCGAGGATGCGCACCACAAGCTAAGACGAAGCTCCCCACGAGAAGAAGTGCGGCAGTAGAACGAAGACAATGACGGTCACCATCGACTCGTGCGTCGGTCTCAGAGCCCGGGAATCGGCCGCTCAGTAGCTCCGGCCCAGAAATAATTGTCATCGAAGTCCTTATACCAATGGCTATTTCCGTTGACGGTCATCCCGTTACTCGTCCAACCTTGATACTTGAGGTTTCGCCCTTTCCTGATTGTACGAACAACGGTTGTGGCGGTTGTAGGGACCAGTTCGCGAACGTTCAAGTCGACGCGTGTTCTTACGATTCCCTGTTTCTTGACGAAGTTGAACGTGGCCGGATCACGCTGGAATCCATTCACCAAGTCGACGAGTTTATCGAGATCGGCTTCGAATCCAGGACACGTCTTATCCGAGCGGATTTCTCGATGGCCGACGATATGGTCGCGGTCGCAGGGGATGGCCCAACGTCGGCAAATCTCATCGATCAAACGGGCGCTGGCTTCGTACATCGCATCCGGCCAGAGCGTATCAGCCCGTCCTTCATGCTCGATGCCGATCGTATACCAGTTCGGGTTGACATCAGGTTTCCACAGGCGCCATGTCGGGGCCACGATGCGGCCTGCATGCCACGCCCGGTCGCTTTCGCCGACATACTGATGAATGTCGCCCTGCTTTCCGATCCCGTAGTGGGCGGAGACGCCTGACTCCTCGTTCAAAAACCAGGCATCGGTGCCCTTAAGCGTACCTTCCATGATGTGGATCACGATCGCTTCGGGCCTGAAACCCTCTCGCCCTTTGTCTTTGTTCGGACTTCCGATCCACTGAATAGCCATGCGTGCCTCCGGATGCTCCTTTCTGTCTGTAAGTATCTGGTTTGGGCGGGTGCCGGTTTACTCCTGGGGGTGCGCCTTGTCCTTCGGCGGAACTTCGGTGAAATTTTGATGCTTCCTTCTTGTTAAGGCCGCGGCTTGTATCACGGAAGTATCGATGCCCGTTGGTCTACGCGTCAGTTCGCCGGATGGTTATTGAAGCTCGATTGGAACGCTTCTGCAAGACCTTTTCGGATTGTCTTGTACTTGGCCCAGTCGAATGTACACAAAAATTCTGCCGCCGCTTGCGCACCGCGAGCGAACAGATCGACTTTATCTTCATGCTTCATGGTGAAGTTCAACCAGTGATGGCTGCCGGTATCGATCATCTTGACCAAGTGCTTGTAGTCCGGGTTGGCTTGGATGAAATCATCATCCAAGGTATGGCGGGCGGCGTTGAAGACGGCACCTATGAGCTGAGCGGGTTTCGTGATCTCGGCCGGTTCGATGCCGTCGAGGCCGATCTTAGCGCCAAAGGTCGGAGCCGATGGAATGCGGTACGGTTGATGAAATACGTTGATCGGAAAATTCGACATGATGCCGCCGTCCATGAACATAACACGTCGAGGAGGGGTACCTTCGTAGCCGGCAAGCTCATTCCACAGGGTTCGGTCCGGAGAACAGTCGTCGACCGTAAACGGGTGGAAGAAAAACGGAATCGACATCGAGGCGCGGGCATAGCAAGCAGGGTTGACCGGCTCAGGGTCGCACCAATAGAGCGGAGCCATTTTCGGAAAAATAACCTTTGTCTCGGTGGTAATGTCCGCTGCGATCATGACCAATTCCCCGCCCTTGTCTCTGTCCGATAACTGGATGTCGGTGCGTGTCGGTCTCAGCCCAAGGCCCGGCGAAACCGTGTGCAACTGATTGCGAAGGTCGGCCGTTGTTTTGATTCCCACTCCTTGGAGTTCGGCAGTCAGCCAATCCAAGAAGACTTCCCCAGGGTTCAGCCCCAAATCATCTTGCAAGTTGTCGATGATTTGCGACGCCTTCCAGATCAATTTCGCCATGCCCGCTTTGCCGAGGACCGCTTGCGAAAAATCTCTGGCATCGCCGTCTCCGTCGATAAAGGACTCCATCGGCATCCTTGACAGGATGTCGAGGAGGCGCTCGCTCTTTGCCGCACCTGGAGGACCTAACGCGGCAATCATGAGGGCATTGATCGAGCCCGCCGATGTACCGCCCACGCCCAAGAATCTGATGCCGGCCTGCTCCAAAACATAGGTGTACCCGGTCAATGCGATGCCGAGCACGCCTCCGCCTTCCATGACGAGATCCACATACTGATGATCACCTGAGTCTATAATGTCGGAGTATTCCTTGCCCCTGCATTCCTTCTTCACCGTTTGCACGGCCTTCAGAACGTTCGGGTGATGGATGTAATCGTGCGCGGCCGACATAATGCCCTCCGTTTGAGATAAGTGTCCTACTATGGGAAGTAGGACCTCCCGCTATAGGCAGAACGACAAGTCTCCCCTGTATCTCCATCTCCTCATCACAACAGTTCACTCCAGGAAGAAAGAGGGTGGCGCCGTAGCGAGGGTTCACTCGTTGCACCACAGTGTTGAGCGTCGTTACGCCGAGCGAAGATGCCGGGGAATTGTATTCGTAGCCCGTTTCTGTTCAAGAGTCTGTACGTAACGGGCATGACGTATCCTGGGTATTGAGCTAATGAAGGGCGAGTTCGGGCTCAAACCATTCCAAGCGGCGCGGCATGGATTCCCGCTAGGTCCGCTTGGCCATACTGCGGGCGACCGCTCGAATGTATTTCGCAAACTCACGATCGTCATGCAGCCGCACCGCCGGCTCGGTTTGCAGCGGCGGCGCGACACGTCCTCTGACTGCGGCTTTGACGACTTTGGGAGAACAGCCGATCTCCCGACAGCGCTGTTGCGTGAAGCGGGAAGGGAGGGCGCCGTCGAACGTCACCCGTTGCGATGGATGGCTCTGTGTCACCAGCACGGGAGCCACCGGGACGAAACCGAACTTGGTTTGAATGGAGAGATCAATAGCTCGCCGCCCTTGAACGGTGGGCGAGCCGGTGACGCTAAGTTTTTCTTGGAGGAGGGTCTCACCCGCGGTATTGATATAGCGAACCAGCACTTCTCCTTCGCCGGCGATCACGATTTCCATCCCTGGCTCCTTATACGACTCGACTGCCGTTCAGCCTGCCGGCTCTTCATCGAGATACGCATGGGACCCGACACGACGGCCCAACACGAACCGAGCCGGCGGGTCGAAGCTGTAGCCGAAATCGCGGACACGAAGCACGACGATTCGAGCCCCGTCGACAGGAGGCGATGGCACATGGGACGGAGCGTGGAGAATCGCCGGGGGGCGCCGAGATTCATTGAAGACCAACCACAGATCCGTGAGCGCATCCTGGGAAAAGTGCAGTTCACCGAACTCATGCTCTTCATCGGCCCAGCCATAGAACTGATGGCTCTTTTCGGTGGCGATCTCGCGGACTGTCGTGCGGTCGCCGTCCAATGAATCGACCGCAACAGCCCAGATTTCCGGCGCCGACGATACGGCCGGAGACAGCAATTGTTCTACCCCGATCTGCAGCATCATGCTGCCCTTTGCCATGGTGACTCCTTCAACCAAATCGTTGACCGCAGGCCAGACAATTTCTGTCGAGAATCGAGCCCATTCTGCCATCGAAGAGATGCGCGAATCAATCTAAACAGCCTGCTTCTTGATCTAGGGGCCAAGAAGCGGAAATTCGTGGAGCAGAATCGCGCGATCCTTAAGAACCGCGCGTCGAGGAGGTCCAAGAGCAGGACAGTTAGAATCACCAAGCATCATGCCATCGCCGGTGTGCAGAGGAATGTGTACTCGCTCATTGTCCCGCGACTGGCGGCGCCGGCACATCGGTGCGGTGCCAGGTCGCCAAAAGGAGCAGCGTGTACCGAGAAGGGAATCAACACGCTGTGAACCGGCGGCATCCCGTGGTCAACACAGTCAGGATCAACGGGAGGGATGAAGAACCCTTCATACTGATCGGGCAATCAACTCTGGCTGATAAATGTTAATCTCTAAATTCAATATTATGGGCAACTTCCTATGGATCAACAGCACAGGGCACTCGAAATCTTTGGGAGGCGCATAAGACCCCAATATCTTGCGAACCAAGGCGATACACTGTCGAGCGGACGGTTACCTTGTAAAGATGAGAATGCTATTGGCCGGGAGGACCAGTCCAGCCGAGTGGCCGAATGCATGCATTGGGTGTGGATCTGCGACGGCATGCCCGCCGTTGCCCACCACACCAGGATTCACCCAGTTCTCGTACACGTCGCTGTTGAAAGCTTCCCGCCAGTCGCCGCCGCTTGGGAATCCGATCCGATACCCGAATCGATGAAACGAAGCCAGGTGGATGACCACCATCACATCATGTCCCTGGCCTTCCACCCACCGGTGGAAGGCGAGGACCCTGTTGTGATCGTGCACATGCACCACGCGAAACCCCTGTCCACGGAGGCCAGGAGAATTTCGACGGCAGGCGAGTAACTCCCTGGTAAAGCGCACATGGTCGGCCATCTGCTTGTCGCCTTGATCCAGTCCGGTCCAGTACAGAAGCAACTCCGGGTGAGAAACGAAATCGTCCGCCCACTGCTTGTCCTCCAGAAACTCTTGGCCCATGAAGAGCATGGGGATCCCAGGTGCCGTCAGGCTCAGGCCGGCGGCGACGCGCGCGCGGCTTCTCCCGTACCAGGAACGAGGATTCGAGGGATCGGCGAGTCGGGCGATGCGCGGTTCCCGGTCACGATACACAATGTCGTGATTTTCCGGGCCTTGCACGAACCGCCACGATTCCGAAAAACCCGCGGGCCAAAGGTTCTGGGCGAGGCCTGTCATGTCGAGCGGACGGTCGTCCGGAGCACTTGCGTGTTCGATCACGTTGCGCAGGGTAATCCGTAATCCGTCGGTGAGCGTTGTATCGAAGCCGGCACCGGCCGGCACCGCCTGTACGACTGCGGGATTCACGTTCCAATACTCGGCGAGATGAAGAGCTGAAGGTCGGTGAGCGTGAAGTGTGGAGGTGAGGTCTTGACAGAATCGCCAGCCATGCGGAGCGCCGTCGTGATCGATCACGCTGACCTGATCATACCGAAAGCCGTCCATGCGATATTCGTCCAGAAAGAATTTAGCGTTCTGTATCAAAAAGTCGCGGACCTCCGCTTTGGAATAGTCGAACACAAGCCCTCCGGCATGGCCCCTGTCTGTGAAATAAAGAGAGTTGTTGTTCCCGTGCGCCTGGGACTGCCGATCGAAGAAGTAGAGACTTTCATCGCCGAAGTCTCCCCCGGCGTGGTTATAGACCACGTCGAGAAGCACGGCGAGACCATGAAGATGCGCGAGATCCACCAGGGCCTTGAGCTGATTCATTTCGCCGCGCAGATCTTCCGCTCGATACCGTCGAGCGCCCTTCGCGTCCAGCAGCCTATTCATCTCGGAGAGATATGGGAGGAGGCCAGCATCGGAGACGGCGAAATCCATCTCGGGCGAAAAGTAGTCGGTACCGTTGTATCCGAGGCTAAAACTGGTCTGGAACTCTTGAATGGGAAGAAGTTGGATGGCAGTCACGCCCAGCTCCGCCAAGTAGGGGAGCTTGCGGGCTACATCAAGGAACGTCCCGCCCCTGCGGGGGAGGTGCGGGGTGAAGAACGTGCCGACGTGCAGTTGATAGATCACGAACTCGTGGAAGGGCGGTGTGACGTATCCGCTGTCATGCCAGGGGAAATCGGATGTCCGCACGATGCAATCACCGGGGAACGGCGTTTCAAGTTCCCGCGCATAGGGATCGCGCTTCGGTCCCTCGCCGCCCTCGCCGACGACATAAAACATATAGCGATGACGATCCTTTACTCCCGGAATGAATCCACGCCAGTGGCCGAACGCGTCGCGCGCGAGAAGTGCGGTATCGGTCCGCGCCCGATTATTGAACTCGCCGATGACGTACACGGCGCGAGCGTTCGGCGCCCAGGCACGGAAGGTCGCACCGTCGGCAATCAAATTGGCGCCCATGGGCGTGTTTGGGTGAATATGGCTAAGAGAAGCCGGCATGTCAGGACCTCATAACATGACAAGTCATGCTCAACGCGTGAGAGGCATCGAATCTGCTTCCGATTCAACCTTGCGCGGGCTCGGCATGCGTAAGGATCGTAACCCAGCGGCGATCGCTTCGAGTTCGGAGCGTGCGCCGATCTTGCGCATCGCCTCATCGAGCACTCCGTGTAGTCCGCCCTGCGCGTCGGGCAGGCGCGTGATGCGATACGTAAAGGTGTAATCCGGTCCCCATGTCACGTCGCATACGTCGGCTCCTCTGCAAGGATTCAGCACGACGGTTTCGACATATTCATCACCGACGTTGAGCAGCACCGCGTCAAGATCTTGCTGGGTCAGATCAATCTGAGCCCGCCCGATGAAGTCGTCGCCTGAACCGTCGTTTGCGCCGCAGCTAAAGCCACTATGTTGGCCTGGGAGTGGGGATGGAGCGCAGTTCGAGAATCCGGATGGGAAGTCGGGAAGTTCGATATTGAATAGGTCCTTCTCCCAAAACTCGACAGAGAAACCGAGCGGTGCCGGCTCGCCCACTTCATCACAGACGGAAGTCCTGCCGAGCACGACCTTGCCGGGACGTACCGCAACTATGCAAC
Source organism: Nitrospira sp. (assembly GCA_035454625.1). GTDB lineage: Bacteria > Nitrospirota > Nitrospiria > Nitrospirales > Nitrospiraceae > Nitrospira_D. The sequence goes on from DATIGP010000176.1 coordinate 13,209, forward strand.
TCTTAGCCGGATCGAAGTGATGGGTGTCGCCTGAATCGATGTCGCGGATCTCCTCGGAAAGGGTAGACCCTTTGGGGTCAACGGTCTCAATCATCACTTCGTCGCTGCCGGTCCAGTCCCATCCAGTTTCGTCCCGAGCTTTGAAGCGCATAGCCTCGATCTTGTAGCGCCGCTCCACCCACGTTAAATCATGCCAGGGAATGTCGTTTGGCGTCACGACCGTGGCTGGATGGCTGGTATCATTGAGCTGTGCGATTTGCGCCTCTTGTCCATTCGCACTTACGGTGAACCAAAACGATGCCGCCAAGCCAATACAAATTGCCCTAGCATGCTTATATGTCATCATCGTGGTCCTCCTTTGTATGAAGGTTCCACTTCCGATTCGGGGCTGCTAT
>DATIGP010000177.1:0-8702 GCA_035454625.1 Nitrospira sp.
CGTCAGACTGTTGTAGAACAACGCCGCTTGCGTGTAGTGCTCGGCAAAGGTCTTACTTCGCTCGCGCACTTTCTGGCCTTGGACCGGGGCAGGATAGTGGACATAGCCGCCTTGTTTGGCGGTCGCCTCTTGAGGTGAGCCGGACAGTGAATTGGGATGGTAATTGGCCTTGCCAGGACGATTCGTGAAACGCATGATGCCGTCTTGCTGAAAACTGTTTACCGGTGATTTGGGCTGATTGATCGGAAGTTGCGCGAAATTCGGCGTACCGAAGCGGTTAAGCTGCGTGTCCTGATAGCTGAACAATCGCCCCTGCAGGAGTGGATCATCGCTGACATCGATGCCAGGCACAAGATGACCCGGATGAAATGCGGACTCTTCGGTCTCGGCAAAAAAGTTATCAGGATTCCGATTGAGCGTGAGCTTCCCCACTCGCTGGAGCGGGACTTGATCCTCAGGCCAAATCTTCGTCGCATCCAGAATATCGAACGGCAACTTATCGGCCTCCTCTTCCGATACGAACTGAAGTGCCAGTTCATATTCCGGATACGCCTTGCTTTCGATGGCTTCCCACAAATCTCGGCGGTGAAAATCGGGGTCCAGCCCGGCCAACTTCACCGCTTCATCCCAGACAAGCGAGTGCACACCTAGCAGCGATTTCCAGTGGAACTTGACGAAAGTTGATTTCCCCTGGTCATTCACAAGACGAAAGGTATGAACGGCGAAGCCGTCCATCATGCGGAAACTCCGTGGAATGGCCCGGTCGGACATGACCCACATGATCATGTGCATGGATTCCGGTGTGAGCGAGATGAAGTCCCAGAACGTGTCGTGCGCGGTGGACGCTTGCGGCATTTCGTGGTCGGCTTCGGGCTTGAACGCATGGACCAGGTCGGGAAACTTCATCGCATCCTGAATGAAAAAGACGGGAATGTTGTTCCCGACCAGGTCCCAGACACCATCGGCCGTGTAAAACTTTACGGCAAAGCCTCGTGCATCTCTGACGCTGTCCGCTGAACCTCTGGACCCATTCACCGTTGAGAATCGCACGAAGACAGGAGTCTTGACCGCAGGGTCCTGAAATACGGTGGCTTTGGTATAGCGAGTCAGCGGTTTGTATACTTGGAAGTAACCGTGCGCGCCGGACCCTCGAGCGTGTACGACACGCTCCGGCATCCGCTCGTGATCGAAGTGAGTCATTTTTTCCAGAAAATGGAAATCTTCGATGAGCGTAGGGCCGCGTGTCCCGGCTTTCAAGGAATTGTCATCCTCTTCGATACGCTGACCCTGCTTTGTCGTTAGGTAATGTCCTTCCGCCACAGCCGGCTCTCGCGCATCACGCGGGGCCGTCGGCGACTTGCCTTGGTCACGATCAGCGGCCCAGGCCATTGTCGCTGTAGAGACAGGCGTGGTGAACCCTCCCGCCATAAGACTCAGGATCACCATCACCTTCACGACGACACGAGAACACCCATGAGATTGCTTGAACATCGTTTCTCCTTTGCGCGGTCACAACGCCCGTTAGTTATTGATAATTAGAGTCCGCTCAGCCCTTACGGATTTGTCTGTAGAGAGCTCTTTACCGAACGCGCTTGGTCGCGATGGGCCTTGATAAGCGGCAAGGTGGAGGTGAACCATTCCCGGAGGTCGGGATATCGCATCGTATCGACATGACGCTGGAATTCCTCCAAGCTCGTCTCGTGATTATGCAAGCTAACATTCATGTAGGCGCGATCGAATTCATGACCCGACAATCGCGACAACTCGTCGACTTTTTGCTTGTCTTCCGGAGTAAGTTTGGTAGGCAAGGGCACCTGATGTTTCGATGCCAGCTGTTCCGCCTCCCGACGGACCTTCTTGTGATCCTCAACCATCTTCGAGCCGTATTCCTTCACCTGCTTGTTCTCCGCCCGTTGTGCAGCCAATTGACCTAAAGCGATCGCGACTTGCTGCTCCTCGACGGCGATCGTAAGGAACGTTTGTGTATCCGCCTTGGGATCCAACTTGTCTCCTTGAGGATCCGAACTTACATCCACTTGCGCTCCAAGTTTTCCCGGCGTTGCAGTAAGGAAACTCATTGTGACCGCCATGAAAATGCCCATGATTATCATGCGAGGCATGCGATGCTCCTTGGATAATGTGAGTAGCAGAGTTTCTCCCGGCTGGTTCGCCGGTCTCGATGAGCGCCCGCTGCAAGACATGGACCCGGGGCCGGAAATACCTCTCCCTCTCCCGGCTCATACGCTGAACTCTGGACTTTTATAGCGGGTCTTGTACTGGCTGTGTCTCTATGCGAGGGCAAGCCATGTCATCGTTCGAGATGGCTTTGAGTAGACAAGATGTCTCGTCGAGGACAGATATTCTCCTCCTCTATTTCTAAACAATCTGGTGACTTGCCTTTGAAAGCCGGATCGTTGAGGTACGTACATGTACTCCAGACTATTGTTTCTTCAGATGCTTCGATATCGTCTGCTCCAGTTCTTCGCTGTCCGACAGCAAGAGGCCATTCACGAAGAATGTGGGCGTCCCCTGCACTCCACACCGATGTCCGGAGAGGACATCACGCCGCACTCTCAATACCCCGGCTCCCGAGTGCAGATCATCTTTGAAGTTTGGGACGTCCAATCCGGCCATGGCGGCATAGAGATAGAGATCTTCTATTTCCAGGTGCGCTTGATTGTGGAACAGCAAATCGTGCATGGGCCAGAACCGCTCTTGCAGAGCGGCGGCTTCAGAGGCTTCCGCCGCGAGCTGCGCATTGGGATGTTTCTTGACGAGGGGGAAATGCCGGTGCACGTACCGGATATGGTCGGGCCATTTCGTACGCAATCGGCTGATCGAGGAATGCGCTTCCCGACAATAGGGGCATTCGAAGTCGCAATAGGCGATGAGGGTGATCGGCGCCGTCTCACGCCCGATTGCATGGTCGTCCGGCAACACGACGAGATCGTACGGGTCACACGTGCCGCGTGCCTCTCTGCGCATTTCGCCTATATTTCCCCGTCTCCCCGGGCGGTGGCGGCTCTTGCTTTGGCAAGCTCTCCGTCGCCGGCGACTTTGGTTTCACCCGATCCGGCCGGGTCCAGGGGTGGCCCCGAAAACGTACTTTGTGACAAGGCAACCTCCTATCGTCCGGCGGCCAAGACTCCCGTCTCCATCTCTTCCTTGAATCGTTGCAGATCTTGGGCGATCTTCGTATTCGGATCTTCTCCGAGCCACTTTGCTATAGCGGTGCCGAGTTTGCCGCCGGGAGGAGCATACTGCAGGGTCACGGTGACCCGAGTCCGCCGGCCGTCGCCGGTCGGCTTGAACTCCACCGAACCGGTATTGTCCACGTCGGCGCCCTGCAACGACCTCCATCCGATGCGTTGATTCTCCACATCGTTGATGATTTCGGCATCCCACTCCACTTTCGGTGCGCCCGGCATCATCTTCACCACCCAGTGGGACAGCCGATCATTGACGACCTGCACCGACTCAAGGTGGCTCATGATACGCGGCAAATTTTCCAGAGAGCGCCAAAACCGATAGAGTTCATCGGGTGGACGGTGGATCTCGATTGCTCTTTGGATTTTCGTTGCGCCGCCCGTGTGCACCTTGCGCCGGCCCAACCGGCTCGTGTCGTTCGGGCGGCCCGGTCGATTGTGGTCAGTGGTATCGATTCCCATGGCGTGAAACGCGGGACAGTGCCCGCTGATCGCTCGATGGAGCAGTCCCCCTCCCACCATCGCCATCCCCGCGCCGGACCAACCGCGGCGGGACAATCCTGACAGCAGGAAGACCATCCCCGCCATGGCGGACAGCATCCGCTGCCCCTCGCCAAGGTTTTCTCGAGCTCCATCGAACTCAGCCCGTTCGTCGTCCCATCCCAGATCCTGCGTATTGGTGCGGTATTGCTTTTCTCCTGAGGGATTCACAGTCATCGCTTCCTCCATGTGAGTTCTGAATCGCGAGCAAATCAACGGTGCAATTTATTGATGCGATTTCGGATAGCCTCTACCGCGGCCGTCATCTGTAGACGCACCACGCGGGCCATCCGCGCCGGCATAGCCGCCTCCGGTTCACCATAACCTTTGATGCTCTCTCGCCTCCAGGCCAATGTGTAGTCCCAATCATGAGCCTTTGTGTCATAGCCGTACTGTTCCTTGTAATTCATGATGCTCCTCACGTTTCAACAGCGAAGGCTGCAAGAGGTAGACCATCTATCCGACTTGCCGATTCTAGCGGGTCAATCCCATGAACGTTATGTCTGAGTGTTATGCCGACTCACACACTCGGAGCATCAGAAGCGGTGTCGCAAGACAGTCATCCCTGCGCGGGATGTCCTTGCCGGGACAGTTTTTCTTGGGCCGCATCTGCACGAGGCTTTACGAGGCCGGTTGGTCTGCTCGATGAGACAGGCCGGGACCTTGCATTGGCCTTGATCTGTGAATCGGTTTGCGGTTCTCTCTCGAGGAATACCGTGGCTGATCCTGCGCTGCTGGTCCGACAGTATCTTCTGTACTTGATCATCCCACTCTGGCTCTTCGCCGGGCTGGCCGACTACTTTCTCCATCGGCGAACCAAAATTGAAGAGAACGCCGGGACCAAGGAGTCGGTCCTGCACGCGTTGCAACTCGGAGAGGCGGGTGTTCCGGTGCTGTTGGGCCTGCTCTTTGATATCAATGCCCTCGTCATTGCCGTCATGCTCGTCGCGCTGATCGTCCATGAAGCCACGGCCCTATGGGATGTGATGTACGCGCATACCCGCCGTTACATCAGCCCCCTGGAGCAGCACCTCCACAGTTTTTTGGAAGTCTTGCCGATCATGGCGGTATCGTTCGTCACGATCCTGTATTGGAATCAATTTACGGCTCTGTTTGGCTGGGGCCCCGAGGAGCCTCGTATAGAATTCCGGGCTAAAGCCGATCCCGTGCCGACCGGTTACCTGGTCGCTCTTTTTTCCTTCATCGCGGTCTTCATCGTGCTCCCATACGGAGAAGAACTCTGGCGCTGTATCAGAGCGGCTCGATATCGGCGGGAGGTTCCTAAATCGTTTGATCCCGCCGCCTGATTTACCGGTGCGGAGATGTTGATGCTTAATTGAAGTCGGCACGAAAGGCTGAGACCACGGCGCCTGACGGCGCCCTGGTCTCGTGGTCTCACTGTGGCGATAAAAATCAGGCAGCTCGGCGGTAGCCTTCTGCTATTTCTGCGGCTTGTGCCCGCCTGCCGTATCCATAGTAAGCGGCGGCAGCGGCAGTTCCGCCGTGAAGCCAGACGTCCCATCCGTGTAGAGGAATCAGCCCGAACGTCATACTGAGCGGCGGGATGATGCCCATAACGGCAAGCACCCCATAGAACCATGTGAGTCCCCGGGCAAAGCCTCGCGCCTTGCTCACGCTGCCGGCGGAGGTCAGTGCCGCAATACCCACAGCCAGGTGAACGAGATTATGAATCCAGTTCACGGGGAACAGACCGAACAAGAGACCATACCCTCCGTCCGCGAATAAACCAGGCACTGCGTTTGGATGAGGAGTCGACATAAGCCCTGGTATAAATCCCAGGACTCCCACGATCAAGAATAAGACGCCGATAACTTGCGCGAATCTCCGACTAGTCATACAAACGTCACCTCCTTCCCCTCTGTCTGGATGATTTCGTAGAACACCCGTCGATATGCTCCCCGATCTGCAACGCCAAGTACGGTCCGAGAGATGCGACGCAGTTATGCCGCTCGGCGTTGTCCCTTGGAAGACTTGGACATCATCCGCTCCTTGATACGCAGAGCTTCCTGCCCCATTTCTTCCCAATCGACATCCGCATTCTCCGCTTCGGGAAGCATTTCTTTCTCCTCTTCTTCTATGTGGTGCTTCACGAGCTCGCTCATCACCGTAAATTTGGCCTTGTATCCCTCGGCCGACGCCTTCATTTTTTTGAGCTCTTTTATCAGCAGCTTGACTACGTGATGTTCTTCAACGGCTTCATCGACCAGGTCTTCTTCACCTGTAGCTTCGCGGATGGCAGGGTAGACGAGGCTCTCTTCGATCTTTGCATGGGCCTCGAGAGCCTTGAGCGCTTCATCCGCGATACTCTGGCGAGAGCGGCCATCCGCCTCTTCAAATGACTTGAACAACTGTTCCACTTCTCGATGATCCTCTTTCAACAATTCCAATGCGTTGACGGATTCACCCTCCGACATACCTTCATTCATCTCCTCATCATCGTGGTTCGTTTGCTGTTGCTTCTTTGCCATCGGAATCCCTCCTTGTGTTGTATGCGTGTACCGACATTGCCCCGTCACGATCCGACCGGTTCTTGCTCGACTCGACCCGGAGTTTCATCGTTGAAGTACAGACGCTGCGTGCCTTGGTTGGTGTCCGGTTGCACGGCAAACAACAGGTCCGCTAGTTCGTCCGCATGCTCCTCTTCCTTCGCCAAGATGCCTTCCATCATGACTCGGGAAGTCGTATCCTTGTCCCCGAAGTACCGCACCATTTCCCGATACGTCTCGATGGCGATGCGCTCGGCGATCAGATCTTCCCGAATCATATCGGCCAGTGAGGTTCCTTCCCGATATTCGCTGTGGCTCCGTTCCGCAATGACCGCGGGATGAAGCTCCGGCTTCCCTCCCAACTGCTTGATTCGCTCCGCGAGCTGATCGGCATGGCCCTGCTCTTCCTCGGCATGCTCGAGAAACTCCTCGGCCACAGCCGCCGAATGGATGCCCGTCGCCATGAAATAATGGAAACGGTAGCGAAGCACGCACATGTATTCGGTTGCCAGCGCATCATTGAGGATCCGAACGACTTGGTTACGATCAAGCGCGTAGTCCGCGGTAAGGGACCCTTCCTCGATATGTCGGCGAGCCCGCTTGCGGATCTCTTCGATATTGGCGGCAAAGTCCATGTCCGTCCCTCCCAACCTTTTAGGTTCCAGCGTCCATAATGCGTCGCCTTCTTTCCGATTCAGGCATTGCACAAACTTTGCCCTGCGTGATTCATGCTCCTTCCAAGCGATGTAGTCTCCAAATCTGCCGTACGAGACCACGAAGCTTTTCTGCGACACAGCCGCTGGCCTATCAAGCCCCTGCAGGCATAATGGCGGAGGACAATTTGTCTGAGGGAGGACAATCTGTATTGGGCCCAACCGATTTGCGTCTAAGCCGATGACAGGTGCCTTCGTGCATTATTCGAAGGTCATCACTACACCACTTCGCGAATTTTGTTCTCAATGACGGTCTTGACGATTTCCAAGCGATCCTTCTGTCCACGGGCCATAGCCTTCGTGAACTGCCAAGCCTGTTCGGTCGTGATTTTCCCCGGCAATGGCGGTTCATACGGATCGACCACCGCTTCGATGAGGACCGGTCCCGGCTGTGCAAACGCTTGCTGCAGAATGTCCTTCACGCGAGCGGGATCGCTCACGGAATATCCGACGGCCCCGCATGCCCGGGCGAACCCCGCAAAGTCGATGGCGTGCAGATCCACGCCATATTGAGGATTTCCCTCGAAGGCGATCTGCTCCCACTTGATCATTCCGAGCGAGTTGTTCTTGATGACGATGATTTTGATCGGCAGGTGATATTTCACGGCCGTCGCCAGCTCTCCCATCAGCATGGTAAACCCGCCGTCCCCCGCGAAACAGACCACTTGCCGGCCGGGGAAGGCGACCGACGCCCCGATGCTGTACGGCAGTCCGTTGGCCATCGTCGCCAACGTTCCGGACACGGAGAATTGCATGGTGCCGCGTACCCTGATGTGCCGTGCCGCCCATGTCGTCACCGTTCCGGTATCACAGCAAACGATCGCATCGTCCGCGAGCACATTGTTGAGCGCATGGGCGACGACCTGCGGCTTCATGGGCACATCATCACGCGTGCCTCGCTCCTCCATGAGCGTATCCCATCGCGCTTTCCGCTCTCGTGCCCACTCGATGAAGCGCCGGTCTGATTTCGGATCGATCAAAGGCAACAGAGCCCGCAGAACGTCCCAGCATTGTCCGACGAGTCCTACATCGACCGGATATCGCAATCCGATCCTCGCCGGGTCCAGATCGATTTGGACGGTCTTCACCTGTCCCGGTTTGGGATAAAACTCGAGGTACGGAAAGCTGCTTCCCGCGATGATCAAGGTGTCGCACTCCTCCATCACGTCCTGCGACGGAGCGGTGCCCAATAAACCGATCCCTCCTGTGGTGTAGGGGTGATCGTCCGGCACAGCCGCCTTCCCCAGAAGTGGTTTCACGATCGGTGCTCCGAGTTTTTCGGCCAACAGGACGAGTTCCTCGCGCGCCGACAAACAGCCGCGGCCCGCTAAAATGGCCGGCTTGGTTCCTTCGTTCAATAAAGCGGCGGCCCGCTCAAGTTGTGTCTTTCCGGGAAGCGGCAATGCTTCGATGAACCTGTCACCGCTGTGGTCGGCGACATTCGCCTTGGATCGCATTCCATCGGCGGGCCAATCTTGGATGTCCTTGGGAATCGTGATGTGCGACACGGTCCGTTTCGAGAGCGCGGTTTTGATCGCCTGATCGACCACGTTGCAGACATGCGTCGGACCCATGATGCGTTCGCTGAAGGCCGCCACATCGCTGAACACGCGGTCGAGATTGATATCCTGCTGATAATGAGTTCCTATCAGATCATGGTACGTATGACCGGTGATGGCCAATACCGGTTGTCCGTCGAATTTGGCGTCGTATAAGCCGTTCAGAAGATGGATCCC
>DATIGP010000178.1:0-2604 GCA_035454625.1 Nitrospira sp.
GTATCGAGAGCGGAGACGACGGGCAGCTGGCACGGATGAGAAAAGGCTGCGATCGAGACGAGATCGCCCGAGGAATCGACCTCGCGACGGCGGCTGGGATCAAGCTCGTCCTCACGTTTATTGTGGGTTATCCGGGAGAGACACAAGACACGATTGACTCGACGCTTGCACTGATCAATGTCATGGCGACCGAGTACAAGAGCTACTCGTCTTTTCAAGTGTATCCATTCTATCTGCTGCCCAATACCGCCGTGGACGATTTGGAATATCGGAAACTCTTTCATCTCACAGGCCGTCATGGCGCGTGGTCGCATGACTCTATGCACGCGGACGCAGCGCGCTCGATCTGGGCTCCCTACATGTTCAGACGGGTGCGCACTCTGCCATACGATTACTACGCAACCGATTGCCCTTCGTGGTGGGATGCTGGGAAGCGGAATGCCGGCTTTGCGCTGAGAAGACAATTGACGCTGGATTTTCTCGATAAAACGGATGACGACTGTATTCAGCACCATTTCTCCGATCTGTATCGGCTTCTCTACGAAGGACGCGGGAATGCTCATGCGGTTCCGCTGTGGAACACTATTCTGGCCGAGAGAAGCCTGCAGCCTGGCGAACGAATGCCCCGTGTCAGGCTGGGAGCCGGGTAACGATAGGAAGATCGATGAAGACTACGCAACATGCGATGACGCAGGAGCAGTTGCGCAAGTGGCTTGTCGACAAGGTGTCTGAAGAGTCGGGCATCGAGCGATCCATCATACGTGAGTGTGAACCGCTATCCAGGTACGGCCTGACGTCGATGCAAGCCGTCACGATCACAGGCGATTTGGAAGCGGTGCTTGGCCGCCGGATCACCCCCACACTCTTGTGGGAGAACCCCACGATTGATGCCGCCGTGAGAATCCTCATCCCGAACAGGTAGGATGCTCACTACACCATCAGGGGCCGTCATGTTGGACGCGTCCGACCGACTCGGTCGTCTCTTGGATGAAACTCACGTCGCCGTGCGACAGGGCGACGATGTCGATGGAGGCATGGCGAGTCTCATCGAAGGCTTGTGGAGCCTTCGACGGTCCTGTTCTGTTTCGACCTGGAAATCGTTGCAACCGCAAGCACAGCGACATCCGCTTCGTGAGGTGCTCCATAGTGATCCATTTACGAAATGGGGATTTGAGAAACCGCGTGGATATCCCGGCGATGCGGTGCTTCTCGACTATACCTACGGCTACGGCCCCTTCGTCGAGCGGACGGTCGCTGAGGCTACGGAGGTGGGAAAGCGGGTCCATTCGTGGTTGATGACATACTCCGGAGCGGCGGGGATTCGGGATCGCCGGCGGTTGCTTGCGCAGATGATTGACGAGACGGCCATGGCGAAGTCCCGGTCGCATGTCTTAGCCATTGCCTGCGGCCATCTCCGCGAATTGCTACTCTCGAAGGCTTTACAGCATGGAGCCATCGGGCGTTTTGTGGCCATTGATCAGGATGAGGAGAGCCTCGAGGTCGTTAGACAACACCATCAGAATGGGAAGATCGAGACCGTGCGCTGTTCCGTGAAAGAAATCCTCATGGACCCGCGGGACTGGGGAATGTTTGACTTCGTCTATGCCGCCGGCCTCTATGACTATCTGCCTGTGTCCATTGCCGAGGTGTTAGTGCAGGTGAGTTTTCATATGTTGAATCGCGGCGGACGGCTGTTGATTTCGAATGCGATCGATACCGTGAAGGACGCAGGGTATATGGAGCTATACATGGATTGGTGGTTGGTATATCGCCATGCCCGACAGCTGCCCGCGTTGTTGTCCCGAGTGCAGCCGGAGGAAATCGCACGCATCAGGCAATGGGACACGCCGCACTTTGTCTACCTGGAAGTCGCCAAACGATAAGCAGTTGCGGATCGCGGTACTCGTCCAAGGGCGCGAGGAGAAGCCGCTCGTTTTCACGAACTGGACTGCTACTCCTCCAGTCGGCGCACAAATGCCCGTGCTGAGATCAGATCCGCCCTGCTCACCAGCTCCTTTTCCCGGAGCAGATGCTCGAGCGCCGCTACCCTTGCCGTGACCTCCGGCAGCACAAGATCGAACTTCTCCGAGAGATCTTCCAATAGCTGACGCAACTCCGCAGTCCTGTTCTTGGCCTTCGACGGGCTCGCGTTTCGGCGTGTCACCCGGCTCCGCGCATCAAGTTTTTTCATCGGCCGACTCCTCCCTGCAAAATTGTCACTCCTTGTCAGCATAGAAGAAACAACGATAGGAGGGCAACCACGATGCCTCCCAAGCGGGTAGCATAGAGCCAATCTGGACATTCCCGCCAATCCCGGGTACGGTTTCTCATGGCCACTGTTCGCCCCAAACACTTTTCGATGATCCGCGAGTTTCACTTGGCCGACGTGCTGACGTTGGCCAATGCCGCCTGCGGCGTTGCGGCTGTCCTGTGCGCGATGCTCTACATGGGGAGCCTATCGCGAGTCCACTACTTCACCGCCGCTGCGCTTACTCCTGCCGCCCTCATCTTCGACTGGATGGACGGGCGGGTTGCCCGCTGGCGGCACACGCATTCCGCGCTCGGACGGGAGCTGGATTCACTGGCCGACATCATTTCCTTCGG
>DATIGP010000179.1:0-25766 GCA_035454625.1 Nitrospira sp.
CAGGCTGATGCGCCGGTCCGAGGGCGAGACGTTCCTACTTCGAAGGTATTTTCGAATCCATGGTAAACCTTTCAATCATGCAAACCCTCGGGCATTTACGGAGAAACTGTTCTGGCGCATGATCAGTTGGAACAGGGGAAACATGCCATCTCGGTTTACGCAGCTCGCTGATAAGTATGCCGTACGTGCTCATGTGGCCGACATGGTGGGAGAGGAGTATTTGATCAAGCTCTTATGGCACGGGGATAACCCATCCGCAATTCCATTTGATCGGCTGCCGGCCGAGTACGTGATCAAGCCGAGCCATGCCGCCGGACAAGTGATCATCGTCAAAGGACACGCGGATCGAGACGAGATCATTCGCACCGTCTCCGGCTGGTTGGCCGAAAATTACTATTGGCACGGGCGCGAGTATCAGTATTATGGTATTAAGCCTCGCATCATGATCGAGGAATACCTGAAGAACGTAGATGGGAGTCCTCCCCTCGACTACAAATTCTATTGCTTCAACGGCATGCCCGATCAGATAATCGTGCGCAACCATACCCATGACATTCACCCCATCTTTGATACAGCATGGAATCTCCTCGAGCTTGTCGTTTCAAACTGCACAGCACGGCCGTTGGTGCCGAAGCCGGTCAACTTGGATGAGATGCTTGCACTGGCCACAAAATTATCGTCGGGATTTGGATTTGTCCGCGTCGATTTATATAACGTCAAGGGACGAGTTTACTTCGGCGAGCTGACATTCACTCCGGCGGCAGGGATCTTAAAATATACGCCTGAAAGTTGGGATTTGAGGCATGGGGAGAAATGGGATCTGTCGCTAGACATGAAGGCTAAGATTTGATCAATGCCAAGATACGCCCTCACTGAGCCCTTCCGGTTCATTCTCCAAAAGCTATGTTCTGCTCTGTGACGTTGGTTCTCCATGTGTCCTGAAAGACCCTGCGCAAGTCTAAAATTCATTATTTACCCGTGATTCAGGTCGGCGCATGCCCTATGCGAGGACGGTCCGTTGTTCTGAAAATGGTCTGCAAGTTTACCAGTCAAGGGCACCGTCCGTTCGTACACGGTGAAGTGATTGGGATCCTTTGCCGTCAGGCCGTACTTATCGATGAGCATCTGATGCTGCCGTTCCGTCTGGATGTGGTAGCGAACTTTCGCGAAGAGTTTGAGCCCGGCGCTGTCCTTCGGTATTTCATACTCAAACGTATAGTCCCGGCTGGCTAACGGCATGAGCCGATTGTCGTAGAGTTCGACGATGGCCGGTTGCCACATGATCCAGCGCCCCATCGTATCTGACTGCTGTTTCAACACCTTTCCGTTGTGATCTTCCACCGCAAACTCGACCGTGAAGTGGCGATCAGGGTCTCCCGTAGGGAGCTTGTGCCCGGCCCCCGCATTGACCAATGTCAGTGTGATCCGGACCTTGTCGCCGGGTTTGGGTTCTGCCGGCTCAGCCGCCACCTTCACATTGATGGCCCGTTTGACCATCGCGGGGTCGTGTCCACCTCGCCAGAGATGTTGACGGCCTTGGCGGATCGGGCCGCCGATTGCAACCGGTCGCTCGATCTCCGGCATGTGACAGCTCTGGCAGATGAAACCCCGTTCTTTCTTCCAGTAGCCGTCCTCATACTCGGGATAGGTGCCGCAAGGCCCTCCGTTATAAAACTGAGCCGGTCCACCAACGACACTATGGCAGCGATAACAGAGTTGCGTGGTACGGAACATCGGATCGTACTTGGTCGGATGGGGAGCCTTGGCATCCTCAAATGGCCCCAAGATTACCCCATCCCGTACGTGGCAGGCCGCGCAGGTAACGCCTTCCTGCTGATACTCCTTGTCGTAGTGCGGATTCGGCTCTTGAACGGCACGTTCCACGCGGTCGCGCGGAATGCCTTTAATCAAGGTGGGTTGTTGGTTTTCCAGCGGCGAGTGACAATTAAGACATACCCATGTGTGCTTGTCCTTCGTCCAATAGGCATGGAAGAACGGATCTGTGTAGGCCTGTGAGTGGATGCTGGTCTTCCATTCGTTGTAAATGTCGGTATGGCAGATGCCGCACGATTCAGCTTTGAGGCTTGTCAGGCCTTCCGGGATCGTTTGATAGGGAATCGCGTTGGCATAGTCTTCACGCAAGCCGAAGATGACGGTCGGTTTCACTTCCGTATAGTACAGGTAGGTGAGCCCGCCCAGGACAATGAATCCAATCACAATTCTCTTCAACCACCGCATCGCGATCTCCATTCCCTGTGCTGCTGTTCTTCATGACAGGGGCCGGGTCTCCGTTATCGCTCCGATTTTGAAGGTCGAATAAACTTACGATACAGGACGGGCATCAGAAACAGAAGGCCCAGCACCGTGAAGGCGAGGAGCAGTCGAGGGGAAGCTAATTCGGCAAGGGAATTGATGGTGCTCAACTGGCGCCCAGCAAAGGTGTAGGCCAGACTGCCGGGAATGATGCCGAGCGCCGTTGCTGCGACGTACGTGCCGGCGTTCACTCTCGTCAATCCCGAGAGGAGGTTTACGAGAAAAAAGGGAAACATCGGAATGAGCCGCAAGGTGAGAAGATAATTGAAGGCATTCTGACGAAACCCCTCTTGAAACGCTGCGAGCCGATTGCCAAACCGCTGTTCGACCCATCCGGAAAACAGATACCGAGCCGCTAAAAATGCCAGGGTGGCGCCCGTTGTGGCTCCGATATTCACGTAGAGTGCAGCCCACAGACTCCCAAAGAGAAAGCCGCCTGTGAGCGTCATGAGAGTCGCACCGGGGAGCGAGAAGGCGGTTTGGGCCACGTAGGCCAGGATGAACAACACGACGGCTGACCAGTAGTGCTCTTCAGTAAAGATCAAGAGTTTGTCGCGATTGGCCTTCAGCACGTCGAGCGAGATGTAAGCCATGAGGTCGAAGAAATAGAAGGCGCCGATGGCCGCAAGAAACAGCATGACGACGACGAGCTTTCCCGTGATCGAAGAGGTAGTTGGCGCGTTTGGCCTGGTAGCGGTTTCTTCAAGAAGCATCGAGCTTCTCCATGAACAATTCACCAGTGGGATGCTTCTGACTGACTTGCGACAGAATGGTCATATGGGACAGGGAGGAATACGCCTCCGTTCAGCTGTATCATGATATATACAGGAATCTCCATATGATAGGGACATACCATAGCGGACCGTCGAAGGGCAAACTGTATGAGGGGCCGTGAGGTCGTGGCAGGTCGACGATTCAAGAGAACTCGGGAAGGCTGGATAAATTGAGACCGACCGCGTGAGTGAAGACTAACGATCCACGTTCTCGTCTGAATGATCGACCAGACATGGGTACGGAGAAAAAAGTGTGGATCTGGTTGATACCATCTGTTCACACCCCTGCCCACACTCATGGCGTTAGTTCTTTTCCTTCAGTGCCGAGTTGGTGGTCCGGGCAAGAAGGGCTTACGCTTAAACTTTTCAAGCACTGAAGGTGTCTATCCGCGGAGGGATTACGATACAACGATAAGGAGTCCGCGGGTCATACGAAGTGTTTTGTGGAGCCGGCGATTGGAATCGAACCAACGACCTGCGGTTTACGAAACCGCTGCTCTACCAACTGAGCTACGCCGGCACCCTGGGCAAGGCGGAAAAAAGGATGAGACAGCACCTTGCTCGGCATGATAACGACCATGCGGCGAGCCTGTCAATGAAGTTGACCGGGGCGCACCAACTTTATGGTCCGATTCGCATCGGGCCGGCGGCCGGGCCTAATATGTCTGCAGGAAGGTTCAGTTGTTTCGGCATAGGAACCGGTTTGGGATTATTGCCTCGAGCTACCGGGTGTATTCGCACCATACCTTCCCGTCCGGTCCCCGGCAAACAAAGCGCTTCTTGTTTGTTGCTGAATTGCTCACGTGCCACCCGCGCCGCATGGCTGCGAGCATAGGAACAGAGTTCACCAGCAATGACGGTCCCATCCCGATCCGTATCGGCTAGCCCCTGCAACCCTCTCAGAAGATGATACGTAAACAACCCGTGCTTGCCTTCGTCATATGGGTGAGCTTCCTGCAGGCCTCGGTTGCCGATCATCCACATCTCGATATCTTTCCTTGCCTGGCTCACCGTTGATTCCCACGCCGGCGACGGGATGTCGGCAAGAACGGCCCCTGGAGACGGGTCCATGGAGACATCGAACATCAGAATGGCCTTTCGGATGGGAAGTCGATAGAGAGCTTCCTGCAGGCGGACGAGGGGATAGAGCGGTTTCGCTCCGGAGAGTGTCCCATCGTACGGGACAAGCGAGATGGCACCGGTCCCGCCGTCCACCAGTGCTCGTCCGGCAAAAAACACATAGACTACGGTCTCCCGGTCAGCCCGTTTCCGAAGCCATCGCTCAAATGTGTCTTCTAAATCCTTCTCAAGGGCCTGTCGATCGAGCAAGATTCGCATGCGCTCGCCTGGGACACCGCCGATCGTTCGCAAATATTCCGCCATGACTTCCGCATCATGACGGGCGTATCTAACCATCGGCACCTGGGCATCGCGAAAGGTCCCAATGCCGATCGAAATAATCACGGCTTTCGGCTGTTGAAATGCCGTCAGGGAACTTGGTATGTCGTCGACATCCGGAACCGGCACTGGGTCGGTCACTCTCGGCTTCACTCCGAAATGGAAGACCTTCGGTGGGGGGGCGGACGTGACCGGGCTGAGCGTCCGCAAGTTCAGCGTCAATTCTCCCTGAAGGTCATCCTGGGAAGCCGACACCCGTTGCGTGATCGACTTGCGCTTTGTTTCTCCCGGCTTGAGGTGGCCGATGTGGATTTCCGAAGGAAACAAGGCCACCAATTCGGCCTTTCCTTCTGCCGTCACCGTCACGTCGTTCGCCTCCCCCATTCCTTCGTTCTTCACTTCTATTTCGATCGTGAGAGATTCGTCCGGCTGAAGGAATTGGTCTCCATTTTCATCCCGCATGATGGCACGAAAATTCAGCTGCGCCGGCTCCCCCGGTGGGGCCGACTCGACCTGCGGCGGTTCCCCTGCCGCCCCCTCACTCGTGGGAAGGGAAGTGGTTGCCGCGGGAGGTACCGAGACAGAGGGGCGGAGACGCGCCGTCATCGGCGCCCACGTGTTTCTTTGATCGGCGTATTCTCGGATCTGCCCCGATTGCGAGAGCTGTTGAGCCAAACCGTTGATGGCTGAATCGACCGCTTCCTGAACAATCGTTTCCAAACCCTCTACCTGGCACGACTGTTCTCGGACCTCCACCTGGCCCTGCCCGGAACCTTGCAGCTTTTTACTGAAGAGTAACGTTCCGTCCCTAGCCAAAAACACCATCTCAATTCCAACCGCCGCTGCCGCCGGATAGGTGCCTTGCGCGTGTTGCGGAAGGACAAGCTCGACCCGTTTCAGTCCCACGCCGACCTCGAGCACGCCGTCGGAGGCGATGAGCTCATCAGTCTGGTTCTGGGCCGTGACGCCGGTAAAGACCTCAGTCGCCTTTTTGGGGATGGATGCGACAAGCATGTCAGCCAGAGCAACTGACTTTGTCTCGCCGCAAGCATCGTAATACGGCATCTCAGCCGTAGTCACGCTGGGTGAGAACCAGATTACCGGTGTCAGTGGAATCGGTTGAGAACTGATCGTTTCCGTCCCTCGCTTGAGCAGGGAACAGCCGACGTCGGATAGGGCTAGTGCAAACACCACACAAAAGGAGATGACGTGACGGCCCGGCACAAATCGGATGATCGGCATGACCTGCAATTTGTTCACGTGGTGGTTATACCGAATTCACACCGCCGTCACAACCGGCGAAGACGCATTGACAGCCAGTTTCCCCTGGGCTAAGGTCGCGTGATGTCCAGCCCGGCAATGTCGCATTCGGCTTTCTCGGTGACGCTGTGGTCGGCTCTGGCCCGATTAATACGGCTACCGAACCAGACCGGCACCTTGCTCTTACTTCTGCCCACAATGTGGGGACTGGTTCTGGCCGCCCGTGGAATTCCCCCGCTTCATCTCTTAGTCATTTTCATCGGCGGATCATTCTTAATGCGTAGCGCGGGAGTGATTGTGAACGATTTGGCGGATCAATCGTTCGATCGACAGGTGGCCCGTACCAAAACGCGTCCTTTGGCCTCGGGTGAATTATCACGGCACCATGCGATGCTGCTGCTCAGCTTGCTCCTTGTGATGGCGGCGAGCCTCTTATTCTTCCTTCGGCCGATCGTCACTTGGCTCGCACCGGTTGCGATTCTTCTCGCCGTCCTCTACCCCTATGCCAAGCGGTGGATCCACATCCCACAAGCCATGCTCGGCATTGCGTTCGGCTGGGGAACCGTCATGGCCTGGGCCGCCGTGCGAGGGGAGTTGGACGGACCGGCGTGGTGCCTGTTTGGAGCAACCGCCGCCTGGGCCGTGGCCTATGACACCATCTACGCAATCCAAGATCAAGATGATGATCGGCGCATTGGGATCAAGTCGTCCGCCCTGTACTTCGGGTCTTCCGTGCACCAAGGAGTGGGCCTGGCCTTCGGAATCATGCTGGCGTGCTTGACCACAGCGGGGCGGTTGGCCCAGCTGAGATGGCCATATTACGCGGCTCTCTTAGGCGTGACGGTGTTTTTCCTGCATCAGGTCCGTCAACTACGCAAGCCAATTACACCAGGCCAAGCATTTGACATGTTTCAAAAGCACGTATGGGTCGGTATCGTGATCCTCACCGGACTGCTCGCAGGCGTGCTGGCTTAATCGGATGCTGAACGTCTACAGGCGCGTTCTCGCGGGACACCAAGTCCTCACTAATTCAGCGTTGTTCAGAAACATACGCGCTTTTTTCAGTTGACTCGAATGTCAGAGACTCGACTTGCCAACCGGGTGAGAGCTGCTCTGTGCGGCTCTGGGTTGGATGAGAAAGCATCCTTGGGCTCAAAGGCACTGGCGCTCACGGGACACTGCCGGCTCACCGTTTCGCAAACGTGGCGCTTTTCTTCATCCCACCGAGCGCTTCATTATTCTTCACGTCGTGGGGACATCACTGCGGCCGTCGATCGAGCCTTCCGCAACCGCTAAGGCTTTTCAGCCGGCTTCTCCGCAACGGCCTCCGTTTTGGGAGCGCGTAATGTGGCCACGTACATGGTCACGGCCTTGGCGTCCGCATCACTCAGCCCCAAGGCCGGCATCCGGGTATGTGCATCCATGGCCTGCGGATTCTTGAGCCAGCGATAGATCCAGCTCGCGTTCAGGCGAAATCCCGCTCGATCCAACGCCGGACCGATTTTACCACCCTCGCCGGCTAAATTGTGACAGCCGTTGCAGCCGTACTTATTTTCGTAGAGCCGTTTCCCTAGCTCGACCAATTTCGCAGATTCCGCCTGCTTGACCGTCAGATCGGGCCTTGGAATACTGAGCCCTTTGCCGGGTCTGGTAGAGAAATTGTTCAGTGCCACCTGGGCCGCATCCAACTCCTTTTTGGCTTGGGCCATCGCCGTCTGTTCGGCCTCATAAGCGGATTCATCCACTTCGACATCTTTCTTCAGCTGCTCACTCTTCCGCTCCGCTTCTTCGCTGGCTTTCTTCTCCGCCGCTTCATAGGCCTGCTTGGCCTGCTCAAACTTGGCCTGAGCGGCTTTCAACCCTTCTTCGAGCGAGGCTTTACGCGCCGCGACATTAAACTCCATCTTCATTCCGTGCAGGGTGCGCACATGTCCGACGATTGCCCAGATTTCGTCTTCAGATAGGGTGTATTTGAACGTCGGCATCGTGGGAACGGCAAAGTCATCGTCCCCGATCGGGTCGCCGCCCTCTTCACTGGTATCCAGCATGTCACGTGAGATCGTACTGAAGAGCTCCTCGTCCTTGAACGTGCCCATCTCGGACTTATTGGACAAGTCTTTCGGTTTCGGATCCGGCATAAAGGACCAATTGAAGCCTTCGTTTTGCTTGCCGCTTGCACCATGACAGTCGCTGCAATAGTGCGTATAGAGCTCGTGGCCGCGTTTCTCTTGTTCGCTGGCGCACCCTCCTGTGATCAAGGCTGCGCCCGATATGACCGCCACCAGCACTCCCATGACACCCAGCCGTGCCGCCTTCATGCTGACTGCCCTTTCTTGAGTTTTCTAATCAGAACAAACTGAAATCCCAATGCCAATGCGGCGGCAACCGCCGCATACATATAGCTGGAATAATCCGGCGGTGCATCGGCTCTGAAATACCACCAAGAGGAGACGGCCTTTTGAGATCCCTTTTCGACCAACTCTCCCGCGGCGTCCTTTCGTCCGTCCCATACCGCAAACGCGATACTGATGAATTGTCCAGGCGTGATTTGCACATCCTCTTCCGGATGGTCGGTTGAGAGAGTTCGGGAAAAGACGACTTTCCAAGTGCCGTTTGAGTAGGCTCCCTTGGCCTTCACATCTTGATGCGGTTGCGGCTTCAATGTGCCGAAGCCTTTCGCACTCATATCAACGGCCTTGCCCGCCTTGTTTTTCCAGAACCAAATATTCACCGGCCCGCCTTCGACCTGCAGCATCGGTTGGCCATGGGCAAAATGCGCCTTCTTGTCCCCGACCATGAATTCGAGCGCCGCTCCATCGTCCGGATCTTGCGTGGGATCGGCATATTCCACGAGAAAGGCGACCTGTTTCCCATCGTGCAACGCACGAACGGCCACGTCCTTAACGGTGACCTCTTGAATGCGGTTCGGCCAATGCACTTGTGGGGACATCGGAAAGGACGCCGGTGGCGCGCTGGTCCAGGCGGCAGCATTCGGATCGTCAAGGGGAAGCTCACCGGTCACGAGCGCCGCCCGAACCGACACGCTTTCTTGTGCGAACGCGAGAGAAGCACCGCCGATGATGAGGCTCGCGATCACTGCCGCGCCACCGCACAGAACCTGTTGTATCATTGGACTCGCCGGTTTCATGCTGACCTCGTTCTCCCTACACAACCAGCAGGCTGTTGTGGACCCTTTCGGGCCTTACGGTCTTCCGCTTCAATACCGGAAAACTAGTTTGTCAAGATCCTGCTCGATCCGTACGCCGTTCTTCGCCTTACTCCCATGTTCGCGGGGATTGATGGGCTCCGTCGTACTCGCCCATAATAATCTTCCAGATCCATTCATCGGGCAATTCCACTTCCCAACGAGGCATCGCGGACTTCCAGGGCGCGCCTTCAATGGGGAGACCGACTCCACCCTTTTTAATACGCCAGAACAAGTAGCTTTCCTGCAACATGGCAATGGTGGTGGGATCGGCGAAATTGGCCGGAGCAGGAATGAAGCCTCGGGCGGCCGGCCCCTTGCCGTCAAAGTTCCCGCCGTGACAGGGCGAGCAAAAGGCCGCATAGAACCCCTTCCCCTGCATAATATTTTCAGGGGTCTTAGCAACAGGGTTCGAGAGGCCGGTGTATTCTCCGGGCGGCGCGGGGTGAATCGTCCTGCTCTCCGTTGGTGGAAGATCGCTGACCGCAGTGCTGCCGTATGTTTGCCACCCGACCAGGAGCGGGAACAGGATGAGCACACCATATCGCAGGGCTTGAAGCCCTCCGATATTTTCTCCGGTCAAGAACCGCTGGATCGGTCCCCAAAAGGCATCTTTGGATTCTCCGCTCAACGTCTCGTAGATCACGATGCCCGACGCCGTGAGGAGCAGATAGAGAAAAATCAAGCTCGAGGGAAGGGGCGCTGAACCGGGAATGTAGGGCAACACAAACTTCAGAAACACATACATGGCTATCATGAGTATGATCGGCTTACCTAACGCGCCCATACGTTCCTCCTAGTGGGTGTGCGTCGGCAATCAAGGCGGATCCTGCTGCTTTGACGGGAGCCGACGGCGCCTGGCCGGGTATCTCGAGGTCGGACAGACCGACGGAGATCGGCTCCCCGCTCATTTGCTGCAGAAAGGCGATGACGGCCATGATTTCATTCTTCGAAAGCCCGATCGGATCCTTATTGATCGCCGGCATCGTCGCCGGGTATTCCTTCGGCACGCCTCCATGGCGGTAATCCTGATACACGAACGCCTGAGGATCCGTCAGACTTTCGTAGAGGAAATCCTTGCTCAATTTTGCGCCGATGCCCTTTAAATCAGGGCAACGGGCCGATTCACTGGGACCGATGGAATGGCACAATGCGCATTGGCCTTTACTGAAGAACACCGTCTGTCCAATCGCCGCGATGTCGGTCGGGGTCTTGATGCTTGCGAGGTCGATCTTTTCCTCTGCCGGTGGCAAAGACGCCATCTGCGGCACGGCGAGTGACATCAGGGAAAACAGCCCCAGTACGATGAACACAAAACCTGTAACCCGGACAAACGTGGCCTTGATAAAGAGAAGGATCAGAATCCCGATCCCGACGATTGACAGCGCGATCAATTGTAGTTGTGCGACTTCGCTCATAGCCCCTCTGCTGAGTTTGTAGCGTTACCTTGCGCTCCGTGACCGACGATTCAACATTCAGAACTTCGCTATCCCTGTCGCCGTTCCTCCGGCGCACCTCCAGCCATCGCCGGAATGCCGTGCGGCAGCTCTCCTTTTCTCTCTCCTTCAGCACCTTTGTACTTATCCCCCATCGTGGCGACCCAGAAGATAAACGCTACAAGGATGCAGAAGAAAAACGTGCAGAAGGCCATAATCAGGGATGCGCTGCCGAGCGCCGGTGAATAGGCATAGGGCGACGAATCACGCATGACCCCATACACGTGCCAATGGACGCGGGAAGAGGATCGCGCATAGCCCATCAACGTCATGAGCAGAATAACCATGACGGCATTGAGGACCAGTGCGTATCCGGCGCGTGGAGGCATGCTGCCCCAAACCATTTCCGTCGTCGTTCTGGCACTCTTGAGCAACAGCGCGGTCAGCGGTGTGATGGTCAGAATGACGAAGATGACGATCAGCACCTGGGACGTCGAGAAATAGTTGATTCTGACGATGGCAGGCACAAAGTACCCCCAGACGCCGAGGACGATGACTGCGAGGCTGGCCAGCACCAAGACGGCGCCCATGACGGCTTTCCCCAGTTTCGCCCAGCCGGCGGTATCTTGTTTTCCTGCACGCCAATACATGACGAAGCTCATGAAGGTAATGAGAATCATGAGGTTCGACACCGTCATTTTGGCCGACATGACGCCCAAGACACCGAGCAAGGGGTGGTGGGCTCCTCCCATTTTCTGAGCCTCTTCAATACTGGCCACGAGCGAGTGCGGCGTCATCCACACAGCGAGACAGAACAGCAGACTAATCAACATCCACAGCATCGGTCGCCGATATTTTGCCATTGATCCGGGAATGCGATAGGTAATCCCCAGCCAGAAGTAATAGTTCGAACCCATGAACAAGACCCCGATCAACATGGCTTGGATGATGAAAAGCCAGGACAGGAATCCGCCCATCAAGGTAATGCCCATCTGCTGGTTGTACTGGTAAATTTCCCGCATGAGCCAATAGCCGGCAAACGGCAGAGCCAACAGGCCGAACACACCGATGAAATTGCCGACATAGCCCATCCAATCGTAATGTTCCCGATCCTCGATACTCTTGACCGACAAGTACCGCACTCCTGCATACGCTCCACAAATGTACCCACCGAGCACGACGTTGGCGATGAACCGATGGATGTTGATCGGCCACCAGGTCGGATTCCATGTCGCGGCCCAGGCTCGCTCAATAGCCGTACCTTCCGAAATCACGACGGGGCTGGCCTGGAACGTGGCCCACGCATTGGGCACGATCATGATGAACACGGCGAAAAAGTTCAGGAGGAACCCTAGAAATACGTGCAACGTCTTCTTCTTGCCGTACTGCATGGCGTCCCACCCGTACCAATAGAGATAGAGCGTCGCGGTTTCGAGCAGGAACAGGAGGCAGTAGAGTAAAAAGGAGGGGAAGAAGACGTCCGTCAAATAATTCATGAGCTTGGGATAGAACGCCACCAAGAGAAACAACAGGATGCCGCCGAACAGAGCGGTTGTGGCGTAGGCGGAGGTCAGGAGCTTGGTAAATTCCTTGGCGAGCTTGTCGTAACGCTTTTCCCCTCCCTTCCAGGCAATGACCTCGCACAACCACGCGAAGATCGGCACGCCTAGGACGAACCCGGCAAGCAACAGGTGCAGCTGTGCGACGAACCAGACGAGATTCCGGGCACCGATATAGGGAATATCCCGATATTCCGTCGGACCGGTTCCAGTACCTTCCGCCGCGATACCGATCGAAGGAAGCGCAAACCAGCCGGCCGCCAACAAGAGACCTGCGAGCCATCCGCTGTACCCTTTGACGGCCCGGAGAGCCCGTTGAATCGTTCCGACCCCTTGTTGTATGGCACTCACCTCATCACCTCGTAAATTACGGTTTCGTCTTGGCAGAGGAGTCTTTGGCCGTTCCGCCTTCGATTTTCCCCTTGCCCTTTTCTTTGTGGCCCTTTGTGTCCGCCTTCTGCTGTTCCATCGCCTCCACTTGCGCCGCAAGCGACGCGATTCGCTGCGCATTCTTGTTCAATGACTCAACCGGTTTGAATATCGGCGCAGCCTGCACTTCGGGCTTCTTACAGCACTCATGGGGATGCGGCGTCGTCACCGGAAGTATGGTCCAGAACATGAGCGACAGCACGACCCCGACTCCCGCCACAGTAGCCAACAACAATCCTTGATCGGCGGGGACCCGCATTAAGTCCCAGCGGGTGATGATCCCCTGATAATTTTCAGGCGCCGGACGGGCGTTTTCCGCCATGCGCCTGATGATTTGCCCAAGGATGGATACACCGATCACCGCCAAGGTCAATAGCACCGCGGACGAAATGGACCCCCAGATCGTCAGCTCAAGACCGATTCGTTCCGCGACCGGAAGACCGGTGTCGAAGATATGCCTCATGCTCTCCATTTCGGCCATGGAGTGCGATGCAGAAATAGCGATCTCCGTCACATGGCTGACGATCCACCAGAGAAGCGGGAGGAAAAAGGTCCCAATGAGCGCCGCTCTCCACCAAATGGCAAAACCCAGCCCATCATGGGGCGGTTCTTTTCGAAGACGCTCAAGGAAGAATGTTTGACCTACGACTCCCAGCGCCCAGATATCCACGGGAATCGACGCACCGAAGATGAGCGGGAGCCCGATTCCTTCGCCAAAGTGCGTGTCATACACAGCCATGAGGATGGGAGCGGCGAACACTGTGACGGGGCTGGCCAACAGCATCAACAAGGCCAGACCGAACCTCCCTTCGAAATGCACCAGTCCCATCGTCATGGCAAGAACCACAAACACCGCTTTAATGGGAATGCCGGTCCAACAAGCGGGCCAGAGGATCCCAAACCCTATCTTCGTCGGAGACATCGATTCGCGTTCTTCAGCCATAGCCAACGTGAAAAAGGATCAGTCCAGAAACTCGCGGTTGATGACCGCCGCCACCGTGAACAATACGATCACCACCATGATGGCGATCCAACTGATCAGGGCGATCGGTCGTTTGAAAATATTCCGCTCGGGATCCTTGTCGAAAAACGGGAGGGCAACGAGCAACGCCATGAACACGACCGGCAACGCCACGGCCCCCAAGAATTGGCCGAACTGCCCCGCAAACAGCTTGAGCCGCAGCAATTGGAAGTAGAACAGGAAATACCATTCCGGTTCGGGATGGTAATCGCCCGGGTCCGGCGTCGCCTGATCCAACAAGACGACCGGCTCCCAAAGGGCTAAGGCGCAAATACCAAGAAAGACGAACGCCATCCCGACGATATCTTTCCAAATTTGGCGGGGAAAGAAATAGTCGGTCTTCGCTTTGATTTCTTCGACCGTACCGCGGAACGGTCCGGCTGGGGCGGCGACACGAAAGAGGAACAAATGCAGTCCGGCCAGAGCCATGAGCGCCGCCGGAAGAATCATCACATGGAGAACGAAAAATCGACTCAAGGTCATTTGACCCGGAGTGGGTCCACCTTTCAAAAACCGGGCTATGAAATCCCCGATAACGGGGATTTTATCCAGGATTTCGACCCCTACGATCGTGGCCCAAAATGCCCGTTGGTCCCAGGGTAACAGGTAGCCCGTAAAACCGAAGGTGATCACGATACCAAACAAAGCCAGCCCCACAAGCCATAGCAATTCTCGTGGCTTTTTATACGCACCCCAGAGAAACACTTGGGACATGTGGGCGAAGACGCAGACGACCATCGCACTGGAGCCCCAGAAATGGTAACTCAGCAGGAACCACCCATAGTCGACCTCATGCAGGATATATTGGGTACTGTCATAGGCATGGTCGGCGGTGGGCACATAATAGAACATGAGCAACATTCCGGTCAGTGCCTGCATGGCGAAGATGAACAACAGAACGGACCCGAACACGTAGGCCCAACGAGAGCCGCCAGGGATCGGCTCGTTCAGCATCTTCGCCTGCATTTCCTTGAGGCCGATGCGTTCATCAAGGAACGCGACGAGCTTTTCAATCGTGCTGGGCTGATGATCGGAAACCGTTGCAGGAGAAGATTGCTTGATATCCATGTGACCGGCTCTCACACGATCCGGACTTGCGACTTGGTCCCGGCCTTGAATTCCATATCGATGATCTCCACCTCTCCCCCTGGAGAAACCTTCACGGGCAACGCGTCAAGGCCACGCGGGGCGGGGCCGTCGAGGACTTTCCCTGATGCATCGTAGATGCTCAGGTGGCAGGGACAGAGAAACACTTGTCCGAGAGCTTTATGCTGCCGCCACTTAAATCCACAACCCAAATGCGGGCACTTGCCGGAGAACGCGACGTAGGGAACATCTTTCTTGTTGGTCCAGATCGTCTTCCCCTTGGAATCGCGGAACTCCATGTCCTTGTCTTTGTAAACTTTTTCGAGAAGCTCCGGGGACCCTCTGAGAATCCAGACGTTTTTGTCGATTTCGGACTCGGGCATGAAGGCTTCTTTCACCTTTTTCTTGTACTTGAACTGCACGCCGACATCTTCTTGCTTGATCTTGCTCACGTTTCCCACCTTCAGCCAGTGATTGTCAAAATCCGCGTACATCGGCTTCATGAGAAAACGGAGAATGGGATACGCGATCGGAAGTCCGATCAAGAACCCGATGACATGCGTGAAATTCATGAAAAACGTACGTCGCTTGACGTTCTTCTCAAGATCAGGCAAGGGCACCAACACCTCGCCCGGTGTCACATGGAGGTTGTCTTCGAGGTGGGAAATCTCTACCTCGTGGGTCGTGACGTAGTTTTCCCGCTTGAACGGCGGCAACGCCAGGATATCCGCTGAGCGCGCCCGTAGCTGCACGAATTCTTCCGTCACTGCCTGCACATGGCCCATCGCGACCTGGCGTTCACCGCTGCCGTTCATCGACACGACGATGTGGCTGATCTCGTGGGACAGTGGATCAAGCACGACCTTCGAGATTTCGCCGATGTCGAGGTCGGTGCATCGGACCTTGGATTTCAGCTTCGGTTGCAGCATTAGCTTTTCTTGATCGGCTTGGGGGTGTTTACCGAGGTATTCTTGAAACTACCCAACCAGGTGGCGAGTGCCAGCATTTCTTTGGGATCCATGAGGTCTTTGAACTTGTTGGGCATGATGCCCTTCTGCCATTCTTTGTCATACCCCTCGGCCATAAAGCTCTTGGGATCCGCGATTTTCTGTTGAATCTCCTCGACGGTCATCAACGACCCGATATTATCCAATTCCGGACCGCGCTTCTTTCCACCTTCACCCCTGAGCTTGTGGCAGTTGTAACATTCCTGCAGTTGCCACTGTTCCTCCCCAATCTTCATCACATCGCCGGAAGCGCCACCCCCTCCGCTGCCTGCGGTCGACGGCCTGTCTCCCACGGTAGGCGCCGTGGTAGCCGTCGCAATCTGACCCGTACCTATACCTTTGAGCCGCTCCTCAAGAGCTTTGACCTGTTCATCGAGGGCCTTTGCACGAGCGATCAATTCTTCGGCCTTGCCCTGCGCCGACTGCTTTCGCTCCTTATCGAGAAGTTTGCCGATCTTTGCCTTTTCGTCTTCAGGATCGAACTGCGGCAGCAGAGATGCTCCGGCGACACAGACCGTCACAATGAGAACCCAAAATGCCGTCACTGCGAAGGCCGACTTCCCGCCATTCATGGTTCCGATGGGCTGCGCATCCAGCAGCATGAAGACGGTCGCCCCAATCAGCGAGATGACGAAGAACAGCACCTGAAAATCCGCCGGCACTTCCTGTGACCGCGCGATACCGACGAGCACCCCGCCAACCGCCAATCCGATGCCTAATTTCTTCAATATATTTCCCATATGAATTCTCGTTGCCTCAGTCGGCACTCCTGCTGTAGTTACTTGGCCGCGACGGGGACCGGACTCCCTTCAGGCTCTCGTACCGCCGAAACGGAAGGGCGCAGAGCCACCAGCGCAGCCAGACTGACGATGGCTATGAAAAATACGGTGATCGCCGTAATCCACCATGCGGAATACGAAAGCGTCGGAGTAAACGACTCCGCGCTGAGGTCCGATACCAAACTATAGGTGTGGAAATACTTCTTCAGCAGCGACCGGACGGCTCCCATTAAGCCCATGATCCACGTCGAGGTAAAGGCTAGGAAAATCAGAACGAACTGCGAGACGAAATCGATTTTTCCCCACAGAATGGTGCCTTGCTTGATGGTTCGGTTGTACAGTGCGTAATTGACGACCGTCACGAATACCAACGTCAGGATTGCCGAGAGCTTCGCCGGCATCGATGACAGATAGTCCCACCCTTCCGGCAATTTCAGCTCATCGGGCATATCGGTACCGGTGGCCACGAAGCCGGCCGGGGTGAGCCAGACCGCGTCGCTCACGAGCATGACAATAAAGCCGATCTTAATGACAGTCCGCGCAGAGACGGTCATGGGAATGAACCGGCCCAGCAGGAATGGCGACAACGTGAGAGGCAGCAGGAATGCTAGGGACATCGGATCGGGAATCCAATAGTTGTTCATGACCCACATCGTGACGGGAAGCAACGCCACCAACACGATAGGAGCCAAGATGGTCATTCGAACATTTTGCGCCCCCTCAATCCGTTTGACGCTGAGCCAGCTATAGTAATTGATGGCCAAGAACAAGAGTCCGATCATCACGCCCTGCATTTCAAAAAACATGGAAAGCTGATCGGCCATCATATAAGGACAAAATGAAAAATCATAATCGCACATTTCATAAGCCAGCAGCAGTCCCGTGAACGGCTGCAAGAGCGACCCGCCTACGGCTATCCAAATGGCGGCGAAGCCCATCCAATCGTAGTAGGCTCGATCTTCCTGTGTTTTTGAACCCATATACATGTAAGCCGCAATCATGCCCGCGATAAACCCCCCGAACGCCAGGTTCCCATCGATCCGGTGTAGGCTTAAGGGGAACCAACTTTGGTTGGCGATCTTATCCCATAACGTAGCGGTCGCGATGAAATCCTGCGGCGAAATGCCTTCAGCTTTCGGCGGCGTGTTCATGAACGACGTGGGACCGTTGATCACAAACAAGATGAGCAGACACACCAGATTCAAGAGCACCCCAAGCGCAATATGACGCCCTTTCTTTTCTCCCTTCCAGATATCCCAGGTGTAAAGGTAGGCATACATGAGGATGGTTTCAGCGATAAACAGCGCCGGATACAGGACGGCAAAAACCATATAGAATTGATTGATGAACGAGGTCGTAAACTGGGGATACGCCGCAAGAAGAACGAAAATGAACAATCCCCCCGTCACCGCCGTCATGCTGAAGAGAATGACCGTCACCTTGGTGATTTCTTTAGCCAGACGATCATATCGCGGGTCTTGCTTACGGTAACCCAACCATTCTGAAATGACGACGAAGATCGGTGCACCGAGAATGAACGCGGCAAATAGGATATGGAGTTGAGCGACCACCCATACAGCCGTCCGGTTGCCCGTATACGGAAACTCTACCGACGGCGCCCCAACGTCCTGAGCAAAGACCGTGGTGGCTGCAGCCACACACAGGGAGAACAACACAACGAGAGCCAGGAGACCGCTCGACAGTTTTTTCACGATGCCTCGATGCCCCCTACTTTAGACACCAGTTAACGATCTTGTTTACCATACGGTGTTTGCCGAAGGTAATCGGATCACCTGCGACAAGAACGCTTCATACCGCTGAAGCGATGCGACCACGACTGAGAACGTCAAAGTCCATGCAATGCACACGACCGTTCTGCCCCATCAATGCCTTATTGCCCGGCGGAATATCGCGGATTTGCTCGTGCTGTTCGGCGCGCTGATTCGCATGCAAGACGAACTTCGTGACGCCGGAAGGTGAGAGGCCGGATAGCGCACGGGAAATCTTGCCTCCGACAACCCTGTAATCCTACGGTCATTTAGCTCCGGCATCCCCCCACTGCTTCCTCTCTTCATTCCATATCTTCCCGAGCAAGGCAAAATTCCGTTCATAGAGGACCAACTTCCATCGGTCATCCTCTGAGAGCTTACTCTTCCAGCCTTTCATCTTCGTGTTCGGCACTCCTTCCGAAATGCGCCAGAACCACACGGAATCGGAATAGAGCTTCATACGTTCAGGGTTGCGGAAATCTGTAGCCCCCGCCTTCACGGGCTTTCCGTCTTTCCCATGACAGCTGGCACAGTTCACGTCGGGATTAGCCTCACCCACATATAGCTTTCGTCCCTCTTCAACCTTCTGAGTATCCCCCCACCAGTCTGCAGGCATATGCTTGTCAGCATATTCAGCCGGAGCGGGAGGCGGCGGCACGATCGGCCCTTCCCCCGCCTGCTCACCGCCACAACCCGACAATAGCCCGATCGACAATAGCCCGAGACTTACGGTCAACACAGTGCGGATCGAAGCCTCAGGCATGATACTCATTACAAGCATCTCTTGGTCAGCGAGAGTGCTGTACGAACTGCAACACGTTCAATGAAGGGGACAGAGAAAGAAAAAACGCTTCTGTCGAGGGTCTCAACCCCAACAAAAGCGTTCCAGATACACCATTCTTGACAGCTCAGCACAACGGGCCTCGCCCCACCTATCGACCGATTCGGCGAGGCACCCCGCAGTCCCCAAGGCCCGTCATCGGCGATTATATTTTTCTCTGCCTCTGTGATTTCCCCTTGTCCTTCCCCGGCCTCCGCTGAGAACGGACAAGTTTCATCCCGATTATCGTACCAACCGCAGCAACGATCGCTCCACCTCCCCACCAAACCCAGAGGGGAGGGCCAGTCACATCGCAACCGGTTCCAAAGTTAACCCTGATCTTTCGTTCACTCTCGAGGTCCTTCGGGTCGAATACGACCTTAAGATTTTGCTGCTCTCCTCTGGCTTCTACCAGAAGGGGATCACCAAGATTGTCATTGTGCAGATGAAACGTCGCTTTGTAATAACCATCCCCATCCGTACGCACGACCTGACCGTAGGAAATCCTCGTGTCCTTAATCAGGACGTCTGTATTTTGAAATCCCTTCCCGTCTGGTCCGCAAACGTACCCCTCCACCATAAAGCGATGATCCGCTTCATGTGTGGCTTGAGCCACGGGCAGAACCATAACGTTCAGTACGAGACAGCAAGCTAGGATAAACAGTCCTACTGGACTTTGCCTGCCAAGCTTCAAACTAGATCGCTGACTCGTCGCTCGCTCCTTACGAAGAAAGACACACCGCGGTACCATCCGCCCGCTGCATTCGGGCAGGCGTTTCTAGCACAGCAGTACATCTTTGTCAATGAATAGGCAGGCGGGTCTTATTTTGCAGAAGAACGGTTCGGCGCCGTTGCATCTTTGGATTAACGAAACCCTACAACGGCTTTAGAGATACCCCTTCGTGCGGGCGTCCGCTTCTATCTTCGCGGCTTCGGCTCGACGTTCG
Source organism: Nitrospira sp. (assembly GCA_035454625.1). Classification (GTDB taxonomy): domain Bacteria; phylum Nitrospirota; class Nitrospiria; order Nitrospirales; family Nitrospiraceae; genus Nitrospira_D. The sequence continues at coordinate 19,803 of DATIGP010000179.1, forward strand.
AACTCTTTTTTTGACACCCACGCTTCCCATGACTTTCCGTTCGCGGTGTCTTCGCCGGTAAATGCAATCGTGGCGATGTCGGAATAGGGAATACGCTGAGCTTCCGGACGATCGGCAGCAAATAGCTCAAGATAGGGTGCGCTGACGGACACGCGACGATTGTAGATATATCCGGTGACGGAATCACCCGAGCACAGCGTCAACGTCACGTCGCCACGATAGTCGAACGCGAGTTCGACGGCTTCCGCTATCTCTCCCGGAGAGGTCGGCTTGAACACTCGCCCTTCCAAAGAAGTACAGGCATCGGCTGTATGATTCTTCGTATCGGTCATTGAATGAGCCATTAACCGTATTCGTGAAGCCGAAACATCTATGAACTGCGGCTAAAGCTGAACGGTAACGATCAACGGGATGTAGGCATCAGCGTCAGCTTGGCTGTCCTTGCGAATCCGGAGGCCGTACTAAACGTATCTTCAACCGCCGATGCCTCATAGCCGCAATGGACCATACAGTCCGCACATTTTTCATTTCGACCGGTCCCGTAGTTCTCCCACTCTGTTGATTCCATCAGCTCCCTGAAGGTCGCCGCATACCCTTCTTGAAGCAAATAGCAGGGCTTCTGCCATCCGAAGACGTTGTAGGTGGGATTACCCCAGGGCGTACATTGATACTCACGCCGGCCCATGAGGAAATCCAAAAATAGCGGGGATTGATTGAATTGCCACCCCGGCTTGGGGCGAGCGAGGATTTTGGAGAAGAGCTCTTGAGTTCGCGCCCGCTTCAAGAAGTGTTGCTGATCGGGGGCCTTCTGATAACTATATCCGGGAGAGATGGTCATCCCTTCGACGCCGAGCGCCATCATTTCATCGAAAAATTTCCTGACCCGCTCGGGATTCGCATCATCAAATAAGGTGGTGTTGGTCGTCACCCGATGGCCGCGCTTAAGTGCGGCTTTGATGGCCTTGACCGCCACATCATAGACCCCATCGCGACAGACCGCCAAATCGTGCTCATCCTTGAGCCCGTCCATATGAACGCTGAAGGTCAGGTACTTAGACGGCTGATACTCGTCCAGCTTTCGCTCCAAGAGGATGGCGTTCGTACAGAGATAGATATATTTCTTCCGATCCACCAAACCCTGCACGATCTTCGAGATTTCAGGGTGTATGAGCGGCTCCCCTCCTGGAATACTCACCATGGGCGCTCCGCATTCCTCCGCCGCTGCCCAGCATTGTTCCGGCGTCAGCCGCTTGTCCAGGATATGATCGGGATATTGGATCTTCCCACAGCCGGCGCAAGCCAAGTTGCAACGAAAGAGCGGCTCAAGCATCAGGACCAAGGGATATCGTTTCACTCCCTTCAGCTTCTGAGTGAGCACATACTTCGCCACCGTATACATCTGGGAAATCGGAACAGCCATTCCGTTCTCCTATTCGCTCTGTTCTATTTTCGCACCTTGAATATATATGACAGCTGTGAGACACAGCCGTACTGGAAGCACAAGAATGTGCGGGATTCTAACATCATGCATGGGGCTCGTCAATTTCGAAAAGGATAGACAGTAGAGTGAAGAAGTAGGTGCATCTACTTGCCCCAGCATCAGGTTTCTGCTACCGTCAATCTGATCTAGATCCGGGCAATCCCAGCGTCCTTAGCTGAGGCAGCTATGAGACGTATCACTCCCTGTCTCGCCATCTTCTCTGGTCTACCGACTATTCACACGCTGATGGTGAGCGCATCGATCATTCGGAAATATCCAAGCCATTCAACCTCGTTCAGAAGGAGGGCGCGTTATGATCGTGAAAAGTCTGGTGCTGGGAATCGCATCACTATTCCTGCTCGCGTTCGTCTATTTGGGAGTATCGTCGGGCGCCAAGGATGCCGGCGGCATTCCCGCTGAGAAAGTGGCGGATATGTTACATTCCGTCATCGAGTCAAACCGCACATTTTATACGCTGCATGTTGTGGAGCGGATGCAAGCGAAAGGCGCTGCCGTCGCATCAGAGAATTGGCGCTCCGAAAAGACCTTACCCCTGCCAGCCCAATTCTTACAGGAAAGCGCTCGTCTGTCGGTCAATTCGAAGGCTAAGGTCGGCTATAAACTCATCAGCCTTTGGCCTATCAACAAGCAGAATGGGGCCAAATCCGAAGCTGAGCATAGGGGCCTGATGGCAACCCAACAGAACCCGGACCGCCCATACACTGAAGTGGTCATGAACGGAGCGGACTCCTATCTTATGGCTGTCTACGCCGACAGAGCGGTGTCTCAAGCCTGCATCGGGTGTCACAACTCTCATCAGGACAGTCCGAGACACGACTTCAAGCAGAATGAAGTAATGGGCGCCGTTATGATCATGATCCCTCTGAATCTCTAGCGGCCCACACGAAGTGCGGCATTAGAAAATGGCCGCACTGGAGGGGATGGTCCCGCGGCCTTCAATAAGAAGAGAGGTTACGCCTGAAGAGCCGCGGGGTCACACGAAGGAAGAATTAGAGCCTACTGGTGGAAAAATACTTAGCCGTCGCGATTTGAGATCGAACGCGGCGGCACAAGCGAGCTTGGTTTGGAGGCGCCGAGCGGGTTCGAACCGCTGCATCGCAGTTTTGCAGACTGCTCCCTTACCACTTGGGTACGGCGCCCCGGAAGTTGACATTATAATCGCTCCTTTTTCCTGAACACAACACAAGACCCACCTGAAACAGAAATGTCAACGAGTGTGGCTCTGGCGTTGGGGAAGTGGAGGCTAAAGGGATCAACTAAATCTCATTAACCATGCGAGGAGAGCCGGAAAGGATCTTTTCTGGGTGCGGGCCTGAATCACTCCAACTGTGCTGAGTGCTGAGAAGTAATCCGTACAGAATCAGCATCGCGATACCGAGATGATGATAGCTCTTTAGGGCTTCCCATCTCGCCGAACCTACGACCTCATAATTGAGGACAATGGTCAACACCGCGTATGCGGCCAACATCACATACCCTAAACGGCTCAATTCGCCGTTCAGTTTCACTGCGGCAGCCACGACGATCGAGGCCGCCGGGATCATCCAGACCAGATGCTGATCCCAGGTGATGGGCGAAAACAATAAGGCTAGGAGGAACGTACCCGCGCACTCCCGGGCCCATGCAGGATCTCCTGCTCCTTGATACGGCTGCCTGCTAGACCATGCAAACAGACCGAGTATGCCGATCGCGGCAACCCCGACGATTGCGTTTGCGATCGGCGACGGCAGATCCAGCACGGGCTTGTAGCTTTGGTCCACTTGCCGGAGCCGATGAGTTGCCGGATACGTCACCAGGTATCGTAGCATGGTATGGCGGAGTGAGAGGTTGGCCTTCTGAAGTTCATTCTCTTGCCGGCCCTCGGCCTGTTGGTCCATCACAGACAACACCGCGTTCCTTGCCCATTCCGAATGATGATCCCACCAACTCGTGGGACCCATGTAGAGGATGGGCAGCGCAATCCAAAAGGCGGTCGCGAGCACTGTGTAGGACGCCAACCGCCACTGCCGCTTCCAAAGAAACAGCAGCACAAAAAGCGCAGGGGTGACCTTCAGCACGATACCAAGTCCGATCAAGGTTGCGCCAAGCCGTTCCTTCCCAACCCAGATCGCGTAAAGCCCGCCGGATAGAATTCCCAACAGCATGAGATGTGGGCCGCCGTCGTCCAAATCGTTCAAAATAAACTGTAGCGTCAACGCTCCCGCACCTACACCGACCGACAGCCGGCTCCACGCAAGGGAGTTTGACGTGCCGTTCAGCATGCGATGGAACAGCATGATTGTGAGCACTAAGCAGCCGACTGCGGTGGCATAACGCAGAGCCAAACTTGGATTTCTTTCCAAGACAAGCAAGGGAGCGAAATAGATGCCGGTGGTCGGCAGGTACATGTAACAGTAGTCGTTGGCGTAGAGGTACTCGCCGGAGAGAAAGCGCCGTCCGATTTCGCGATGGATATCGATGTCACGAAAGTGAAATGACCGGCCAAAAGAAATGATGTAGCCGTGCACCACGGCCGCACCTGCAAGACCAACTTTCACCAGTCGCGTAAACAACGCGGACCGGACGAATTCATTGATCCAGTGAATGATCGGCTTCGATTCCATCGTTCAGCGGAACTGATACATGACATGCAGGAGGGGGTCAACCGTTTCGTTGGCGAGATCGGTGTGCAGAGATCGGAGGAAACGGCGGACAAGTCGTGCCACCGGCAGCTATGTCCCTACCGATGAGGCAAGACCGGTATCTCTCTGCCGAGCGTTGAAGGTTGATCCGTCTGAGATGCCGCCGATTCCCACCCGTTTGACGGAACCGGTGCAATGACTCCGCCGTTGCTTTCCGCTTCTTTTTCCTTGGCCAGCAATTCCACTTCCTGAATCAATGTGTCCATCAATTCTTCCATCGGAACCTTTCGGACGAGTTTGCCCTTCTTGAACAAGATTCCCTTACCCTCACCGCCGGCGATTCCGATATCGGCCTCTTTCCCCTCTCCGATCCCGTTCACCACGCACCCGAGTACAGATACGTTCAACGGAGTTTTGATGTGGCCGAGTTTCTTTTCCAACTCGTTCGCCATGCGGACGACGTCGATCTCGACGCGCCCACACGTAGGGCACGCAATGACGTTGATGCCTCGATGACGCAATTCGAGTGACTTGAGAATTTCAAATCCGACCTTGACTTCGTCGACGGGGTCCGCCGCCAACGACACCCGCAACGTGTCTCCGATTCCGTGCGACAGCAGGTACCCGAGGCCGATGGAGGACTTCACCGCCCCCGTCATGGTGGTTCCTGCTTCGGTAATACCGATATGCAAAGGATAATCGGATTGATGGGCAAAGAGCCAATAGGCATCGATGGCGTGGTGCACGTCCGAGGCCTTAAGAGAAACCTTCATATTGGTAAAGCCCACATCTTCCAGCGCGTGCACGGCGTTGAGGGCAGACTCCGCCAGAGCCTCTGGCGAAGGCCATCCGTACTTTTCCAACAAGGGTCGTTCGAGTGACCCTCCATTGACGCCCACTCGGAGCGGAATCCCTCTTTCATTCACCGCCTTGATCACTTCCTCTACCTTCCACCAGGCGCCGATATTGCCGGGGTTGATACGGACACAATCGACGAATTGTGCGGCTTTCAAGGCAAGGCGATGATCAAAGTGAATATCGGCGATCAACGGCACTGTCATGGCCGCTTTGATTTTCGGAAGGACGTGAGCGGCTTCGTCGTCGGGAACAGCCACACGAATGAGTTCGCAGCCGGCGGCTTCGAGCTGATGGATCTGGGCGACCGTCGCGGTCACATCCCGTGTGTCCGTCGAACACATGGATTGCACGGACACCGGAGCATCACCGCCGATCTTCACCGTCCCGACGGAGATTTGCCTGGTTTTTCGCCTTGCTATATGCATTCGACGCCGACCGCCCTTTCCATCGCTCGTTTACTCGTCAACTACCCTGCTCATCTCCATGAGGAAGGTGGCCGGCGAGCGCTGCCCCCGTGAGAGGTGATTTTTCGGCTGGTGCTTTGCCGATGAGTTCCTTCACGCTTTGATAGATCCCCTCAGCCGTCAAACCATACCGTTCACGCAACAGATCCTGTGGCCCCTGTTCAATGTACCAATCGGGCAGGCCCAAGACCCTCGTCCTCACCTCCGTCACCCCTGCTTCTGAAAGGGTTTCGAGCACGGCGGAACCGAATCCGCCGATCTTACAACCTTCTTCCACCGTCACCACATAGCGCACCCGCTTCGCCAGATCGACGATCAATTCATGATCGATCGGCTTGACAAATCGTCCATTCACGACCGCTGTGGACACCCCTTCCCTGCTGAGCCGTTCGGCTGCTTCGACGGCCTGCCATACCGAGACACCGATCGCGATGATGGCTACATCCGTCCCATCTTTGAGAAGCTCACCTTTTCCCACCGGCAAGGCCTGGGGAACCGCATCCATCTTCACACCAAGACT
>DATIGP010000180.1:0-5249 GCA_035454625.1 Nitrospira sp.
GCGTATCGGCCCCTGCGGTCCTCTCATTGATGAGGCGTCGTATTGTTCATTGGCGGACGCCTTGAGGTCTTGCTTATTCTCGAAGCGGTTGTCCTTTGTCGCCCCCTGATAGTTGCGCTGGTTCGCACGGCGGAATTCCTCCCGGCTCATCGCCTCCTCTTGTCCATCACGGCTGAAGTTTCCGTCATCTCTCGTGAAGTCGCCGTCCCGGCGATTCCCCTCGCGATCCCATCGACTGCCCGACTGGTTGCTCGCCGATTGCCGGCTTTGCGATTGATGGTTCGACGTCGATGTAGGCGAAATGCTGATCACTGACCCGTCTGAGCGGACCTTGGCTCGAATCGTATCGCCTACGCTGAATCCCGGATCCATCCTTTCAGCGACGAGCAAGTGCGCCTGGCGTCCATTCGGTTCTTCCACGACATAAAAGCCGTCTCGATCGAACTCCAGCACATTGCCTCTCTGCTCATACGCCACGACTTCGCCGACGGCCACCACTTCGCCTTTGATCCGCCGCTGGCCGCTAGAGGCCTGCTGCTCTTCACCGGACTGCTCCATGTCTTCATCGTGTCGCTGCTGGCGCCTCGTCTGCTGCTGAGATGATTGACCGAGCTCCGGCCGATCCAACCTGATCTTTTTTCCATTGGCTTTGAGCTTGCGAGCCATGAAGACCTGACGATCGCCGATGGTCATGGATGTTCCCCAGGCCGTAATCCGATCGCCTTTTTGAAGATCTATCTCCTGCAGATTGTCCGCATTACCCAGATCGACGATCCGCTGCCGGCCGTGGCGGGACTGCACTTCGATGACCAGATTTTCTTGATCTCTATTGTTCAATGCAACGTTCTTCATCTTCTTGATGGTCCCCGAAACCTTGCGCCATCGCTCCCCGGTCTGCCCTGCACCATCCTCTCCCTGCATCTCAAATTGTCGTTGGGACTGCATCGAGGCATCCGCCGGAATTCCGTTGCCGACCAAGAACGACAACACGGCCGCAAGGCCGATTCCATATTTCCATTGTCTGAACATCATTCTCGTCTCCTTTCTATCCGTGAGTGAATGTAGGTGGGGTCATTGCCGGCTCATGCATTTGGATGGTCGCAAGCGGCATACCTGATGAGCAGCGGACGAATCGGCATGCAGACAGACCATGCTCCTCGCCAACAAACGGCAAATGTTGCATTCTTGAAATCGCTGACGAACGCTGGAACGATTTCGCGTACGCAACGCGCCACAGCGCTCGACAGGATGTCTCGTGAGGAACGGAATGTCGTTCTCATCGCGTCTTTTCAACATGGCGCGCGAAGCGCATGTGAGCCACCCCAGTGCAACCGGCTTCATGAACAACGCTTCACGATGACATGTTGGGAGCGATGCCGTGCGGAAGAGTGAGGGCTTCTCGTGCGACGACGAATGAGCGAAGGCCCAAAAGGGGCGGCTCAGGGTAGGAACCCCTACCTTAAGCCGCCATCGGGTTTCCTTCGTCAAATCCTATCGGTCATCCTTGGAAGTGGCCACTCTCGGGCCGCTGGGCACACGAATGGTGGACGGCTTGATGCCGGCCGCCTTCGAGAGGCGGACACGCGCTTCCTGCACGGACGATCTGGCGTGACTAAGCTGGTCGCCGCGTCCCCACGCCACGACGTCTCTGAGTGCCATGATGCCGCCGTTGAGATCCGGATGATTCGCCGCCCGTTGTGCTTCTTTGGCTTGGTCCAGCGCCAGCTCAGCATGGCGTATCATTTCTGCCGTATGGCCATGGGCCGCGGCCAGCTCGGCCTGCCGAACATGCCTGACGGCTCTGAACGCATACCGATCGTAAAACGCGCTTTCCTGTGTCCACCGTACGTTCTGGTAACTGGCGCCCATCGTCCGCATGGGGCAGTTCGGATCATTGAAGAAAATATTCCCCTGTTCATCCCGTTGATTGGCGCATCCTTCCCCAGCCTGCTCATATTGCCGTTGATACCGCTCGGGACAGTTCGGGTCGTCGTAGACAATATCGCCGGTGGCATTCGTGCGGGACGGACAGGCCATAGCCAGCCCGGTCGCGCGATCATACCTGGCATGGGTGCGTGCGCGGTTCCATTCATCACATCCCATCGAGGCCGTCATATCGAGCTTGGCATCAGCACAGGCGACGATGCGACTGTCATCCGGATTGGCCTTATACTCTCCGGTGCGTCTGTCACCAGCCCCCAAGCGATCGGTTGGAATCGGACGTTCGGTTTGCGGCGACATCTCAGCCGAGCGCGTCATCTTATCGGTGGGATCATCAGCAAGACGATTGTCCGCGGCGTTCGTGCGGTTGTTCGGACTCGTGGCGCAGGCCGTGGCCAACAGGGCGACGCAGGCCCCACCGGTCACAAATGTGAAAATGCGATGGAATTCCATAGCAGCCTCCAGATGGGTGAATAAATGATCTCTTATCCATCATGGAGGACGGTCATGAATTCCATGTGAGCGGCATATGAAAGGGATGTGAAAACGCTGCAACGCGACGGTGGCACGCTCGGCGATTGCCTAGTGCAAGCGCAGATACGAACCTGCCTACAGTGCAGTGCATCCAGAAACGCGTCTGGAGGCTCCGTCATTCACCATGCTGATCTCCTGGTTATGGGACCGACTCCGCGGCAGTTTGTGGCTTATTCCCTCGCTGAACTCTAAATGCAAAGCGACGCGTTTGGGAAAAAACGGCGTACCACTTGCATAAGGTATTCGAGAACGATCTTCTCACCGTCCAAGTTCATGAAACCCAGGTTCATGAAACCGATGAGTCGATCCTTGTGTAACCATTTAATCACGGGAGGTAGAGCATGATCTTCGTTCACGCAACATCCACCGTCATCTTGTGTTCGGCTATTTTTCTCGCCACGGGTGCCTTGGCGGACGTCGTCGGCAAGGAACCAGGCACTTCATCGAACCCCAAAGACAACGTTCCAGAAGAAATTCAACGAAGCGCGTTGGGAGAATCAGATTATCCTGGCGGCACCGGGGCAGGTACGCGCGATGATAAGTTGGTCGGCATGGACAAGGAAAAGTCTGAGCCGGTGACGGAACAGCAATTGGAGAAGAACGTCGAAAAGACGAAAGGCGGCGGCGCCGCGGTCGCGGCAGAAGAACTCCATGAAGAAGGCGAGAAGACGTCTCCCCAAGACAAGCAGCAGAAGCCTAAATAGGGCACGCTTCTTGTGAGACCGGAAACGGCTCGACTTCGTATCGAAGTCGAGCCGTTTTTTTAGGTATCAGCGAACGAGTTTTTTAGCTTGAACAAAAAACGTTAGAACGGGATGCGTACACCCCACTGAAACTCACTTGGCGCCATGTTTGGTCCAAGCATGCCGCGCAGGCCGGTGTCTGTAGAGGTGGGTGGAGTGATGTGAAGCGACCGATCCAAGTCCGTCGTGTAGCCATTGGTAAATCCAGCTCCGACGTAAGGCAGTAACGTCGTGCCCGCTACCGAATACTCTCCACTGATGGAGGGAACATCCCGAAAGATCGTTTGTGGTTTGCTGTATCCTGGGGCGAGAGTCGGAGCGAGCGCTGTCGTAAGCGAGTCGGTCCCAGAAGTCAGGTCCATTGGTCCCAGCGGCATGGGCTGACCACCGACCATCATCGAGGTTTCAGCCTCAGCAAACAACGGGCACAGCGTCGTCATCATCATGACGGCCAGTATGAGCATCCGGTGCATGACTATCACCCTGCTTTGTTGACATCATACAAAGACAACGGCTGGACATCAAGGTGGTCGGACGCAGTCCCGAGAGGAAGAGCGTCTCAGAGATTCGAACGAAGCTCTACGTATTCAACTCCGGAATGGACGTCACAAAAAGGTCATACACCTGGCCTTTTCCAGAGGAATGCGCCTCACATTTGAAAACAAAATCTATCGGAATTTCGAACAGGAGGGTCGCTTTGTCCCGAACATAAGGAGACGCCCGTATGTGAAAGTTTTTCTCACGAGCGAGGTATTTTCCAATGTCTTCTTTGGAGGCATACGCCACGTAGTAGGCGATCCCATCAAGGCGCTTGTGAATTTCGATCAAGGGCTGGGTGTCCCGCTTCGCGATGACCGATGTAGCTCCACAGGCTGAGAAACCGTAGATTCCCTTCGGCAAACTCTGTAACGGTGTGCCATTCTCAAGTTCAGTCAGCGGTCTCAGATGGTACCGTCGGCGCATGTCAGCCACTTCCTGGCGGACAGGATCAGGTTCAATTTTCGTCGATTGTTGAGCGATGGTCGCCAGTTGGGAGTCATCAAGAGGAGAGTTCAATCTGACGACAAGCAGATAGGTCGCTCCAAGGGCCCCAGCCAAGAGCAAGAGGTATAGAGAGAATCGTTTCATGGGTCATGGAAGAATTCGCCGAATGCCAGCGACGAAGATATCGCCCTCCTCTTGACGGTTAGCGATTCTCGCTGGCAATGGTGAATTGACCGCATCACCGTTTTGATCAGTAGCGGCCATTGCCAGATGCTCCTGGCTCTTGCTGGCTGATGCCCTCATAAATCCGGCTCTTAATGCCTTGCATCGTTTCCAAGCCCACCGCTTGAACACCCTCGCTGATCAGTCGCTGAAAATCCTCCTTGATTGACACACCTGCTTGTTGTTCGAAGAGCAACACCAGCGCATTGACTTGAATCTGCATCAATGCAAGCGATGTTGAGATCGCTGTGATTGTTTTGTCGTCCATACATTCTCCACAGGCCGCGAGGCGTATTGAATTGGTTGAGCGTTATGCGACGGGCGATGCTCGGAACATCTCCGCTATGGGCAGGAAAAGAATCGAGGTCACTCCCCCTTCAAAGGACGCCAACCATACTCTGATAGCCGTCGGCAATGAACCTAGATAATTCCCTAGTGCATGGATGCAATTTCAGGCTATATTCCCACTCGCGACCATTAGGGATATGCAGCTAGACGGTGCGAGACAACAGGCCAGCGGCTTGATATTGCGAAGTTTTCCAGCTATTTCCGTAATTTAATCGTTACAAACCGGGTCCCTGGGTCGACTCTCGACGTTCGCTAATTAAAGCCACATATACATTGTCATCTGCATGACAGTTCTGCCTCGCGCCATGAGCTATACTGGCGCACTTTTCATCCTCGCGGTATGTGAGCGAAAGGAGGATGATCCTCGTGCGCCTTGCCGAAGAAGTCCACAAGTTTACCAGTGCATGCGAACGTCTTCTCGCCGCTGGAACGAATAGCAGCCGATCTCTCACCGAAGATGAAGCCAGGATCGTCCAG
>DATIGP010000181.1:0-2910 GCA_035454625.1 Nitrospira sp.
GCACGAGCATGAACTGGAAGCCCGCTTCTGCGAAGGTGATGTGTGTGAGTTTCTCTGACCAGCGCCTTCCCGTTTCACACACATACCTCCGTTGCCGCACTATCCGAATGCGTGGTCACCACCGTGTTGCCTGTGCCGAATCTTCATAACGCAAGAATACTCAGGATAGAATTGTCGTCGTTGAGAAACGTCCCGGTGTGCCGACGGCACCCGCCTCCGCCACCGACGGCGATATGAGCGACCACCTTGAACGCAATCGCCGCCTTATTGAGGACGTACGCGACAAACAGGGGAGCGCGAAGCCATCTGTGATGCTCCGGAAGTCACCGAATAAGGTGAAGACGGTTCTCCGGTTAAGACCGAAACAATATTGGCATCTGCTTGAGACGGAGGTGTTCAGTGTGACATTTCCCAGATATTGCGAACTGCAAGAATGACGGCAAGGATCTTTTCCCTGTCGCTTTCCGCCACAACTTGGAAGTTCCCGCTGTGGCAAGACTCCCCCTCATCTTGACTCAATGACGCCGTGAACATCGGAGAGAAGAGTTGTGACGGCGTCTTCAGCGAGCTGCGAGTATATGCGCTTAGGCGCATCTGTCTGTTACGCAACAGCCCTGCATCCTCTTTCGTCCTAGTTTCACTGCCCGTCACTCTCGACTCCTTGAAAAATTCTCAAGCGGCAAACGTATCGTGAGCGTGGCATTGCCAATGCAGTTCGCAAAGAGTAGTCGTCAACGTTGGCGTCACTTCGATGATTACCACCAGCTTACGTATCATGTCTGCACTCCCTCAGCGGGGACCATTGACACGCTGAGCCGCCACTTGAAGCAGGGCCGTGAATCTTCTCGACCTGTCGCTTACTTATTGTGGGGTGAGCAGGCCGAAGAAGGTGCCCGCCGGTGGCTTTAGATATGAGGGAGAACAGGTACGTTCATGAAGATCGCATTGACCGGCGATGTCATGGTCGGACGATTGGTAGATCAATATGTCATTCAGAATCGATCCGTGCATCCTAAAGCGCTCTGGGGGGACGTGTTACCCGTGATGTTGAGCGCCGACTCTCGGTTGATCAACTTGGAATGCGTGATCAGCAGCCTGGGTGAAAAATGGCATCCGGCCACGAAGGCATTTCACTTTCGTGCCGGACCTCGCACCATTGAGTTTCTCTCGGCGGCCAAGATTACCGGTGTGACCTTGGCGAATAATCATGTGCTGGATTATGGCTCTGAGGCCTTGCTGGATTGCCTCAAGCTACTCGATCAAGCCGACATCAAACACACCGGAGCCGGAGCCACAATCGAAGAAGCCAGTACTCCTTTTGTACTGGACAAGCCGGAGTGCCGCGTTGCGGTCTTGGCTCTGTCGGATAATGAACCGGAATCGGAAGCGACAAGGACGAAACCGGGAATAAACTACGTTAGGTACGATGACCACGGGTTGAAAGAGCCGTACCGATCGAGAATGGAGCAAACGTTGTTGTCGACGCGGCAGCAAGCTGACCTCGTGATCGTCAGTGCCCACGTCGGTCCGAACTGGGGCGCGCCGTCGAAAGCCATCCAGGCGCTGGCGCATGATCTCATCGAATTGGGTGCCGACCTATACTGGGGTCACTCCAACCATACGCCTCAAGGCATCGAACTCTATAAGGGGAAAGCCATCCTCTATTCCACGGGGGATTTTGTCGACGACTATATGATCGATCGGGATGAACGCAATGACCTGTCGTTCCTCTTCATGCTCGACGTGGAGCAAGGTCGTATTGCACGTATTAGACTCCATCCGACCTGCGTTGATGATCTTGGAGTCCGGTTGGCAAATGATCAGGAGAAGGAGTTCCTCGCCCGAACCATGCAGGCCAAGTGCAAGGCGTTTGGAACCGTCATGTGTCTAGAAGGACAGGTAGGAACGATCGACGTGAAGTGACCGCCATTGCGCCTAAAAGATCCATGACCATGCAGGCCCCTCGTTCTGAGACAGTACAAGGAAGGTGGGAACATTTCCCGCATCAGGCGGATATCGGTGTGCGAGGAATCGGTCCAACGAAAGAAACGGCATTTGAACAGGCAGGGTTGGCCTTGACGGCCGTGATCACCGAGCCGACATCGCTTGGTCCGATGGAGGCGGTGTCGATTACTTGTGAAGCGCCTGACGATGAATTGCTGCTGGTCGATTGGCTGAATGCGCTGGTCTACGAAATGGCCACGCGGAAGATGCTGTTCAGTCGATTCACGGTTCGCTTCAACGACCATTCATTGCACGCGACGGCCTGGGGAGAGCCAATCGAGATAGCACGACATCAACCGGCCGTCGAGGTGAAAGGCGCAACCTACACGGAACTCTCCGTGAAGCAGGATGAAGGGGGGCGGTGGATTGCACAGTGTGTGGTGGATGTATAGACATACGAGGATGGGGGGCGGTGATGGATCTCAACTTATTGAAACGACGAGGTCGAGACGAATGGCACATTTCTCCTCGCGGAAAGATGCGGGTGCCTGGTGTGATCTATGCCACCGAAGACTTGATTCACGACATGGACGAGAAAGTCTACGAGCAAGTAACCAACGTCGCGACGTTACCCGGCATTGTTCAGGCCTCCTATGCAATGCCCGATGCCCATTGGGGCTACGGGTTTCCGATCGGCGGGGTTGCGGCATTTGACCCTGATCAGGGAGGAGTCGTCTCAGCTGGTGGCGTGGGGTTCGACATTTCCTGCGGTGTTCGCTTGCTCCGTACAGGGCTCACTGTCGAGGATCTCCCAGCGGTGAAAGAACTGCTGGCCGAGGCCTTGTTTCATCGCATTCCCGCCGGCGTCGGGAGCACGGGGAAGGTGCACTTGGACAGGCATGAGATGGACGCCATGCTTGCCGGAGGGGCGAAATGGGCTGTGGAGAAGGGCTATGGTACGCATGA
>DATIGP010000182.1:0-5948 GCA_035454625.1 Nitrospira sp.
CCATCAAGGGTTCGGCGGTGGGCAGCGACGGAGACTCGAAGGTCGTCACGATGGGTGATACAACCATTCGATGGACTCCCTCCGATGACGGCGCGGCTGTTACCTATGAGCGGCATGGTGCCATCGAACGTCGTGCCACGATTGTGCCTAATCCGACTGGTTATCGCCTTGTTGATCACAACGGACATCTCCTAGCGGAGGCTGAGTACGGCTCAGACGGTGATGTTCGTCTGCTCAATGGAGATTGCCGGGTGGTGAGTCAATGGACTAAGGAGCAATTGAAATCGCTCGCTCAAGTAGTTCCGGCAATGATTGATGAAAAGAAGGGACCGCTCGAACCGATATCGGACTACGCGTACGGTCAAAAGCGTAGTCCAATACCCACCAATCCATAGTGTGTTCGAAAATCGATGGCCAGTCCCTCCCAGTGATAGTCGGATGAGAGATACCGATACTCGCCGAACAGAAAGATCGCAACAGTTTGCTGAGTACTGAACAGTGGAACGTGGGGGCTCAGGACCACTTGTGCTCCGCCGAGAAACTGATGAGTAAAGGCGCGCGCTGAGTCAAAATCCTTATCGTCTCGTCCAGCAATGTTTGGGTTGAGGAGTGTGCCGTGAGACCAACCGATACCAGCCCCGATGTATGGCCGAATTCGTTCCCCTGGATAGCGTAAGATGAGGTTGAACGTCGTATTAATCATGAGCAGGTCGGATCGGCCGGTCTCGTCGATGCGGCCATCGGCGGTGTTGGGAAAGGAGACCGCCGAGCCATGCATGTTGGAATCAATCTCAAGGCCCACCATCCGACGCAGCGTGGTCGGAAAGAGTCCGACCTTCAATCCAGCCCCGAAGCCTGCTTGAATAGAGGCGGCAACCGTCGTCCCCTGATTGAAAATATCCTGATCGCGTGGCCAACTGCCCAGCGCATATGCGCTCACTTCGACGTCTCCGTAATCGGCCGATACGGCGACGTCTGTTATGCAAAGGCAGCAGACGAGCACACCGGGCAGAGTGGCGAGTCGCGGGAGGGAATCGAGTCCCACGGTTCCATGAGGGAATATAAGCAAAAAATGAAAGGGCCTTCCGGAAGTCTTCCCGAAGGCCCCTTCCACGACCACTACAAGCGACTAGTTACCACGAACGATCGTGCAATATTCGCCGTAGATACCCAGGATGTTCTTGGCATAGTGGTCAACTGATGCGACAGAGGTGACTCCACCGGCTGCCTTGGCAGCCTGGATGCTCGCATCGCCTTGTGCGACCAAGCCTAGAATCGAGGTGCCGCAGGCCTTGCCTTCTTTGGTCGCGGCCGACGCGTCCGTCGCGACAAAGCCGTACTTCGTCTCGCCAAAGATGGCGCCCGCCATCGGAGAGGCGACGATCTGACAGCCGGCCGACGTGAGACCGACAAGAGCAATGGCTGCCAGGGAAAGCCTAGATGCCGTCTTCATAGATCCTCCTTAGTAGATAGAATTAATAGATCTTATGGAAACACAAGACCTCAGTGTAACCACGATGGCGCAGTATAGTCGTATACGTAGTGTCCGTCAATTTGAAATTTGGCCCTATACTGGTCCTGAAGACAGGTATTCCCAATCTACGGTGTGTGCGCGCTTATGCGTGAATCTTATCTTTGAATGCATATCATTGTTACGAATCCTATGGCGATATGTAGAAGATGAAGGGAGACTCGTTTGTGCTACTTGTTCCCAAAAGACCGGAGGCTGAGTGATACTCGCGTAGAGAGTTGATTCATACTGGATGGTTAGATTCACAGATGACATTACCAAGAAAAAGTTGTTGCGCTCACCGATGTTTTCTTTATAATCATGCGACTATACATGATTCCATGTGGGTTCCTCTTACACGGAAAGTTTTTATAAACGTCGCAGAAAGATTCCGTTATACTCCGACTTAATGGTTTGGTTATTATGTTGGCTATGTGTCGGTGCTTCATTCAATCTAACGGAGGAGGACTTATGTCGAAGAAAGTTCTCGTTTTTTCTATCGCCGTGTTATTCGGCGCCCAGGCGGGCTTGGCGATGGCGGCTAATCCTGACACCGGTCCGGGCTGCGGCTTAGGAAAATTGCTCTGGGCAGATTACAAAGGCCAGAAGGAGATTGCTCCTCAAGTATTGCAGGCCACCACGAACGGAACCGGGATGAACACGTTTGGTATCAGTTCTGGCACATCCGGCTGTACCAATGATGGCAAAATCATGAGTGAGTATAAGACCACGGTATTTGCGTCGTTGAACTTCGACGCGCTCAGCGCTGAGATGGCTCAGGGCCGGGGCGAACACTTGGCCTCGCTCGCGACGCTGATGGGTGTTCCGGAGGAGCGCCATGCCGTCTTCTTCGCCATGACTCAGGAGCGGTATACATCCCTGGTTCAAGCCGGGGAAAATTCTCCGGTCGCATTGGTGAAGTCCCTCAATGATGCGGTCGCGGGCCATCCGGTCCTTGCGCAAGCATCGGTACGCTGAGGTATCCTATCTATTATAGGGGCCCTGGCAGAGATGTCAGGGCCCTTATTGTCTCTTGTCGTACCGTGCTGGTTCTCCTTCTTGCACTCCTGGCCGGTTTGTCGACTCCCGCTCCTACAGATGCGCAACAATCCGATCGTGAGCTGTACCTCCAGCAGCTCATCGACCGAGCCGAGCACGCCAAGCTCGCGTGGCAGCGTGAATGGCATCTCTTGTTACACTACCGGAAGGGCCTCTTCGGCGGATACGAGAGCGAGCAGGACGACCCGGGATTTTTCATGTCTCCCAACGGGAAGACGGATCCGGATGCCGAACTTAAAGCAACCCTCATGAAATTTTTTTCTGACGAACTGGTCGGTTCCACTCGACAGTCGGCACAGTGTGCGTTCATCGCTCGGTACCACTGGCTGAAAGAACAACTGCAGTTTGATCCCACCCGGCTTCCAGCGCTCTCCTGCGAACGGTTTGATCGGTGGTACGAGGATTTCGAGGCCCAATCGATTTCGCTAATCTTTCCTTCAGCCTTTCTGAACAACCCAGCCTCCATGTTCGGCCATACCCTGTTTCGTGTCGATCAAATGGGGCAGACGGAGCAGACGCGCATCCTCGCCTATACCGTCAATTATGCAGCTCTGGTGCCTCCCGATGCCGGTATCATGTATCCAATAAAGGGCATTTTTGGTAGCTATAAGGGGTATTTTTCTACGATTCCGTATTACCTTAAAGTGCAGCAGTATCGGGACATCGAAAATCGGGATATTTGGGAATATCGCCTTAATCTGACAGCTCATCAATTACGGCGATTTCTGATGCATGCCTGGGAACTCGGGAACGCCTACTTTGACTATTTTTTCTTTAAGGAGAATTGCTCCTACCATATCCTCGCGCTGTTGGATTATGCCGATCCAGAGTTGCACCTGACCGACGAATTTATGTTTTGGACGGTTCCAGCTGACACTGTCAGACTGATTGTGTCGAAACCGGGGCTGGTGTCCGAGGTCACGTACCGACCGTCTCGCAGTACGGTTATCAAGCGGAAGCGCGAATCCTTGCCTGCGGCCGAGCGAGATCTGGCTCACCGAATCACGCAAGATCTCAGCGAGGTCGGCTCACCAGCGTTTGCTCAGCTCGCGCGGTCCAAGCAAGCATTTGTGCTTGATCTTGCATCGGATTATCTGCGTTACCGGATTGAGACGACCGATTCTCCCAAACCGGAATGGAAGGAGCGCAATAGGGCGGTTCTGACGGCCCGTAGTCAACTTCGGATTCCATCCGAAGAATTTGCGGTGCGTCCCTTCGCAAAACAGCCGGAACTCGGCCATAGGATGCACCGGCTTGCGCTAGGGGGAGGTTGGCGTAATGACGATACATTCGAAGAAGCGACCTTCCGCGGCGGTTATCACGACTTGCTCGATCCCGAGGTCGGTTATACGCCCGATGCCCAGATTGAAATGGCCTCCATCACGGTACGGCACTACAATCGAGCGGATCAGACCAGGGTGGAACGGGCGACCTTGCTGAATCTCTTGTCTCTTTCGCCGATCGACTCCGTCTTTCAAGCCCCCTCTTGGAAGCTCAACGTCGGGATGAATACCATCCGGCACAACGATTGTCGGCTCTGCAGCAACGGTTTCCTCAACGCAGGTATCGGAGCGGCGAAGGATTTTCAGTTGCTCAACCGCGAAGTCCTGTTCGCCTTCGCAGAGACGGAGGCGAGCGTCAGTAAGGCGTATCATGAGATGCATCGAATCGGCGGCGGTGGCACGGTCGGAGTGTTGGCGGATCTTACCGAGCGTTGGAAGATTATGGCGACGGGTTCGTACTTGAGATTTCCGTTGGGTGATAAGTCCGACGACTTTCGGTGGTATGTCGGATCACGTTTCACATTGGCCACAAATTGGACGGTCAGACTGGAGTACAATCATCGAGACAGTGACAACGACGTTCTCTTTACCATGCAGGCATTCTTTTAGTCCGTGAATCGACGACTTTGGCCGGTACACGCCAACCCTTCCTTCTCTGTGCCGGTTCGGCTATCCTTCCTTCGTGGGCTTCCTCGATCAATTCTTCGTCTATCATCCTGAACCGTGGCAGGATCGAGATTGGGCACGACTCAGCGGAGTGCCGCTTGAAGACGTGTGGTTTCAAGCTGCCGATGGAGCGCGGTTGTTTGGTTGGTATGTGGAGGCGGCGGCTGATCGTCCCGTGATGCTGTGGTGCCATGGCAATGCCGGCAACATCATCGATCGCCTTGATAATCTCAAGCTCCTGTACCAGACAGGACTGTCGATATTCTTGTTCGACTATCGTGGATATGGAAAGAGCCAAGCTCTCCGTCCCAGTGAAAACGGGCTTTATGACGACGCGTCGGGAGCGTACGACTACCTCACCCGAACTAGGAAGATCCGTCCGGAACGAATCGTGCTGTTCGGGCGATCGCTCGGAGCCTCGGTCGCCGGAGAGCTCGCGGTGCAACGACCGGCCGCAGCCCTCATCCTGGAATCCTCGTTTCCCTCCATAGAAGCAGTCGCCAGATTGCATTACGGCGGTTTCCCGGCCCATTGGTTCCTTGGAGCGGAATTTCGGTTGGTCGATCGTCTACCGAACTTGTCTTTGCCGAAACTCGTCATTCACGGTAACAAGGACCACATCATTCCCATCGAACTGGGACGTCAGGTGTTCGATGCGGCCAAACCGCCAAAGGAATGGTACGTGATTCAAGGAGCCGACCATAACGACACGTATCTCATCGGTGGACGAGCCTACTTCCGTGGTCTGGTGGAGTTCAGTAGAAAGGCGCTCGCCTCATATAGAACCTAAGATACACGGTCAGGAGGATGCTCACCTATTACCGTTTCGCCTCAGGCGGCGGCCAGTTCATTTCGGTGTGCCGGCCGCAGTAGTAACATTGGAGGCGGTAACGGGCTTTGCGGCGGGGATTCGGTAAGGAGATAAAGGTAATGGGCGTGTCGTCGTAGGGGCAGGTCGGCTGATCGTGGAGGAGATGGACCTCGGCCATCATCGTGATGGAAGCGACGTCCCAAGGCGGCGCGTGCTCTTCCTTCCCTGTAATGTGTTCCACCGTATGGCATTGCTCACATTCGGCTTCATACTTCTTCACCTTTCCATTGTGCGGAGTATGATCCGTCACCTGCATGGGTCCGCCGCAACCGGACTTGGCGCACGTCACATGTTCGTGTTGAAGCGCCTGAACGAAACGCCTGTGATGTTCCCGATCCTGAGCAGATTGCATCAGCGCCCTCCTTCTAAATTCCCCACGCTCCAGAAATTTGGATGTTGGCCCCGTTTACGTATCGGGCTTCTTCGCTCAACAGATAACGAACGGCTGCAACGGTATCATCGACCGTTCCGATGTATCCGGCGGGAATCCGTTTGGTCATGGCGGCGAGTTCTTGAGGCGGCGCGCTCCCCGAATCAATGAAGCCCGGCGAGATCGCAT
>DATIGP010000183.1:0-3857 GCA_035454625.1 Nitrospira sp.
GTCACACAGCAGTTCAGGCGTCTGGAACTTGTGTATCAGCGTGAAGACGTAGCGGTGATTCTCTCCGAGCAATTGCCGGAGCTGTGCCCCGCTCTGAGCATGGCACTGTTTGCTCTCCGTCTCACTGACCGCGCCACAGGCCTTGAAGGTCTTGGCGATCTGGTCGTCCAGCTCGACCCGATCGGTCACCACCACAAACCTCCAATCGCCAGGAATCTTACGAAGGATCTTCTGCGCGAAAAACACCATCGCAAGGCTTTTGCCGGAACCCTGCGTCTGCCAAAATGCGCCGCCGCGTCCGTGCCCCTGTTTACGCGCTTCCAGCGTTGCGGTGATGGCATTATTCACACCGAGGAACTGATGATTTTGTCCGAGCACCTTCACAAGCCCGACCTTGCGCTCTGAAAAAAGCGTGAAGTTCTCCAGCAGGTCGAACAAGCGGGTTGGCGCACGGGTTCCGCGCAACATCACTTCGAGCGACACCCGGCGCGGTCGTCTATGCGCTCGATCCGCCTCCACTCGAAGAATCGTTCCCAGTCAGCCGTGAGCGATCCGATGCGGCTTTCCGTGCCGTTTGAGGCAATCATCAGGCCGTTGAACCAGAAGAGCTGAGGGATGTCGGTCTTGTAGCAGGTGAGGTTGTCATCGAAGGCCTGCTGCGCCGGCACCCCCGGTCTCTTCAGCTCGATGACAACGAGAGGCAATCCATTCACAAACCCAACCAGATCAGGCCGACGAGTGTAGAGCGGGCCGGTCACACTGAGCTGGCTGACGAGCAGGAAATCATTGGCGGCAGGATTCTCCCAATCAACGACACGGACCCGCTTCGGCTCCTGTCCTCCACTCACGCCATTGCTAGAATCAAGAGCGGGTAGCGGGTTGCGTACGGCCGAGCTACGGCTCAGAAATGATAGGCGAGCCCGCCCAGGAACCAATTGGTCCGAAGATCGCCCTCGAAATGATTGTCGGAAAACTCGACGGACGCGCGGGCATGTTTATATTCCGTGAAGAACGCGACGTGCTTGGTGAGAAACATCTTCGTGCCGACGAGTACGTTGAACACCGGGTAAACGTCGGTTTCGTCTTGAGGGGTGGTGCGCAACAGGGAGTTACCGAGGCCGCCGCCGACGCCGATATAGGGCTGAATCCGTTCCCCCGGATAGCGGGCGATGAGGTTGACGGTCATGTGATTGACCGAGAGGCCCACGCCTGGGGTTCTGCCGTTCTGCTGAGTGACGCCCAGGATCGGCGCGCCGGCCGTGACGCCTTGCTCCGCGATATTCGCGTCGCTGTGCGAAAAGTCGAATTCCAGGCCCAGCCACCGCAGACCGCCCTGGAAGAAACGTCCGGCCTTGACTCCGAACGCCGCTTGGTTGTTCAGGTCCAGGTCGTTGGATGGCACCCCGCTGAAGTCGCCGGTTCCTCGAACGTCGGCCAGATCCTGGGGAAATTGGTACCCGCCCTGACCGGCGATGTACCACTCGGCTCGGCCTGTTTCTGGCCAGACCAGCAGACACAGACCTAGCACGAGCATGCAAATGAACTGGTGTTGACGACGCACGGTCATTCTCCGTCTTCGATTTCAAAAAAGAAGCGACTCGTACAGGGATATGCTCATGGTCGGATGTCGCGCTGCTTTCTTACAGCTTATTCCATCCGAGCGAAAGCACACAGACCTTACGGGAACGATGTACGTGTAATGAAGGAGTAACTGAGAGAGTTGAGCATGATAACTTGATCCGGAAGAAGTCATCAGACCGGGAGACTATTTCGTTTGGAGATCGTGGATCTGGTCGATGAGCTGCTGGAGTTTGGCGACGGCGTGGCGGCGCTGCTCGGGACTGACCTGTTGATCAATGGCCAGTGCCATGGTCTTGGCATTCTCGCGCATCTGGCGGACCGCGTGTTGATAAGACTCGGGAGCGGTCTGATCGTGGTATACGAACATGGTGCGGAGTTGTTCTGTTATCCGCTCGGGAGTCCTGGGCTGATGGAGAAGAGCCACGAGCTCCTTCCGGCGTTGTTGCCGGTAGGCAGCCCAGGTCGGTTCCACATCGGGAAGCGCGAGGCTCCATTCCCGGATCTGTGCCTGCTGTTCCTTGGTCAACCGTCCCAGCCAGTCCTTCACAAAATCCAGGGTAGTCTGAGCCCGCTCCTTTAGGCGCTCCGGCCCGGGAGTCTGAATGAGGCGTACGGCTTTGACGTGGTCCTTCTCCAAGGCCGATTCGAAATTACGCACCTGCCGGGCATCGACCGAGGCGAGGAAGATTCCACTATCGGTCACGAGACGCTCGAAGAGGTCGGTGCGCAGCCGATCGTAGGTCGCATAGGCCCACTCGACATCGGGACCTGTCAGTCCCCGCTCGACCCGCTGACTGACCTCGCGAAGGAAGGTTTCATACTGCGGAAGGGCCTCGTGCCGATGTCTCTCGAGTAAAGGGGCGAGGCGCTGTCCCACATCATGACGCTGATCACGATTGAGGTTGAAGTAGTGATCGAGTTTCCAAAGGATGATTCGGTCGGCGTAACGATAGGTCGTGGCCAGTGAGCAGCCGGTGAGAGCCGCCAATAGCAGGATGAGGCACCACGACCAACAGCCCCGTCTCATTCCTTTTCCCTCTGCTCCGATCCGGTCACTCATAGTGTATGCAATATGTTCTCAAGTAACGCGCGATGGTGCAAGGTGACGCGGGAAAAAAAATTGCTATGGCCGGGTTTCAGCACGAGGCGAGCAGCCGGCAGACGTGAAGAATCACGTAGGAATGTCGCGGGTGCCGTCGTAGGTCGTGCGGGATTGAAATGAGATCTTGACGAGGTCGCCGTCTCGAACAGGGGAATCTTCCGACCCGATCTTCTTGTTGATCGTAATAAGCGCTTCGCGGCTCGTAATGTACCGAAGCAAGGCGCCCAGTCGTGTGGGGTTCGCTTCAATCAACTGCTTGACCGTGGTCGGGCCTGTCACCTGAACTTCGAGATCGCTCTCTTCGACTACCGAGCGCAAGGTCTGGCCGAAAATCTGGATCGACACCATCGAGCCCTCCACCAGTGAACCGACTATCTTGCTTCACGTAAGGCTGTTTCTCCTCTATGCGACCGGCGAACAAGGACTCAGCTCTTC
The DNA here is from genome assembly GCA_035454625.1 of Nitrospira sp. Taxonomy (GTDB): domain Bacteria; phylum Nitrospirota; class Nitrospiria; order Nitrospirales; family Nitrospiraceae; genus Nitrospira_D. The sequence continues at coordinate 3,119 of DATIGP010000183.1, forward strand.
TCACGTTCAGCCGCCTGATAGGAATCTTGAAGGAGCTGAGCGATATGTTTGACCTGTACCGATCCTTTCACCCCGTTCTTGAGCTGGATCATGCAGGCCGGACAACTCGTCGCCACCACGTCCGCTCCCGTTTGTGTGATGGCGCAGGCTTTCCGCTCGAAGATCTTTTGCGAAGTCGCGTAGTCTTTGATGACATAGGTGCCCGCCCCGCCTGCGCAACGGTCGGCATCCGGCATCTCGACGAAATCGACTCCGGGCAATGACGACAGCACAAGTCGCGGCTCCTTCGTCACCCCGGCTGCCCGCAGATGGCAGGAGGAGTGATAGGTCACACGTGCCGTCGTCCCGTCGCTCTTGGCCATAGGAGGGTGCCGCGGAGCGCGCGCGACGAATTCCGAAATATGGACGACTTTTTTGGCGAGGTCTTCTGCTTGCCGCCGCTCGATGCCGTCCGGAAAGAATGCGGGATAGTCTTTCAGCATCAGCGTACAGGAGGCACAGCCGGTCACGACCGTTTCGTAGGGGGCGAAGGATTTCATATTGAATCGCGCTCCCTCGCGTGCAAGTTCCACATGTCCATAGGTTTGGATCGGTGTCCCCGAGCAACGTTGAAGCGGCAGAGCCGGCTCAGCCCCATGTTTCTTCAACACCTCGATGACGGCATCTCCTACCCCGTCGTCGAAATAGTTGGCGGCGCAGCCGTGGAAATAGGCCACCGGACGGCTCGGCGAGGAGTCTC
>DATIGP010000184.1:0-12414 GCA_035454625.1 Nitrospira sp.
GTACAATCCCCAAAGCCGTTACGGATACCGCCGAAAATCTCGAGTCCATAGGGGTGCCCGATCTTGAGCATGGTATCGCTATAGCCACCGGTCTGGGTATTCGGCACGCCTGAAGCATTCGTAAGGTTATAGGTTTGAAACCGGTCAACCTCGACCTCGTTCCGCAACCTCGGCTCCCACGCACCCAGCGCTTTCAGGATTTTCGCCCGAGCCTGCGCCCGTTCCAGTCCGGTTGCCCGAAGCAGCGGATGGGTCAACTCAATCCTGGCCAGCACCTCTTCAATAGTCAAGGGGGCGGTGCGAGCGGACTGCGCTTTCGACACGCTTGAATCGAGCACCGGTTGGGCCAATGCGGTCACCGGCACCATCATCAACGAGAACAACAATAGAAGGATCAAGGAATGATGCTCCTCGGTTGCTGGTTAATCGCGTCCCGGTTGCTTGTAGCCGGTCATGCCCGCCGCCGTCAGAGGGTTCCCGTACTTGGCCAACTCGCTCTCGGGCCACGGCTTCGACAAGGCTCCCTTGGCCCACAACATTCCGCCACGCGACACGGCATAGTCGGCTTGCGCCCGATACAGTTGGTAGGCCATATTCACGACGTTACGCTCGCGGACGTTGACGAAGAGCACGCTGCTCGACCCCATGTTGAAGCGTGTGCGTTCGCCCTCCTCCAGCGTCTTGGCCATTCGCAGGGCTTCCGTCGCCGCTTTCACCCGGTCTCTGGCCCGCACAATCGCCGAGAGCCAGTTGTCCACGTCGATGCTGACTTGTTGTTCGGTGTACAGCTGTTTCAAGACCAATTGTTGCTGGTCCGCCTCCGCGGCCATCACCTTCCCACGCCCTTCCCGCTGGAACAGCGGCATCGCAAACTGCGCTCCGTACCGATACCCCACCCCCACGATCCAGTCGGCGGGGGCATCCATTCGTCCCCCATTAAAATCAAACGTCGGGAGGAGGTAGTTCTTGGCAAGCTTGAGATCGATATTGTTCATCTTGGCTTCGATGTAGAGGTTCCGTACCTCCGGGCGATCTTCTTTCGCCGCGACCTTGTAGGCGGCGATTTCCTCCGCGGTCGGCAAGGGCGTCTCACCCTGGAACTCCGGCGCCCACTCCGGTCGTGGGGTCACCGGCTCACCGCCCTCCCAGAGAAAGAGGGACAGTTTATACTGCTCATACTCCACCCTTCGTTGCGCGGCGATGGCTGCCTCTCGTCTGTCCTGAACCTCTTGGTTCGCCTCAATCACATCGAGCGGCGCGGCCTTCCCGCCCTTGGCGAGACCTTGCACCTGTTGAAGCCGTTCTTCCGCGACGGCCAATGTCCGTTTCTGCACTTCTGCCTGCTTCACGGCCACCTGCCAGTCCCAATATTGGACGGCGCCGGCGAGGTACAGGTCCTGTCGCTTTTGGGCGACGTGGACCTCGGCCTGAGGCCCTGCGAGTTCGGCCTTTTGAAAATCGGCGAATTCGTCGTTCATCATGAAGCCGCGCAACAGATGGACCTCCCCGCCGAAGATCATTTGCTGCAGAGGATAGTAGCCAAACGGGTCAGGGATAAAACCAATCGTCCCTGCTTCTAAACCTTGCGCTCCAGTCGCTTCAGTAACATCCGCAGTAATTTGCCGATCCCCAAAGCCGTTGCGAATCCCGGCATGGATCCGGAAGCCATAGGGATGCCCGACCTCGAGCTTGGTGTCGTTGAATCCCCCCGTAGCCACTATGTTGGGAATCAGGAAGTTATAAGCTTGAATACGATTGGCCTGTGTAATGTTTTTGAACGTCGGCTCCCAAGCGCCGAGCGCCTTTAGAATTTTCGCCCGGGCCTCCATTCGCTCGAGCCCGGTCGCCCGAAGCAGCGGATGGGTCAGCTCAATTCTGGCGAGCACTTCGCTGATGGTCAATGGCTCGGTGCGGGCGGATTGGGCTTTCAACACACTTGAATCATGCACCGGCTGCCCCAGCGTCGTCACGGGAAGCAGGATCAGAATCACGAACAGTAGAGCGGCCATCGAAGGATACTCCTTGCGCCGGATCAATCGCGGCCCGGTTGTTTGAAGCCGTTCATGCCCGCCGCGGTCGTCGGATTGCCATATTTCGTCAAGGACTCCGTCGGCCAGGGCTTCGACAGCAGACCCCTTGCCCACAGCATCCCTCCTCGCGCCACGGCGTAGTCGGCCTGCGCCCGATAGAGCTGATAGGCCGATTCCACCACGTTGCGCTCACGGAGGTTTACAAAGAGGACGGTGGTGGCTCCCATGTTGAACCGGGTCCGTTCTCCCTCCTCCAACGTCTTGGCCAACCGCAGGGCTTCCGTCGCCGCGGTCACCCGGTCTCTGGCCCGCACGATCGCCGAGAGCCAGTTGTCCACGTCGAAGCTGACTTGTTGCTCGGTATATTGCTGTTTCAGCATCAATTGCTGCTGGCCCACTTCCGCGGCCATGATCTTCCCACGCGCTTCCCGCTGGAACAGCGGCATGTCGAAGTGAAGCCCGGTTCGGTAGCCGATGCCCACGATCCAGTCCGTGGCACCGTCGGTCGGCCCCCCTTCAAGAACCATCTTCGGGAGCAGTTTGTTCTTGGCGAGCTTGATGTCGATATTGTTTATCTTGGCTTCGATGTAGAGGTCCCGCACTTCCGGCCGATCTTCTTTCGCCTCTGTCTTATAGGCCGCGACCTCGTCTTCAGTCGGGAGCGGCGTTTCGCCCTGGAATTCCGGCGCCCATTCCGGTCGGGGCGTCACCGGCTCGCCCTTATCCCAAAGGAAGAGCGAGAGCTTGTACTGCTCATACTCTACCTTCCGTTGCACGGCGATCGCGGCCTCCCGCCGCCTCTGAACCTCTTGGTTCGCCTCAATGACATCGAGCGGCGCGACCCTCCCCCCCTTGGCCAACCCTTCCACTTGGATGAGTCGATCTTCGGCAACGGCCAAGGTGCGCTTCACGATCTCGGCCTGTTTGACGGCGACCTGCCAATCCCAGTACTGCACGGCCCCGGCGAGATAGAGGTCCTGCCGTTTCTGCGCGACCTTGATCTCGGCCCGCGGACCCGCGAGTTCGGCCTGCTGAAACGCGGCGAACTCTTCATTGATCATGAGGCCACGCAGCAACTGAAACGACCCGGCGAGGATGAGTTGCTGTTGAGGATAAAAAAGCTTTAGATCAGGGATAATCGCGGTGAAGTTCTGATTGACGCGATCTCCTATGCCGTTTCGGATCCCGCCTTGGACCCGGAAGCCCCAGGGATGCCCGACCTCGAGTTTGGTGTCGTTATATCCCCCATTATTCATATGCGGAATGAACTGAGCCGTCGTCGTGAGATTCCACGTGTTATACCGTTCAACCTCTGTATTGTTTTTGAACGTCGGTTCCCAGGCTGCGAGCGCCTTTAAAATTTTCGCCCGGGCCTTCGACCGCTCGGCTCCGGTCGCCTGAAGCAGCGGGTGCGTCAACTCGATGCGAGCCAGCACTTCATCGATGGTCAGTGGAGCGGTGCGAGTGGACTGCGCTTGCAATGCGCTGAAATCTTGAATCGGTTCCGCCAGTGCGGTCATTGGCAAGAGGGTCACCATGGCCAATACCAGAGCAATCATGAGGGATGCTCCTTTCACATCAAGTGGCGGACGGCGCACACACTAGCAATCTCCTGCTTGTTTTTCAAAATAGATAAAACGGATTGGAGTTATCGGCTAATCCGATGTATAGTGACCTCCTTACTTTGCGGCCTAGGGCCATATGGATTGGCTGAACTATCATCACCTGCTCTATTTCTGGTCCGTCGCCAAGCACGGGACCGTGACGAAAGCCTGCGAAGAGCTCCGTCTGGCGCAGCCCACGATCAGCGGACAAATCCACCTGTTGGAAAATACGCTCGGAGAAAAGTTATTCATACGAACCGGCCGCCGCCTGGCGCTGACGGAGATGGGTCAGCTCGTGTTCAAATACGCGGAGGACATCTTCGCGACCGGGCAAGAACTGATGAACACCGTGAAGGGGCACGGCAATGGGCATCCTGCCCGGCTGGTCGTCGGCATCGCGGACGCCGTGCCGAAACCGCTGGCGACGCAGCTCCTCAAATCGGCCCTGAAGCTGTATCGGCCGACACGGTTGATCTGCAACGAAGATAAATTGCATCAACTCCTCACCGATCTGGCCGCCCATCGGTCGGACCTGGTGATCGCCGATACACCGACCCCGCCCAGCATCAAAGAACATATGTACAACCACCCCTTAGGGGAATCGGGGGTGATGCTGTTTGCCACGGCCAAGCTGGCTGCCCAGTACCGACGAGGATTTCCCGAATCGCTTCGCGACGCACCGTTGCTCCTTCCGACCTCGAACGCCATGCTTCGGCGGCTGTTGGACCAATGGCTGGTGAACAACGGGCTGCAGCCCAACATCGTCGGGGAGTTCGACGACAGCGCGACCTTGAAAGCGTTCGGCCAGGACGGTCATGGGATCTTCCCCGGCGCGTCGGTGATCGAGAAGGAGATCTGCCGCCAATATCGGGTGCAAGTGGTCGGACAGCTGGACCAGCTCAAGCAGCATTTCTACGCGATCACCGTCGAACGGCGGCTGAAACACCCTGCCGTTCTCGCACTCGTCCGCACCGCCCGTCGCGAGCTGCTCAGCTAACCGTCAGTTTTCGCTTCTGTCGGAAGCAGACGATCCGTTCCTAGATTTCCCTACGGCTTTCAGCAGCTGCTCGCGCTCATGATTCGTGAGCTCTCTCCACTGTCCAACGTCTACCCCCTCTAGGGTGATGTGCATGATCCTCGTGCGATGAAGTTTGATCACCCGGTAGCCCAGCGCTTGACACATCCGCCTGATCTGCCGGTTTCGTCCTTCCGTCAGGATGATGCGAAACTGATCACGCCCGACGCGCGTCATCCGACAGGGCCTCGTGACGCTTCCGAGAATGACGACTCCGCCGGCCATGTTGTCCAGGAACGATTGGTCGAACGGGCGATGGACCTGCACGAGGTACTCTCGCTCATGGCCGAATTCGGCACGGAGAATCTCGTTCACGATATTGCCGTCGTTGGTCAGCAAGATAAGGCCGGATGAATCCTTGTCCAACCGCCCGATCGGGAAAATCCGTTCCGGATGGCCGATTTCAGCAATGATGTTCCGAGGAATGTGCGACTCGCTCGTCGTCGTGACGCCGACCGGCTTATGATACTTGATATAGAGAGCCGCCTTGCCCCAGGGTATCACTTGTCCCGCCCGGGCAATGACGTCCGTCGGCTCCACATGATCGCCGAGTTTCGCCACCCGACCGTTGATCGTGATGACACCAGACTCGATTAAATGGTCGGCCTCGCGCCGAGAACAGATCCCCTGCTCGGTGAAGAATTTATTGATGCGGATGGTCTGAGCCACGAGAAGATGAAACGAGGGACCTGTGATGCTGATCGTTAATGTACGCGACGGCCGGCCCTGACCCGACCGAGTATACGATAGATCAGCCGCGCGATGGAAAATTGCGGCGCCACGAATCCTTCGATGGGAGCGATCTCGCTGACATCCATGCCGACGATGCCGGGCCCGTTGGCTAAAGCCGTGATGAGATTGAGGGTATCGTACCACCCGAGCCCACCCGGCTCGGGAGTGCCCAAGGCGGGAACGATGGACGCATCCAAGCCATCACAGTCGAATGTCAGGTACACCGGCGTTCGACAGGCCGCCACCACGTCAGGGATCCAGTTCGATGCTTTGCCTTCGTACGGCCCGGATGGATCAAGGATCGTTGCCGCAAAGAACGTCCGGATTCGGTCCATCGAGTCGATACGAGCCCTTTCTTCCGGGCTGATCGATCGAATACCCACCTGCACAAGCGCTAAACCATCATCCACCACGCGCGCCATCACGCTGGCGTGGCTGAACGGATTGCCTTGATAGGCATCCCGCAAGTCTCCGTGGGCGTCGATCTGGACGACCGTCATCTGCGGGTATCGCTTCGCATGGGCCCGGATCGCGCCTAATGCCCCGGTGTGTTCGCCCGTCAGCGTGATGAGGAACCGTCCGGTACCCACATGCTGGGACACAAACGCTTCGATGGCATCGACCGCCGCTCGGTCGACCTCCCCTTTGAGATCCAACGGCGAAGCCGTCGCGATCCCGCCCCATTCTCGAAACGTTTCATACCCGAGTTGTTCGTCGTAAAATTCGACCTGAGCAGAGGCTTCGAGAATGGCGGATGGTCCTCGATCCGACCCCGCGACATAGCTTGAGGTATGTTCGTAGGGAGCGGGCAGCACATACACCCCGGCTTGATCGGGATGACACCAAGGTTCTTCGATCCCCAGAAAATTGCCGTTCGGCCCCTCCCAACCGGCAGGAAGCGTCATGTGCTGTCTTCCCTTTGCCCGGGAAGCAACTGAGGCCTATCGATCCGGGCCGCGGCCACCAGGCACCTACCGGCGACCACGGGTGGGCACGTTTTCCGGAGGAATGAACACGGCCAGTGCGATGACCGTCGTCCACTTGCCCTTCTTCCCGACTGCCGACTGGGTGATGTTCAGCGTCTTCACGATTTTCCCGCCCATTTTGAACACCTGCTCCCGCTCTTTCCAGGCAACGTTCGGATCGAACTCGACACCTAAGGTCGTCGCGAGCATTTGCGCGGCGAGATCTTCCGTATACTCTCCCGTCTCCTCATCTGTTTCGCCATGGGCATGGTGCTCCGACAGATAGCCGTATGTGCCGAGATCGGTTGGCTTCGCCAGGCCCACGGAAGCCGAGATGAGCTGGTTCCGCTCGTTCGTCTCCGAACGCGCCATGACGCAAAACGTGATTTCACCGGGCTTCAGGAGCTTCTCACCGCGCTTGCGGGGGATGATTTTACAGTGAGGCGGCAGGATCGACGACACGCTGACCAAGTTGCAGTACGCCACACCGGCGCTGCGCAACGCTTCTTCGAAGGAGGCCAGCTTTTCCTTATGGATCCCCACCCCACGGGTGAGAAACATATGCGTAGGTACCATCATCTCCCCTTTCGTCAGATCATCGATCGTGCTGGTTGTTCGGAAGTTGTTTGGTGACGTGATCCCAAGAGGCCAGCCAGGCAAACAAACCGGACCAGATCCACGGCAGTGTCGGGCGCTTGTTGTAGCAAGATTGGAGTGGCTTCGCAATATCCGCTAGACACTTTTTTCTTGTACTTGAGGTGGATCTTTCAAATTTAAAATCAGCATCCGTGGCTCCGTCATATCTTCAATCGCCGCACGGACTCCCTCGCGTCCCAAGCCGGAGTCTTTCACCCCACCGTACGGCATGTGGTCGGCCCGGAATGTCGGAATTTCATTCGCCAGCACGGCTCCGACTTCCACATGGCGAAAGGCATAAAAAATCTTGTTGATGTCCTGCGTGAAGATGCCGGCCTGCAATCCGTAATCCGATAGATTGAGCAGCGCGACCGCTTCGCTGAGCTGCCGATACGGCGTGACGGTGACGACCGGGCCGAACACCTCCTTGCATGAGACCTTCATGTCGGGCCTGACGTTCGACAACACCGTCGCCTCAACAAGCGATCCCTTCCGCTTCCCGCCCAACAACACCCGCGCTCCGTCCGCGACGGCTTCGCCGATCCAGCCCTCCACCCGCTGAGCGGCCGCCTGATCGATCAGGGGACCGATGGTCGTCGTCTCGTCGGCCGGATCTCCCAGTTTCAACCGCGCGACGTGCATGAGTAACTTGGTCGTAAACACATCCGCGATCGAATGGTGAACGAAAACCCGCTGCACCGAAATGCACGTCTGGCCGGCGTAGCCGAATCCTCCCGCCGCGCAGCGCTGGGCCGCGAGCTCGAGATCGGCATCGGACTCGATGACCACGCCGGCGTTGCCCCCCAGTTCGAGCGTGACCTTCTTCTTTCCACATTTGGCCTTCAGCATCCATCCTACCGAGGCACTGCCGGTGAAGCTCAGCAACTTGAATCGTGGATCGGCGACCATTCGCTCGGCGAGGCTGTTATCGCACGGCACTACATTGAGCCCTCCAGGAGGAAATCCCGCCTCCATGGCCACTTCCCCTAAAAGGAGAGCCGTTAACGGCGTTTGAGGGGCCGGCTTGATGAGAATCGGGTTGCCGGCCGCGAGCGCAGGCGCCACTTTGTGGGCCACAAGATTCAGCGGAAAGTTGAAGGGCGTGATGCCGAGAATGGGGCCGATCGGGAATCGACGCAGCAGGCCGAGGTGGTGATCGGAGCCGGGTGTCCAGTCGAGAGGGATCACTTCTCCCGGAATACGTCGCGCTTCTTCAGCCGCCACGGTAAACGTTTGAATGGCCCGGCTCACCTCACGCTTCGCGTCGGTGATCGGCTTCCCCGCCTCAGCCGTGATGGCCCGGGAAAATTCATCCCGGCGCCGATAGAGCAGGGCGGCGACCTGTTGGAGCATATCGTATTTGGCATGTGCCGGGAGCTGCGCCATCGTCGCAGCCGCGCCGGACGTAGACGCGATGGCCTCGTCGACATCCGATTCGGTCGCTTGGGTGACCTGGGCGACGAGTTTCCCGGTGAAGGGATCAACGACAGGGGACGAGAGCTCTCCTGATTTCCATTGACCATGAACGAGGAATGGACGGGATTCCTGCACTGAAGACTCACCGGAGTCTATTGATGAGGTTGGCGTTAATCCGCCGCTTCAACCGGCGCGGCGGTTTCAGGGGCAGGCTGGACAACCGTGGCCGCTTCTTGCGCGGCGACGGCCTTGGCGATCAATTCTTCCGTGCCCCAATCGCGGATTGCCTCCAAGGTAAATCCCTCGTAGGTCGACACTCCATGACAAGACGGACAGTCCGGCATCGGGACTTTCCGGTAGAAGACTTCCGTGAGGCATGACATGCAGACCCAGAAGTCGTCATCGCGATGGGAGACGGGCCAAAACGATTGCATCAAAGCCATATGGACACCCCACCTTTATCGATGAAGAGGACTATCGCACCTGGTGCAGGATGTCAACCTCCTGCGCAAAGACTCACCCGCTCGGCGAAACTCGACTATTTTTTGTCGCTCGCCAGCAGTCGATCGATTTCCTCTGCAAACTTCTCGAAGGGAAATGCTCCGGGAATCGCAACGGCCGGTTCCTTCTCCGTCGGCTCGGCGGACGTCCGCATAAGGATGAACCCGGGCGTTCCGTGAAACCCCCACTGGTTGGCTTCCTGGCGATCTTCGAAAATCACCTGTGTAAACCGCCCGTCGTTCATACAGCGTTCAAACGCTCCCTGGTCCAAGCCGAGCGCGACGGCATGCTTGAGGTACACCTGCCTCTCCAACCGACCGCCCGCGGCAAACAGCCGATCATGCATTCCCCAATACTTGCCTTGGGCACCCGCACACCGTGCCGCCGAGGCGGCATCGACTCCCGGCCCCTGATCGGCCCGGGGATAATCCTTGTAAAAAAATCGCACTTTTCCGGTATCGACGTAGCGAGCCTGAATCCGCGGCCACGTATCCTTAAAAAACTTCAGGCAATAGCCGCATGTAAAATCGGAATATTCGATGAGCGTGACCGGCGCGGTCGCAAGCCCTCTCATGCGGACATCGGCTTCCAGCGCGCCTGCGACCGAGTCATGAGCACCCCACGCGAGCCCACCGAAGACAAGCAGCTGAACCAGCAGTGATCGGACCATCTTTTTCATGATCGATGCACGGCCCCGATTTTTTTGCGCTCGAGAACCCCCATCATCAGCAAGGGCCACACGACCGTCGCATCGCTCAGTACTTCCGCGAACCGCCCACCGTCCTTCGGTGTCACAAATTTTCCCCACGAAAGTCCTTCCTGATACGTACAGCCGCTGAGCCCTCCCCAGTAGTCCGGTTCGGGGCAAATTCTCACCCCGTAGTGAAACCGAGGCGGCTTGACGTTCAGTCCCAATCGAAGATTGCCGATTTCAATGTACGGACCGACCTGTTGCGCCCAGTTCCGCGGAACTCCTCCTCCAATGGTGAAAATGCCGAGTCGTTTAGCGGAAAGAACATGGTCGGCGTAGCTGTTGAGGTCCAAATATGGATTGAACGAGGGATAGGATTGATGGATCGCACGCAAAATGTCCAGATCTTTTCCGTGCCCGGCCCGAGATCGGGCTTGATCGATCTCCCGAGCCATCGCCCAGGTTCCCATATCCAGCCCCACTTCCGAATCGGTGAACGCCGGGATATAGACCGGGACCTTTTTCAAGTAGGCGCTTTTCAGAATTCCGTCGCCGTCTAACTCCTCCGCCAACGTCTTTCCGAGCTCTCGCGTGAGAACTTCCGAAGAAAGCGGCCGATCATGGTTCAGGCGCTTCAACGTCTGCGCGACGACATGCTCGACGTAATTCAAGTTCGCTTCCATTTCCAGCGTGTCGTAGACGCGATTGTATCCTTTTCGAAAGAGCTCTTCGTCGCTCATCGAAGGATCGTGTCGATAATGCGTCTTGCCGACCGACTCACTGAGACCATGAGCCATCAACGCTCCGGTGGAGACGATGCATTGCACCATTCCTTCATCAATCATCTTGGTGATGATCTTGCCCATCTTGGCGATCGTCATCGCTCCGGACAACGTCATCACGACGTGACAGTCCGGATCTTCGATCATCGCCCATAGCACGTCGAACGCCTTGCCGACATGCCGTCCTCCGAACGCAGTTTTGCCCATGGCCTCGAGCAAATCGCTGAACGAGGCGATCTTGTCGGGATCCAGCGGTTCGAGCGCTTCCAATCCATCTTTTGCACCGTCATGAAATTCGCGTGCGTACATACGATCCTCTGAGAAATCTCAATGTGCATTTGGTTATACACAACCGAGAATAGAGGCGTCAACGAAAGGTTCGCACATTCTGCAGACGGTCAAGCGAATAGAAGCTGGATTGACGCTGCGTTGTCGTGATGTGGCCGGAAAAAAATGAAGCGGCGGCAGGTATGACGTGTGCGCTCAGAATTTCTACTCAGACCGCTCTAGCCTTTCTCATGGGCGGAACCTATAATTCCGGCTCTCTTCAGTAAAGCAGGTCCTCACGAACGTGCCGCTTCGCATCGTCCTGCGTCCAGTGATGAGGCAGCACTGATGCAACAGGATCACCGACGCCTTCGTTCCAAAAACCGAAATCAGCCAGGGCATCGCGTCCAGTCCTATCCGTCCAAAAGTCTCGATCAACGTCGACCCGAAATCACCACGGAAGCCGGCGATCGCGGGGACGCTTTGTACGAGGTCGATGTCACGCGTACTCGCGCGCGCAACTTGAGAAGGAGGCGACTATGACCGCCAGCAAGCCCGCCATTTGGGTACCTGGAGATTGGAATGCCTTGTTCGGATTCGGCACCAACATCTTACTCAACCTGTTGGTGCTCACCGGCCTGCTCCGATTCGTGCTGAAGATGCCGGACAGTCTCGTCTTCGGCCGCATTCTTCCGGCCTGCGGCCTTATGCTGTTCATGAGCACCATGTACTACGCATGGCTCGCCTACCGACTGGCCAGAACTACCGGGCGCAACGATGTCACCGCGCTGCCCTCCGGCACCAGTGTGCCGCACATGTTCGTGGTGGTGTTCGTGATCATGCTGCCGATTACGCTGCAAACGGGGGATCCGATCAAGGGGTGGGAAGCCGGCCTGACCTGGGTGTTCGTTCAGAGCTTCGTCCTCATGATCGGCGGTTTCATCGCACCCTGGATACGCAAAGTCACCCCGCGCGCAGCACTGCTCGGCACACTGGCCGGAGTTTCGATCGCGTTTATTTCCATGCGTCCGGCCCTGGAAATGTTCATGACGCCGCTGATCGGGCTCATCTGCTTCGCGATCATCATGGTCAGCTGGCTGGGCGGTGTGCGTTACTTCAAGGGCATCCCTGCTGGCCTGGTGGCGATTGCCGTGGGCACGCTGATTGCCTGGGGCTCGACTCTCTTGGGCCTGAACTATGGCGGCATGAGCCTGGACAAGATGATGGGCTCGTTCTCGAATTTCGGTTTCTCGGTTCCGATTCCCGCCCTCGGCCACGTGTTCGCCGGTTTTGAATATCTGAGCGTCATCTTGGTCACCGCCATCCCGTTCGGTATCTACGATCTGGTGGAAGCCGTCGACAATGTCGAAAGCGCCGCAGCGGCCGGCGACAGCTTTCCGACCACCCGCGTGCTCACCGCCGACGGCATCATCAGCTTGATCGGCTGCCTGATGGGGAATCCCTTCATCCTCGCCGTCTACATCGGTCAGCCGGGCTGGAAAGCGATCGGTGGTCGCATCGGTTATTCCGCTGCGACAGGCATACTGGTAATCTTCTTAGCCTGGTTCGGCATTATTTCAGTCATGATGGCGTTGATCCCGGTCGTGGCCATCGCGCCGATCTTGCTCTACATCGGCATGTTGATCGGCTCCCAAGCGTTCCTGGAAACGCCGCGCAGCCATGCTCCGGCCATCATCCTCGGGCTGGTTCCGCAT